>NZ_QFRW01000093.1:0-25201 GCF_003265355.1 Glycomyces dulcitolivorans | reverse complement strand
CGCGCTCGTGGACCTCAAGCGCGACTAGCCGAACCGAAAGGGCCCGGATCGCACCTCCTACGAGAGGTGCGATCCGGGCCCTGTGCGCACTCAGCCCTTGACGGCGCCGATGATGACGCCCTTCTTGAAGTGCTTCTGCACGAACGGGTAGATGATCAGCGCGGGGATGATCGCGATCATGACGATCGCCATCTTCACCGCGAGCGTCGGCGGCGCGGTGCTCAGGCCCGAGGCCTGCGGCAGCGGCGAGGACTCGACCACGTACGTGCGCAGCACGAGCGCGAGCGGCCACTTCGAGGTGTCGTCGAGGTACAGGAACGCGTTGAACCAGTTGTTCCAGTACGCGACCGCGTAGAACAGCGTCACCACCGCGATCACCGCCTTCGACAGCGGCGCCACGATCTGCCACAGCACCCGGAACTCCCCGGCCCCGTCGATGCGCGCCGCGTCGAACAGCTCCTGCGGCAGGCTCATGAAGAACGCCCGCAGCACCACGACGTTGAACGCCGACACCGCCATCGGCAGGATCATCGCCAGGTAGTTGTCCCGCAACCCGATCGCGCTCACCCACAGGTAGACCGGGATGAGGCCCGGGAAGATCACGAACATCAGCAGGACCGAGAACAGCACCGTCCGGTGCCCGAACGACCCCGGCCGCGACAGCGAGTACGCGCCGAGGATCGACACGACCACGCTGATCGTCGTCCCGACCGCCGTGATCCCCAGGGACACCAGGAGGCTGCGCAGGACCACCGGGTTGCGGAACATCTGCTCGTACGCCTCGAAGGTGATCCCGTCGCCGGGCCAGACCACGAGTCCGCCGACGCGGTTGACCGTCTCCGAACTCGACAGGCTCGTCAAGGCGATCGTGTAGAGCGGGAACAGGATCAGCAGGGCGATCACGATGATGCTCGCGCCCTTCAGCGCCTGCCCTCCGACCGTGGGCTTCTCTTCCCACGCGGCCCGTTTCGCATTGGCGCTCATGACTTCGAGTACACCCCCCGTTCGCCCAGCAGGTGGGCGGCCTTGTTGGCGGCCAGGATCAGCACGAGCCCGACCACGCCCTTGAACAGCCCCGCCGCGGCCCCGTAGTCGAAGTCGCCGGTGCGGACGCCGCTGTAGTACACGAACGTGTCGAACACTTCGGACGCCTGCGACCCGACCGCGCTGCGCTGCAGGAAGAACTGCTCGAACCCGACGTTCAGCGCGTCGCCGAGCCGCAGGATCAGCAGCAGCACGATCACCGGCCGGATGCCCGGCAGCGTGATGTGCCACAGCCGCCGCCACCGCCCGGCCCCGTCGACCGCGGCGGCCTCGTACAGGTTCGGGTCGATCGCGGCCAGGGCCGCGAGGAAGATGATCGCCCCGAACCCGGCCTCCTTCCAGATCGCCTGCGAGGTCACCAGCAGGATGAACGTGTCCGGATTCGTCATCCAGTCGACGCCCTCGAAACCGTTGGCCCGCAACGTCTGGCTGAGCAGGCCCGCGCCGCCGAGCATCTGCTGGAAGATCGCGATGACGAGCACCCAGGAGAAGAAGTACGGCAGGTAGACCACGCTCTGGAGCATCGACCGCAGCCGCTCGGACACCAGCGAGTGCATGAGCAGCGCGAGCGCGATCGGCACCGGGAAGTAGAAGACCACCTGGAACGCGGTGATCGACAGCGTGTTCACCAGCGCCCGCGTGAACGCGGGGTCGGCGAACAGCAGCTGGAAGTGCGTGAACCCCACGATGGTGGATCCGAAGATCCCGCCGGTGTAGGGCTTGTAGTCCTGGAACGCGATGACGTTGCCCAGTGCGGGGATCCACCAGAACCCCCACACCAGCAGCATCATCGGCGCCGCCATGAGCAGCAGCGGCCAGTCCCGCTTCAGACGGGCGCTCACAGTCGGTCGTTGTCCTCCGCGACGCCGGTGTAGTACTCGCGGGCGGAATCGCCGACCTTCGCGCGCCAGTCGTCCACAATGCCCGGCCAGTCGGCCACTTCGCGCTGGCCGCGGTAGATCTCGTGGAAGGCGTCCTTCATCGGCTCGTTCTCGGCCGAGAGGTCGGAGGGCATCTCGACGCGCAGGCCCTGGAACGGGCTGTCGTCGAGGGCCGGCGCGGCGGTGGTCTCCCACTCGTGCAGGCGCTCGACCATGCCCGGGTACTGGAACTTGTTGTTCGCGTTCGCGCGCCCGGACAGGAACATGTAGGTGGGGGCGACCTCGGTCTGGCCCAGCTCGGTGCGCTGGGGCACGCCCTCGGCGTCGACGGTGAAGTGGACGCCTTCGACGCCGTCGGAGACCAGGTCGTACTCGACGGTGCCGTACGGCGCCGAGCACCAGTTGGCGACCCGCAGGCACTCCTTGACGCGCTCCTCGGAGAGGTCCTTCTTGATGAAGGTGAACATCCCGGCGGGGTCGTCGCGCCAGATCGTGGCGGCGCCGCCGGCCTCGCGGGCGAGCGGGTCCACGATCTGGAGGTCGAAGCCCTCGACGCCGCGGTAGGTCTGGAACATCTCGTGCCAGGCGCCGACGCCGTCCTCGA
The DNA here is from genome assembly GCF_003265355.1 of Glycomyces dulcitolivorans. Lineage (GTDB taxonomy): Bacteria > Actinomycetota > Actinomycetes > Mycobacteriales > Micromonosporaceae > Glycomyces > Glycomyces dulcitolivorans. The sequence continues at coordinate 22,672 of NZ_QFRW01000093.1, read as the reverse complement.
AGAACACGGCCTGCCCGGAGCCGATGAGCTCCTTCGCGTTCGTGCTGCGGTCGGCCACGTAGTCGGGGTGGACCAGGCCCTTGTCGAAGGCCTGGCGGGTGAACTCGATGGCGTCGGCGAACGCCTGGGTCTCGAACTTGTGGACCAGCTTCCCGTCCTCGATCCTCCACAGTGTCGGGACGCCCATGGCCTCCTGAACGGTCTGGTCGAGGCTCGCGAACGCCCAGCGGTTGTTCGAGGGGTCGTTGACCTCCTCGGCGATCGCCAGCAGCTCTTCGAGGTTCGTGGGGTGCTCCAGGCCCAGCTCGTCGAGGATGTCCTGGCGGGTGAACAGGGCGTTCGTGTACGGCGACCGCTCCCAGGGGATGCCGAGGAGCTTGCCGCCGAAGACGCCCATGGCCCAGGCGGCCGTGGGGTAGGAGGCGAGGAGCGGGTAGTCCTTGGCCTTGTCCCCGGCGAGGTAGGGCGAGAGGTCGGCGAACAGCTCGTTCGCGGCCTCGCCGAAGTCGGAGATGTTCACGATCTCCCAGCCGGGGATCTGGAACATGTCCGGGACGTCGCCGCCGGCGAGCGTGGTGGTGATCTTGTCGAGGTAGTTGTTGCCGTCGGCGATGTTGAACACGACGGTGCCGCCGAGGATCCCGTTCACGGTGGTGAAGTACGAGTTGTCGGGCAGGCCCGGCGGCGTCGGGTTCCACAGGGGAGTGATCGCGGTGATGTCCTCGCCGGTGGTCATCGGCGGCTCGGCGATCGCCTGGACCGGTTCGGCCGGGCGCGAGAGGAAGCCGGGGGTGACGGTGCCGTCGGCCTGGCCGGGGAGGTCGGGCGCGATGCCGCCCTCGTACGGCGTGTACGTCGGCAGGAGCTCGGCGAGCTCGTCGGACCCGGCGGCGGTGCCCTCGGGCCCCTCGTCGAGTTCGCCGCAGGCCGCGAGCGAGGTCGCGGCGGCGGCGCCCGCCCCGACTTGGAACAGCGACCGGCGGTCGAGGCGGAACAGTGATCGGCTCGGGTTGTCGCCCATGGGGATGCCTTTCATCGGGGGATGCAGGTGCTCTTCGCCGAAGGCCGGTGGTGCGAAGGTCGGAAGCCGTTATGTTTGTCGTACGTCCAAACTAATATAACTACATCGATGGGAAACGCAAGGAGCCCGGGTCGACGTTCGTCGATCCGGGCTCGCGGTGTTCGGTGCTTACATGTCGCGGTATCGCTTGGCGGCCTTCAGGAGCGGCTCGATGACCTCCGGCGTCACCTGGCGCGCGGCCGGCACGGCGTCGAAGGAGAACTTCTCGGTGAAGAACACCCCGTACGCAGGGGTGTCGCGCTGGAAGCGCCAGCCCTCGGCCAGCGGGCCGACGTCGTAGGCGCCGTAGCCGAGCGAGTCGAGGAAGTCGGTGACCGTCTTCTTGGCGGCCGCGTCGTCACCGGCGATCGCCAGGACCGAGCGCTCGGGGTCCCCGGCCGGGCGGGCCAGCTCGCCCACGTGCCCCTGGTAGATATTGTTGAAGCCCTTGACGACGAACGACTCCGGCAGGTGCGCCTGGAGCAGCTCCGACACGGTGGTCGACTCGTCGTCGAGCTCGGCGATGTGGCCGTCGCGCTCGGGGTAGTAGTTGTTCGTGTCGAAGACGACCTTGCCGCGCAGCTCCTCGACCGGGACGGTCTTGTAGGCCTTCAGCGGGATGGTCACGACGACCAGGTCGCCCGCGGCCGCGGCCTCGGCGGGCGTCGCGGCGCGGGCGTTCGGCCCCAGCTCCGCGACGAGGTCCGCGAGCGTCTCCGGCCCGCGGCTGTTGCTCAGGACCACGCTGTGCCCCGCCTTGACGGCGAGGCGCGCGATGGCGCCGCCGATGTTGCCGCTGCCGATCAATCCGATTGTGCTCATACTCGTGTGCAACTAGTGAACGGGCGCCTGAATTCCCCCATTGAGGGTGTTCTGCACCATGCCCCGGGAACGCGAGGGTTATTCGATTCGAGGTCGCCCCCGGCTGCAAGGGTGCCTTCCGGGTGCGACAGCGCCCGGGAATGCGAGCGGAAACGCGAGGAAGGCGCTTGACCGGCCCGCGACTTTATGCTTAAAATCGCCCGCGGCGCGACCAGTGACGACCAGTGACGATCGGAGGCGGCGCATGGGCGGCACCCCCGACGGGCGACGCAAGGCCAGCATGGCCGACGTCGCCGACCGCGCCGGCGTCTCGGTCATGACCGTCTCGAACGTCATCAACCGCCCCGAGGTCGTCGCCGAGGCCACCCGCGCGAAGGTCCACGCCGCCATGGCCGAGCTGCGGTACCGCAACAACCTCGTCGCCCGCAGCCTCCGCCTCGCCCAGCCGCGCCAGATCGGCTACGTCCTCCCGCACATCGACACCGTCGGCAACCAGTACATGGACGTCTTCCTCCACGACCTCGCCGCCGCCTGCCAGACCGCCGACCGCAACCTCACCCTCATCACCCAGCAGGACCCCGCCGCGCTCATGGGCGTGTGCGAGGACCTGTACTTCGGCCAGTCCGTCGCCGGGTTCGTCATCTCCAACGTCGGCCCCGCCGACCCGCGCCCGGTCGAACTCCACGCCCGCGGCATCCCCTTCGCCGCCTACGGCCGCACCGACCGCGCCTTCGACAGCCCCTGGTCCTGGGCCGAAGGCGATGCCGCCCAAGGCATCGAGCTCGCCGTCCAGCACGTCCACGACCGCGGCCACCGCGAACTCGCCTACATCGGCGCCAACCGCAACAGCGTCACCATGGTCCAGCGCGAGAACGGCTACCGCGACGCCTGCGAGCGCCTCGGACTCCACTCCTCGACCGCTGACGCCCGGATCGCCCCCAGCGGCAGCGACCTCGCCTCCGGCGTGCGCCTCACCGCCGACCTCCTCGACTCGCCGAACCCCCCGACCGCGATCATCTGCAAGGCCGACACCCTCGCCGCGGGCGCGGTGATCACCCTCCAGGCCCGCGGCCTCGTCCCCGGCCGCGACGTGGCCGTCACCGGCTACGACGACACGCCCCTCACGGGATTCGGCCCGGTCGGCATCACCTCCGTCCGCCAGGCCTCCGCCGAGATCGCCGCCGAACTCGTGCGCCTGGTCATCACCAGGACCGAGACCCCCGAACACGTGCTGCTGGCGCCGACCCTCACCGTCCGCTCCAGCACGGACCGGTCCGCATGAACCGGACCGAAACCGAATACACCCGCCGCTTTATAAGCTCACAACGCATAAAACACTCATAAGGAGCACCACTGCATGTCCAATGCACCGATCCGCGCCGTCATCTGGGGCGAGAACCGCCACGAGCAGGTCGAGCCGTCCGTGGCCGAGCGCTACCCCGACGGCATGCACGGCGCCATCGCCAAGGGCGTCGGCGAATGGCTGGGCGACAAGGCCGTCATCACCACCCACACCCAGGACGAGCCCGAGCACGGCCTGACCTCCGACGTCCTCGACGCCACCGACGTGCTCGTCTGGTGGGGCCACGCCGCCCACGGCGAGGTCGCCGACGAGGTCGTCGACCGCGTCCACCGCCACGTCCTCGCCGGCATGGGCCTGGTCGTCCTCCACTCCGGACACTGGTCGAAGATCTTCACGAAGCTCATGGGCACCACCTGCACCCTGCGCTGGCGCAGCGAGCACGACCGCGAACTGGTGTGGACCGTCAACCCGCAGCACCCCATCGCCCGCGGCATCCCCAACCCGATCGTCATCCCCGAGCAGGAGATGTACGGCGAGTACTTCGACGTCCCCACCCCCGACGAACTCATCTTCATCTCCGGGTTCACCGGCGGCGAGGTCTTCCGCTCCGGCATGACCTACCGCCGCGGCTTCGGCCGGATCTTCTACTTCAGCCCCGGCGACCAGGACTTCCCCGTCTACCACCACCCCGACGTCAACCACGTCATCGCCAACGGCATCGAATGGGCCCGCCCCGACCGCGAGCGCGAGACCCCCACCCTCCTGCGCTACGACACCGACGACTTCTTCAACGGCCAGGGCTACCGCGGGGCGTTCGAACGATGAGCTTCCAAACCCTGACCTCCGAAGGGCCCCTTCGCCTCGTCGTGGTCGGCGCCGGCGGCATGGGCCGCGCCTGGATGCACACCATCGAGGCCGACCCGGACACCGAACTTGTCGGCATCGCCGACCTCTACCCGGCCGCCACCGAGTCCGCCGCGGCCGACCTCGGCCGCGACATCGCCACCGGCACTGATCTTGAAACCGGCACCGACGCGGTCGAACTCGCCAAGCGCACCGGCGCCGACGCGATCGTCAACGCCACCATCCCCGAAGCCCACCACCCGGTCACGATCGCCGCCCTCAAGGCCGGGCTGCCGGTCCTGGGGGAGAAGCCGGTGGCCGCCACGGTCGCCGAGGGCATCGCGCTCGCCGCCGCGGCCGAGCTGACCGGGCACCTGTTCATGGTCAGCCAGTCCCGCCGCTACAACCGCGGCCTCTTCCAGGCCAAGCGGCAGCTCGAATCCCTGGGGCGCATCGGGATCGTCGCGGTCGACTTCTTCAAGGCCCCGCGCTTCGGCGGCTTCCGCGACGAGATGGACAGCCCGCTCCTGCTCGACATGGCGATCCACCAGTTCGACATGGCGCGCTTCCTCCTCGACGCCGACCCCGTCGCGGTCGTCTGCGAGGAGTACAACCCGCCGTGGTCCTGGTACGCCGGGAACGCGGCCGCCACCGCCGCCTTCGAGATGGAGGGCGGCGCGAGGTTCACGTTCAACGGGTCCTGGTGCAGCCCCGGCTTCGAGACCTCCTGGAACGGCGCCTGGCGCGTCTCCGCCGAGCACGGCACCACCGTGTGGGACGGCGACGGCGACCCGCAAGCGGACCCGGAGTCCAAGGCCGTCGCCGAGGACCCCGGCGACGGCATCGCCGGGTCCCTGCGCGAGTTCACCGCCGCGCTGCGCACCGGCCGCGAGCCGATGGGCCGCGTCCACGCGAACCTCCTCAGTCTCGCCATGGTCGAGGCCGCGATCCGCAGCGCCGCCGAGGGACGGCGCGTCTCGATGGACGAGATCCTCGACGGCTCTTACGACACCGCGCTCGCGGCAACGACGGACGCCGATATCCTCACCGTGTTGCACAGCTGGCCGTCGGTCCGCGACGGCCTGAACCGAGGGAGCCGCAGTGACTGAGAAGCTTCGCATCGGCATGGTCGGGTACGCCTTCATGGGCGCGGCCCACTCGCACGCGTGGCGCACCGCGCCGCGCTTCTTCGACCTGCCGCTCGGCATCGAGATGACCGCCCTCGCCGGGCGCGACCCCGAGCGGGTCGCCGCCGCCGCGGTCAAGCTCGGCTGGGACTCGGTCGAGACCGACTGGCGCCGCCTCATCGAGCGCGACGACATCGACCTCATCGACATCTGCGTCCCCGGGAACCTGCACGCCGAGATCGCGATCGCCGCGCTCGAAGCGGGCAAGCACGTGCTGTGCGAGAAGCCCCTGGCGAACTCCGTCGAAGAGGCCGAGCTGATGACCGCCGCGGCCGAGGCCGCGAAAGCCCGTGGCGTCCTTGCCATGTGCGGGTTCAGCTATCGCCGCACCCCGGCGCTGTCGCTCGCCAAGCGCCTGGTCGACTCGGGCGCGCTGGGGGAGATCCGCCACGTGCGGGCGCAGTACCTCCAGGACTGGCTCACCGACGAGAACGCGCCCCTGACCTGGCGCCTCGACAAGTCGAAGTCCGGCTCGGGGTCCCTCGGGGACATCGGCGCGCACATCATCGATGCGGCGCAGTGGATCGCGGGTTCGAACGTCACGGGCGTCTCGGCGATCCTGGAGACCTTCGTCAAGGAGCGCCCGGTCGGCGGCGACTTCGTGGGCCTGGGCGGTCACGGCGGCACCGACGGTCCGAAGGGCCCGGTCACCGTGGACGACGCGGCGGTCTTCACGGCGCGGTTCGACAACCAGGCGATCGGCGTCTTCGAGGCCACCCGCTTCGCGCTCGGCCGCAAGAACGCGATGCGCCTGGAGCTCAACGGCTCCAAGGCTTCCCTGGCGTTCGACTTCGAGGACATGAACTCGCTGTGGTTCTACGACTCGGGCGAGGGCCCCAACTCCGGGTTCCGCAAGATCCAGGCCACCGAGCCCGAGCACCCGTACACCGGGAACTGGTGGCCGGTCGGGCACGGCCTCGGGTACGAGCACGCCTTCACCCACCAGGTCGTGGACCTCACCAACGCCATCGCGGCGGGCGAGCAGCCGACCCCGTCGTTCCCCGACGCGCTCCAGGTCCAGAAGGTCCTGGCCGCGGTCGAGGCGAGCGCCGGCGACGAGAGCCGCTGGACCGCAGTCTGATCCGAGAAGGGTCCGTCCGCCGAAACCCGGTGGACGGGCCCTTTACGCTGCAAGGCATGGACACCCTGCTCAACGTCGTGGACGTCGAGGCCACCTGCTGGGACGGTCAGCCGCCCGCCGGGGCCGTCAGCGAGATCATCGAGATCGGCCTCACCGTCGTGGACCTTGCTACCCGCGAACGCGTCTCGAAGCACCGCATCCTGGTCCGGCCCCGCCGCTCGCGCGTCAGCGAGTTCTGCACCGAGCTCACCGGCCTCACCCAGGCCGAAGTGGACACCGGCGTCGAGTTCGCCGAAGCCTGCCGCCTCCTCACCGGTGAGCACCGCGCCGACTCGCGTCCGTGGGCCAGCTGGGGCGACTACGACCGCAACCAGTTCCAGCGCCAGGCCAAGGCCACCGGCACTCGATACCCGTTCTCCGGCCGCCACACCAACGTCAAGCTCCGCTTCACCGAGGCGCGCGGCCTCAAGCGCCGCCCCGGCATGCACACCGCCCTCGACATCGCCGGCCTCCCGCTCGAAGGCCGCCACCACAGCGGCGCCGACGACGCCTGGAACATCGCCGCGCTCGTGCTCGGCCTGGTCGAGTCCGGCGACTGGGTTCAGCCGGTGTAGCGCCTGCGGAAGTCGCTGGGGCTCATGCCGTGGTGGCGGCGGAAGACGCGCGAGAAGTAGAAGGCGTCGTCGAAGCCCAGGTCGAAGGCGATCTCGGTGACCGTCGCGTCGGTGGCGTCGAGGAGCTGCCGGGCGCGGGCCATGCGCAGGGCGGTGTGGTGGGCGAGGACGCCGCCGCCGGTCGCCTTGCGGAACAGGGCGCCCAGGTGCGAGGGCGAGACGCCGACGAGGCTCGCCAGGTCCGAGACCTTCACCTTGCCGTCGAGGCGTTCGGCCAGGTAGTTCATGGCCCGCTGGAGCGGGTCGCCGGGTTCGGGCAGGAGCCGGTCGACGTTGATCTGGGTCAGGAGCTTCCACGCGGCCCCGGCCGCGCCGAGGAGGCGGACGGGGGACTGGTCGCGTTCGAGGCCGGTGACGATCTCGTCGAGGAGGGCCACGGCGCGGTCGATGGCGCGGACCGGGACGACGGGCCGGTCGGCCGTGGCCTCAAGGCTTTCGATGAGTTCGGCGACGTCGGTCCCGGCGAGGTGCGCCCACCAGATCGTCCAGGGGTCGCGCGCGTCGGCCCCGTACTCGTGCGGGACGCCGCTGGGGATGACGAGCGCCTGCCACGCCCCGAGGCGGTGCATGGCCGAGCCGACGCGGGCCCAGCCGGTGCCGGAGGTGCAGACGATGAGGATCGCCTCGTCGATGCCGCGCGGGCGCTGCATCCGGTGGTCGGCGGCGGCCGGGTAGCAGCCCGCGTCGGTCACCAGGAGTCGGCGCGTGACCGGCCGCCGCAGCGCCTCGGCGACCTGCGGGCGCGGGACCACGACCATGCGGTGCCCGCGGAAGCCCTCTGCGATCGGCATGCGCCAATACAACACGCCTGGCGGCGGATCGTCCAGGGACGTTGCTCTCACCGGCGGGCCGGGCATGCGCCCGGCCCGCCGATCGCTTATGCGCGCGGCATCCGCAGCGTCACGAGCTGGAACGGCCGCAAGGCGAGCGACACCGAGCCGCCGTCGACGCCGGTCACGGCCGCCTGCTCGCTCTCGCGCTCCAGCAGGTCCGTCTCGGCCACCGACGCTGCCGTGAAGCCCAGCTCCAGCACGGCCTCGGTCCGCGTCCCGTGCGCCTCGTAGAGGCGCACGACCACGTCGCCGGAGCCGTCCTCGGCCAGCTTCACGGTCTCCACCACCACGGCCGGGTTCGCGACCGACACCAGCGGCGCGACCGCGCCCGCCGCGGCGGCCCGCAGCGGCAGGTTGAGCCGGTACCCGGTCCGCACGGCCTCGGCGACGCCGCCGGGCACGAGCGAGGTGCGGAAGACGTGCGCGCCCTGGTCGGCCTCGGGGTCGGGGAACAGCGGGGACTTCAGGAGCGTCTGGCGCACCACCGAGAACGTGCCGCCGCCGCTGCGCGCGTGCCGCGTGACGTCGTGTCCGTAGGTCGCGTCGTTCGCCACGCCCAGGCCCCAACCGGCCTCGGCGACGTGCACCCAGCGGTGCGCGCACGTCTCGAACCGGGCCTCGTCCCAGCTGGTGTTGGTGTGCGTGGGCCGGTCGATGTGCCCGAACTGGATCTCCGAGCGGGCCGATGAGGTGTGCACGTCCACGGGGAACGCGAACTTCAGCATGTGCTGGCGCTCATGCCAGTCCACAGTGGTCTCGATGTCGACCGCGCCGCGCCCGGCCTCCAGCGTGAACGTCTGGACGATCGCCGAGGAGCCGAAGGTCCGCGCGACGCGCACGACCGCGCGGTCGCCGCCGTCCTCGACGACCTTGACGTCGTCGGCCGCCACCAGGTCGCGGCCCGAGCGCCGGTACTCGATGTCCACGTCCCACGCGTCGTACTGGCGCGGCGTGTCGGTGAAGACCTGGAGCAGCCCGCCCTTCTCGCCCGGCGGCACGGTCTCGCGCCCGGTCGCCTTGTCCACCAACGAGATGATGAGCCCGTCGGCGTCGAGGACCAGGACGACCGCGTCGTTCGCGACCGTGATCGAGCCTTCCGACTGCTCGACGCTGACCGACCCGTCGACTCGCCTCGGCCCGACCCCGAACGCGGGTACGCCGTCCACTTCGTATGGACCGGAGTTCACGAACCCGCCCTCGCCACCGGCGCCGAGCGCTTCGACCGCACCGGTGATCACCGGCTCCAGGTCCGCCTCGATCTGCGCGTACTCCTTCGCGGCCTGGTCGTACACCCAGCCGATCGACGAGCCCGGCAGGATGTCGTGGAACTGGTTGAGCAGCACCGTCTGCCAGGCGCTGCGCAGCAGCTCGTGCGGGTACGCCGCGCCGGTGCGCACGGTCGCGGTCGCGGCCCACAGCTCGGCCTCGTGCAGGAGCGCCTCGCTGCGGCGGTTGCCGCGCTTGGTGCGCGCCTGCGACGCGTACGTGCCGCGGTGGTTCTCCAGGTACAGCTCGCCGCTCCACACCGGACGCGACGACAGTTCCGCCTCGGCGTCCTCGAAGAACACGATCGGCGGCGCGATCCGCACCGCGGGCGACCCCTCCAGGTCCACCGCGCGCCGCGCGGCGGCCATCATCTCGCGGGTCGGCCCGCCCCCGCCGTCGCCGAACCCGAACGGCACCAAGGACATGTTCGCGCGGCCCTTGTCCGCGAAGTTCCGCTCCGTGTGCGCCAGCTCGGCGGCCGACAGCTTCGAGTTGTACGTGTCCACCGGCGGGAAGTGCGCGAAGATCCGCGTCCCGTCGATGCCCTCCCAGTCGAAGGAGTGGTGCGGGTACTTGTTGACCTCGTTCCACGACAGCTTCTGCGTCAGGAAGTACCCGGCCCCGGCCGCGCGCGCGATCTGCGGCAGCGCCCCGGTGTACCCGAACGAGTCCGGCAGCCACACCTCGCGGGTGTCGATCCCGAACTCCTCCAGGAAGAACCGCTTCCCCTCCACGAACTGCCGCGCCATCGCCTCCGCGCCGGGCATGTTCGTGTCCGACTCGACCCACATCCCGCCGACCGGCACGAACCGGCCCTCGGCGACCCGGGTCTTGATGCGCGCGAACAGCTCCGGGTAGAACTCCTTGATCCACGCGAACTGCTGCGCCGACGAGCACGCGAAGATGAGGTCCGGGTCGGCGTCCATCAGCTCCAGCACGTTCGCGAACGTGCGCGCGCACTTGCGCACCGTCTCGCGCACCGGCCACAGCCACGCCGAGTCGATGTGCGCGTGCCCCACCGCGTACACCCGGTGGGCGCTGCGCGCCGCCGGCGACTCCAGCACCCGCCGCAGCGCCTTGCGCCCCGCGACGGCCGTGCCGTGCACGTCGTGCGGGTGGACCGCGTCGACCATCGCGTCGAGGGCCGCGAACAGCTCGGCCCGCCGCGGCGAGCCCTCCGGCAGCTCCAGCGCCAGGCCGCGCACCGTCGCCACGTCCTGCACCAGCTCCCACACCGTCGCGTCCCGGTGCACGACCGCGATCCGGCCCAGTCGGTAGATCGGCGTGTCGGGTGCGGTCTCCCAGCGGCCCAACGGGGTCGGCGCGTACCGCTCCCCGGTCATGAACACGTCCGGATTCGCCGCGGCCTCCACGTACAGCTCGAACGACTCGCCCGGCGCCAGTTGCAGCCGCACGTAGTCGTTCTTCGGCTCGATCGCCTTCAGCGCCTTGCCGGACCCGTCGAACACGAGGGCCTCCACCTGGAAGCCCGCACCCTCGCCGATGAACCCCGGGTTCACCTCAAGCTCGACCTCGCCGCGCTCGGCCGACCACTCGGCCGGCACGGTCCCCGAGACCCGGAACCACACCGTGCCCCAGGCCCGGCCCCACGCGTGGCCCTCCTCGACCGGCGCGTACTCCTGCGCGACGGCCTCGGCGAACGGCACCGGCTCGCCCGGCGCCGCCCACGCCTCGACCCGGACCGGCGCGCTCGCCCGCGCCTTCGCCGGTTCCAGCCGCTCCCGCACGAAGCGGTCGAGACGTTCCCTGACGGCCTGCTGCTGCTGATGCAATGGAGACTCCCTGGTGGCGAAGGGTACTGAGCATTGGCGTTGCCGGGTCCGGCCCCGAGCCGATTCACCCGGAGCCGATGCGAGTCTAGGCCCCCGCGGGCGCTGCGCGAAACGGGCGAAGCCGGGCCGTACGCATCAGTCGAAACGTCCAGGGTCCGCGTCGAGAAAGCCATTCACTCCCCGCCCCCGCCGTCCCTACGATCCTCGTGGTCGCCGTCGACCGGCGAGCGGCGACCGGTGCCCACCCGTCCCCGACGAACAGGAACCGCCGAGCATGAGACCCACCCGCCTCGCCTCCATCGCCGCCACCGCCGTCCTCGCCGCGACCGCCGCCGCCTGCGGCGCCTCCGCCGACGGCGGCACCGTCGTCCAGTGGTGGACCTGGGACGAGAAGCAGGCCCAGTCCTGGGAGAAGTGCGTGCCCGCCTTCGAGGACGCCAACCCCGGCGTCACCGTCGAGATCTCCCAGTACGCCTGGGACGACTACTGGACCAAGCTCACCTCCGGCTTCGTCGCCGGCAGCGCCCCCGACACGTTCATGGACCACATGAACAACTACCCCGAGTACACCTCCCAAGGCCAGCTCCTGCCCCTCGACGACTACATCGACTCAACCGGCTACGACCTCGACCGGCTCGCCGTCGGCGTCCCCACCTGGACGTACACCGACGGCAGCGTCTACGGCCTCCCCAAGGACTGGGCCACCGTCGCCTTCTACTACAACGCCGACATGCTCGCCGACGCCGGACTCACCGCCGACGACGTCGCGAACATGACCTGGAATCCCGACGACGGCGGCACCTTCGAAGACGTCATCGCCCGCCTCACCGTCGACGAGAACGGCGTCCGCGGCGACGAACCCGGCTTCGACCCCGAGAACGTCGCCGTCTACGGCATCAACTCCCTCGGCTCCGGCGGCGTCAACGGCCAGGACACCTGGGCCAACTTCGCCGCCACCACCGGCTGGACCCTCGGCGACGAGGACAACTGGCCCACCACCCTCCGGTACTCCGACCCCCGCTACGTCGCCACCGCCGAATACCTCCGCGGCCTCTCCACCCGCGGCCTCACCCCCGCCGAAGGCGAGTTCACCCTCGGCCAGGCCGAGCAGCTCGGCTCCGGCTCGGTCGCCATGGTCCAGTCCGGGTCCTGGAACGCCACCAGCTTCTACGCCCTCCCCGACCTCACCGTCGGCATCGCGCCCAGCGTCATCGGCCCCGAAGGCGAGCGCCGCGCCATGGCCAACTCCAACGCCGACTCCATCTGGGCCGGCACCGAGCACCCCGACGAGTCCTTCGCCTGGATCGCCTACATGAACTCGCCCGAATGCCAGGACCTCGCCGGCGCCGACGGCAGCTTCTTCCCGTCCATCGCCTCCTCCATGGCGATCACCACCGAATCCCTCGCCGCCCAAGGCATCGACGTCACCCCGTTCACCGCCCAGTTCGAGGCCGGGACCCTCTTCCAGACCCCCGCCTTCGAACACGGCCAGGAGATCGGCGACGCCGTCTCGCCCCTCTCCGAAGCGTTCTTCACCTTCGAACGCGAATCCGACGTCTTCACCGAGATGGACGAGGCCAGCCGCGAGATCCTCGCCCAGTAGCCCCCCGGCCCCGGACCGCGCCGCGGTCCGGGGCCCCGACACGGCATGTGATCCGACCGCCCGCACCCTGCGAAAGCCCCCGACACCCCGCTATCCTCGTCCGCATGGACGATTCACCCAGTCATAAACCCTGGCTCACCTCGGGGCGGCCACAGCCGGTCCCGGCTTCGCAGCGAGGTGAGCGTTGAGCACAGAAGTCTGGGGCATCCTCGCGGGTGCCGTACTGACCATCGGTACCGGACTGTTCGTCGCCTCCGAGTTCGCCCTGGTCAACCTCGACCGGCCCGAACTGGAGCGCCGGCAAGAGCGCGGCGAGAAGGGCCTCGGCCCGACCATCAAGGCGCTGAAAGTCACCTCCACCCACCTCTCCAGCGCGCAGCTGGGCATCACCCTCACGACCCTGCTCGCGGGTTACACGTTCGAGCCGGCCATCAGCTCGCTCCTGCGCGAACCGCTCCTGGGCCTGGGCGTCTCCGAAGGCGCCGTCGGCCCCATCGGCGCGGTCGTCTCCATCGTCGTCGCCACCCTGTTCTCGATGATCCTCGGCGAGCTGGCGCCCAAGAACTTCGCGCTGGCCGTCCCCCTCGCCACCGCGAAGCTCGTGGTCCCGTTCCAGCTCGGCTTCACGTACGTGTTCAAGCCGATCATCGTGCTGTTCAACGGCACCGCGAACCGCACGATCCGCGCGATGGGCATCGAGCCGAAGGAGGAGCTCTCGGGCGCGCGCAGCGCCGAGGAGCTGAGCTTCCTCATCCGCCGCTCGGCCACCGAGGGCTCGCTCGACCGCGACGAGGCCGCGATGCTGCACCGCACGCTCACGTTCTCCGCCTACACCGCCGACGAGGTCATGACCCCGCGCGTGAACGCGGTGACCTTGGAGCGCACGGCGACCGCCGCCGACGTGATCGCCGAAGCGGCCCGGACCGGGCACTCCCGGTTCCCCGTCCTCGGCGAGGACGTCGACGACGTCATCGGCATCGCGCACGTCAAGACCGCGTACGCCGTCGAGTTCGACCGCCGGGGCGCCGTCCCGGTCACCGAGCTCATGTCCGAGCCGCTGAAGGTCCCCGAGACCGCCGGCGTCGGCTCGCTCCTGGGCACGCTGCGCGGGCGCGGCTTCCAGATCGCGGTGGTCGTCGACGAGTACGGCGGCACCGCCGGGATCGTCACGCTCGAAGACCTGGTCGAGGAGCTCCTCGGCGAAGTCCACGACGAGCACGACCGCCGCCAGAACCTCATCGTCAAGCACGCCGACTCGATCGTCCTCTCGGGGTCCCTGCGCCCCGACGAGCTCTGGGAGCGCGCGGGCGTGCGCATCCCCGAGGGCGAGGACTACGAGACCGTCGCGGGCTACGTCCTCGACATGCTGGAGCGCATCCCCGCGCTCGGCGAGGAGGTCCGCCTCGACCGCGGGCTCCTGCGCGTGGACCGCCTGACCGGGTCCCGCATCGACCGCCTCCGCTACCTGCCCGACGACCCGGCCACCGACCCGGCCTTCGGCGGGACGCGCGAGCGCATCCTGGAGACGTTCGAGCAGGAGGCCGACCGATGAGCGAGTACCTTCCCGGACTGGTCTGGCTGGTGGTCCTCCTGGTCGCCAACGCCTTCTTCGTGGGCGCGGAGTTCGCCGTCATCTCGGCGCGCCGCTCCCAGATCGAACCGCGCGCCGCCGAGGGCAGCCGCGCGGCGAAGACGACCCTGTGGGCCATGGAGCACGCGACGCTCATGCTGGCGACCAGTCAGCTCGGCATCACCGTGTGCTCCCTGGTGATCCTGAACGTCTCCGAACCGGCCATCCACCACCTGCTCGAATACCCGCTCGGCTGGACCGGGCTGACCCCGGCCGCCGTCTCGGGGATCGCGTTCGCGGTGGCGCTGCTGGCGGTGACGTTCCTGCACGTCGTCTTCGGCGAGATGATCCCGAAGAACATCGCGTTCTCGGTCCCCGACCGGGCCGCGCTGATCCTGGCGCCGCCGCTGGTGTTCGTCTCGCGGGTCGTGCGGCCCCTGATCTGGGTCCTGAACGCGATCGCGAACGGCATCGTGCGCCTGTTCCGCGTGGAACCGAAGGACGAGGCCCAGAGCGCTTACACGATCGACGAAGTGGCGACGATCGTCGAGGAGTCGCAGCGCGAGGGCACCCTCGTCGACGACTCCGGAACCATCACGGCCGCTTTCGAGTTCACCGAGAAGAAGGTGGAGGACGTCGAGGTCCCGATGAAGGACCTGGTGCTGCTCCCGGCCGACCCGACGCCGCGCCAGGTGCAGGCGGCGGTCTCCGAGAGCGGCTACTCCCGCTACGTCATCCGCAACGGCGGCACGCCGCACACGTACCTGCACCTCAAGGACGTCCTCGACCTCACCGACCTCGACGCGCCGATCCCCGCGGACCGCATCCGCGACCTGCCGACGGTCGAGGCCGCGGCCGAGCTCGAAGACGCGCTCGCGCAGATCCGCTCCCAGAACGCCCACGTCGCCCGCGTCATCGGCGCGGCGGGCGCGACCACCGGCGTCCTCTTCCTGGAGGACATCATCGAAGAGCTGATCGGCGAGGTCCAGGACGCCGCCAGCGCGTGAACGATCCGGCAGCGCAGAGCCTTCTGCGCGGCCGGTCTCCGTTCACAGGCAGGTGTTCCCCTGCTCGGCGTAGAGCGTGAACGCGACCGTTCCGTCGTCGCCGATCGCGGGCACGGTGTTCCAGAAGTCCACTGTGCACCGTCCGTCGAGAGCGGACTCGCCGTCGAACCCGAGGGCCGTCCCGGTCCCGGTGAGGAGCACGGTCCCGGGTTCGACCACGTCGAGTCGCAGGTCGCGGCCGAAGCGGACCTTCGGATAGGTCTCGACGGCCCACTCCAGGGCGCCGACCTCGGTGAACTCCTTGTGCCCGTCGTAGGCGACGCCGTAGCTGTAGGCCGCGCTGAACGGGCAGCCGGCGGGGGCGATCTCCGTGCTCGCGGCGCAGGAGTCGATCCACGCGGCGACGGCCTCGTTGACCCGCGTCTCGAATGCCGCGCTGTCGACGAGCGGCCCGGTGATCAGCGCGTCCAAATCGACCGTGTCCGTGCCGAAGCCCCCGCTGTGGGCGCCGGGCATGGCGAGGAGCGGCAGTCCGCCGTCGAATTCGGGGACGTTCGCGAAGAGCGCGTAGGAGCCCGGGTAGAGCGCGATCGGGGCCGGGAACTCGTCGACGGTCTCCACCTGCTCGCGGACGCCGTTGATCTCCGTGGAGGTGAACAGGGGGGTGCCGGTCTGGAGGTAGACGTACGGGTTCGCGATGCGCAGGTCGCCTTCGGTGCCCTCCAAACGGAACGCGCCTTCTGCGCGGACGCTGCCTGCGGCGATGACGGCGTGCACGGTGATCTCGGTGGCCGACTTGAGCTCGACCGACTCGATCGTCCAGTCGCCCGACAGCGCCTCGGCGGTGAGCCAGGAGGCGTCGGCCTCCATGCCGTACGAGTGGGAGACGAGTGATTCGGCCTCGTCCACATCCCCGTCCTGAAGCGCCTCAAGGTAAGCGGTGACGACCCGGACGGGAGCGGGCTCCTGGCCGGCGATGAAGACGACGGGCAGCGCGATCAGGAAGACCAGGATCGCGACAAGCGCCTCCGCGAGGATCGACCAGCGCCGCGGGTAGGCCCACTTCACGATTCCGGCGCGCATGCGGGCCCCCTTCACTCGGTGCCCCGGCACGAGTCGGTCACGACCTCGCCGAGCGGGGCGAGCTCGATCGTGCCGTCGGGGGCGATCACGACGACCAGGGGCCGGCCGTCGAAGCGGCAGGCCGCGGTGAACGGCTCCCGGCCGTCATAGCCCACGTTCGCCGTGCCCTGCAACGTGATCAGGCCCGGATCGGTGAACTCCACCTGAAGGATCGGCTCGTCGTAGAGCCCGACGCCCGGCGCGACGGCCGCGGTCGGGTACCGCTCGACGGTCCAGGTCACGTCCTGCGGGTCGTACACCCGGACCTGCTCGGCGGTGTCGATCTGCCCGTCAGTCGCAAAAGGACAACCAGTCGGGGCGATCAACCGGTACTCGACGCACGAGTCGACGTACTCGTTCACGGCCGCTTGCAGTGAAGCGGCTTCCACTCCGCTGGGAAGCGGCGTGCCGATGGTCGCGCCCGCCCCGCCGTCGTTGTCGCCGAGCAGGGCGACCTGCTCGCCGCCGAAGAACCGGTAGACGCCCGGCAGGAGCGTCAGGGTCCGCTGCGCCTGGCGGTTCTGCCAGGCCGACCAGGTCGTCTCGACCTGCATCGGCACCGTCAAGTCGTTGACCTGCACCGAAAGATATGAGGAGGCGGTGATCGTGACGGTCTGGAACGGGTCCTGGAGGGTGAACTCGCCGTCGTACTCGTCGACGCCGAAGGACCCCTGGGCCGTCCCCTCCTCGGTCCCGATCGTCACGGTGACCGGCTCGGGGAACCCGGCGAGGCTCTCGGGCTGCTCGACCGCGAGCAGCTCCCACTCCCCGATCGCCTCGGGCCGCAGGAACGCGGCCGCGGGCCCGGTCGGGATCGCGGTGCCGACGAACTCGTAGGCCCGGTCGAGGTCCTTGTCCTGCAAGGCCTCCATGAACGCCGTCACCACTTCCACCGCGTTGCTCGGTTGGCGCGCGACCTGCCAGACGCCGAGCGGCATCATCGACAGGGCGGCGAACAGCACGATCCAAAGGACGCGCATGCTTTCGCGTTCGGTCTGGGGCATGGTGGGCACATCCGGGGCTCGGGGCGGGACCGGTCCGAGGATAGCGAGGGCCTGCCAGGTGGCGGTGCGCCGTTATCGTGCGAGGCGAGCACCCGACCGCCCATTGGAGGCCGCATGTCCACGGACCCCGACACGCTCCCGCTGTGGCGCGAGTTCCGGAGCTGGCCGCGGACCGTGCAGGCCGGCCTCGCGGTCCTGGCCGCGGCGATCTTCTCGGCGACCTTCTTCATCGAGGCGGTCCTCGCATACGACTTCCCCGATGAGTCCACCTGGCCCTCGGGGGAGATCCCTGAAGGCGTCCCGATCGACGCGGCCGTCAACCCCGTCGGGGAAACGCTCCCCGAAGGCGTCGACCGCTACGCCGGCGAACCCCTCTGGACCGCGGAAGCGGTTGAGGGCGAACAGATCGCGCACCTCGGCCAGGACACCCTCCGGCTCACCGACGAACGCTTCGCACTCGAACGCGACGGCGACACCGTCTGGTCCCGCGACTGGAAGGAGTACGGCGTCGAGATCGCCGTGGCCGGCGACGTCGTCGTCCTCTCCCTTCCCATGGGCGACCTCGCCGACGAGGACTACGACTGGCCCGGCCGCCAGGACACGGTCGCCCTCGACCTTGCGACCGGCGACGAGCTCTGGCGCGACCAGGAGGCCTCGTTCGTCTCGGTCTTCGCCGACGCGGTGATCATGACCGAGTGCACCGGCGAGCAGGACGACCACGTCGGCGACTGCACCATGTACGCCCGCGACCCCGCCGACCTGTCCCTCCAGTGGTCCACCCCGACCTACGCGAGCGCCCGCGTCGTCCAGGAAACTCCCTGGACCGGCGAACCCGCCCCGGACCACCTCCTCGTCGAGTCCTTCCCGACCGGCAACGAGAGCCGGACCCTGACCGTCTATCAGGGCGGCGACAGCCTCGGCAGCGTCCCGACCGGCGGCGACGCCGTCCTCTCCGGCGACACCCTCATCGTCTACGACGACTGGGACGACAACCCGGCTGACGGATGCATCGCGGTTCTGGAGGGCTACCGGCTGGGCGAGTCGGACCCGGCCTGGCAGCTAGAGGCCATGACGAGGAAGACCGAAGACCTGACCTCCTGCGGAGGACTGCCGACAGTAGACCCGGTGGACAATCAACTCCCGCTGACGATCGATGGAAAACCCGCGATCGTAGACGCCCAAACCGGGGAAGCGACCTGGTCGGCCGAGGGAGAAGGCCAAGCAGTGGCGCTGTCCGGAACCAATATCGCGGTCATCGACTGGGAGACAGAGAAACTGAAGCTGTACGACACCAGCACGGACGCCGAACTGTGGAGCGCGAGTGCGAACTTCGGCAGCGGCGATCGCGCGACCGTAGTCGGCTCGACGCTGTGGCTGTACGGCGACGCGGGGATGTGGGGCTGGACCTCGTGCGACCTCTACGCCTACGACCTCGCTTCGGGCGCAGGCGTGGCGCTGCCGGGCACCGCGTCCTACTTCCTGCCGGGCGAAGTGGTCACGGCGACGGGCGAGTACGACCAGGAGACCTTGAACGCCTGGCCGTCCGACCTCTGGTGATCAGCGGGGCGGCGACGTACTGCCCCGCACGACCAGCTCGGTCGCCAGCTCGATGCGCTGCTGCGACAGCCGCTCGCCCGCCGACAACGCGACGACCGCACTCGCGGCGGCGGCGCCCATCGCCTTGAGCGGCTGGCGGATGGTGGTCAGCTTCGGGATCATCCACTCCGCCATGGGAAGGTCGTCGAACCCGACGACGCTCAAGTCCTCGGGAATCCGCACCCCCAGCTCAGCCGCAGCATGGTAAACCCCAAGGGCCATACCGTCATTGGAAGCGAAAACAGCAGTAGGCGGCTGGTCCATCCCCATCAACTCCAGGGTATGAACGAGCCCGTCCTCGATCTGAAAATCCCCATGCCGCTCAAGCGCCGGATCAATCTGCACCCCCGCAAGATCCATCCCGGCGCGAAACCCGTCCAACCGAGCCCGGCTGGCCTCCATATGATCCGGCCCGGTGATGACCGCAATCCGCCGGTGCCCCAACGCGATCAAGTGCCTCGCCGCGGCGAGCCCG
The DNA here is from genome assembly GCF_003265355.1 of Glycomyces dulcitolivorans. Taxonomy (GTDB): domain Bacteria; phylum Actinomycetota; class Actinomycetes; order Mycobacteriales; family Micromonosporaceae; genus Glycomyces; species Glycomyces dulcitolivorans. The sequence continues at coordinate 3,433 of NZ_QFRW01000093.1, read as the reverse complement.
CCGTTCCAGTTGCTCGCCCCGATCGAAGGCGCGTCATGCTCGGGATCGCCCGTCGGGTCCAGCAGCACCAGCGGAATGTCCCGGCTGTACAGGCGCTCGGTCTGCTCCGCGGTCAGCCCCGTGAACACCGAGACGACCCCGTGCGGCCTTCGCGCCAGCACGTCCTCGATCCAGCCCCGCCCCGGCACATGCCTGCCGCCCAGCTCGGAGACCACCACCCCGAGCCGATGCTCGCGGGCGACCTCTTCGACACCGTTCAGGATCTCGATCGCGTACAGGCCGGCCAGCTCATGGAACAGCACATCGATCAACGCCGCCGACTTCGCGGGCCGCCTCTGCCTGCGGTACCCGTGACTGCGGATGAGCGCCTCGATCTGATCACGCGTCACCGCCCCGACATCGGACCGGCCGTTCACGACCTTTGACACGGTTGCAGTGGAAACGCCCGCCAGCGCAGCCAGCTGGGCGATCGTAAGCGGGCCCTCGACATTGCGGACCGGCTCGGGGGAGGGGTTCATCGCGGCAGTCTATTCACCCGATGAAAGACCCCCGCTCCGCCACCGAGCCGGCGAAGGCCCTAGCGGCGGGCGCTGGCGACTTCGCGCTCGCGCTCGATGAAGTTCGCGACCTCGGCCGCGAACGTCTCGGCGTCCGCGGCGGCGAAACCGCTGGTCCCGCCGGTAGATCCCACCTGGGCCGAGACCTGCCCGGCGCCGGTGGAGGTCATCTCGGCGACCACGTCGCAGCTCGCGATGCAGAACAGCGAAAGCTTGTAGCCCTGGCCGCGGAACGCGTCCCGCAGGACTCGCGCACGAGAGGGCACGATGTCGCCAAGGCCGGGCCAGACGATGACATTCGGAGTCTGCACTTGAGGTCCTATCTGTTCAACCGGAGGCGATCCGACATCGCGCCCACCCACTAGGCACCTGCGTTCCCGCAGTTGGAGCGCGATATCCCCGCCTCCATCGTAGCTCGCGCACCCGCCCCCGCACCCCGCCTGCCGTTCTCCGCCCCCCTGAACCCGCACCTGCCAGCGTCCTAGCAGCAGATCGTTATACGCCCGTGACCAAACTCCGCGTAGGGCGGCACGCACGCGCGGGCCCCTCATCGATGCCATGCCGGCCCGTATCGGGCCCGACTTCCCTTCACGTCTTCACCACATTTTCACCACCGCCCCCTGGAACGATCTGCAATCAAGCACTCACTCATCTGGGTGTGCAACCAGAGAGAGCAGGTGAGCCACGTTGCTCAAACATTCGAACATCCGCCGAACACTGGCCGCAGCGGCGATCGGAGCCTTGCTGAGCGGCATCTTCGCCCTCAGCGCCCCGGCCGCCTCATGGGCCGAGGGAGCGGAGGCGCGCTCCGGCACCTCGGTCTCCTCGTTCGCCGGTGAGGTGGGCCTGATGGCGCACCCCAGCGGCTGCCGAGCCGAGATCCCCGCCGACTGGGGATCAGTCGCGACATGCAGCAGGCACAACGGCGGCTCCTTCCGGGCCCTGGTCCTTTGCCGCCACAGGGACGGCCGTATCACCGATGACACCGGCCCCTGGATGCGGTCCGGCTGGTCTCGGGCGTACTGCGAAGGAGACTCCAAGGCCGTCACCGCAGGGTTCGAGACGTCCTACTACGACCGCACCTGACAACGGCCGGCAAGATCGAGAAAGGACCAGAGAACATGAAGAAGTCGATCTACTCACTCCTCGCCGCATTGGCGCTGGCGGCGAGCATGCTCTTCGGCATCCCGGGCGGGGCCGGCGCGACACCTGAAGCCCCCGCGACCTACGAAGCGGCCGTGGATGACGTGTCGATCAAGGGATGGCCGACGGGCTGCCAAAGTGAAGGGGCCATCGGTCACGGCTGGCGCGTGAAGTGCAACAGGAGCAATGGCGGGTCCTGGCATGCGGTCGTGGTGTGCCAGCCCTGGGGAGTCGACGACACCTACCAGCGCTTCGGTCAGTGGCGGACCAGCGGGTGGTCGACCGCCTACTGCTCTCCTCAGAGCTCTGCCATCAACGGATTCATGGTCCAGAGATCCTCCTAGGTCGCTCAATGCGAGCGGGGCCGCCGGGACGGGCGGCCCCGCTCGCCTAGTCCCCGATCTCCGCCAGCCGGGCTCGGAGCCCCTCCACGTCGGGATGCCCGATGCCCTCAAGCACCGCGATCGCCCGCGTCCACGCCTCCCGCGCGCCGCGCCGGTCGCCGGTCTCCAGGAGCGTCTCGCCTAGGTTCGCGAGCGCGGCGGCCTCCCCGAACCGATGTCCGACCTCGTGATTGAGGTCCACCGCGCGCTGGTGCTGGGCGACGGCCTCCTCGTGCCGCCCGAGCCTGCGATGGATGCACCCGAGGCTGTCGCGGATCGCGCCCTGTCCGGCCCGGTCTCCTGCGGCCTCCGCGAGCCTCAGCGCGGCCTCGCAGTCGGACAGGGCCTCTTCGTACGCCTCGTCGACGGTGGCGCGGTGCCAGCCGATCGAGCCGAGCGCGATCGCCTGGCCGCCGAGGTGCCCGGCCGACCGGTACAGGTCGAGCGCGCGGCGGTTGCACTCCAGGGCGGTGTCGCCCCGGCCCTGCCGGCGCCACATGTAGCCGCGCAGTTGGTGGACGTGGCCCTCCTGGATCTCGTATCCCGGCCTCCGGCACCGCTCCAGGGCCCGGTCGAGGAGTTCGTCCGCCTCGTCGAAATGGTCGAGGAGCGCGTGGGCGAACGCGAGGCGGTGCTGCACGCGCGAGAGGGCCTCGTGGTCGCCGAGCGGCTCGACGACCGCGTAGACACGCTCCCAGCACGCTTCGAGGTCGTGCCAGTGCCCGCTGCGGTGAAGGTAGTCGGAAGCGGTCCAGGCCAGCTGCCAGCAGCGGGCGTCATGACCGGACGCCGCGGCGTGCTCGACCGCAGCGAGGATCACGGCGTGCTCGGCGGCGAACCAGGCCATCGCGGCCCTGCCATCCTCCAGCGCCTCCGGCGCGGTGCCGGGACGGGCGGGCGCGGTCGCGACCCGGTCCCGGACGGGGTTGATCAGCCGCAGGCCCGCGGCGGCGGTGTGGAGGTAGTGGTCGAGGGTCCGCAGCACCGCCGCCTCCCGCTCGCCGTCCGCTTCGGCGAGGCCGGCGGCGTAGGCGCGCAGGAGGTCGTGGAGGGCGAACCGCCCCCGCGCGGCCTCGAACACGAGGCTCGCGTGGGCCAGTTCGCCGAGCAGCCGCTGCGCCTGCGCCGCATCGGTTCCCGCGAGGGAGGCCGCCGCGGCGGCGGTGAGGTCGGGGCCGGGGTGCGTGCCGAGGAGACGGAACATGCGGGCGGCCTCCGGTGACAGGGCCCGGTAGGACCACGAGAACACCGCCCGCACGTCGGTCGCCGGGTCGGGACCGGTGAACGCGTCGAGCCGGCCCGCCGCCTCGCGGAGGTCCGCGGCGAGCGCCGCGAGGGCGAAGCGCGGGT
>NZ_QFRW01000092.1:23622-106702 GCF_003265355.1 Glycomyces dulcitolivorans | reverse complement strand
GTAGGCGCCCGCGCGGGCGGCGGCCGCTGTCGCGGCGGCGGCGCGGGCGGCCGCGGACTGGTCGAGGGGGTCGCCGGTGACGAGGAGGCGGTAGTAGAGGGGGGCCGAGAGGGCGCGGACGACCTCGTCGGGGTCGGTGCCCTTCGGGAGGTCGCCGCGGTCGACGGCTTCGGTGACGCACGGGGACCACTCGTCGATGCGGACGCGGTAGAAGCGGTGGAGGGCCGCGGCGGTCTGGGGGTCGGAGGCGGCGGCCGCGATGACGGCTTTGAACAGGGGGCCTTGGCGTTCGTCGGTGAGGGTCTTGAGGATCAGGGCGGCGAGGGCGGCCAGGTCGGTGTCGAGGGCGCCGGTGCGGGCGCGCGGGAGCGAGGACTCGGCCATCTCGGCGAGCATGTCGGCGACCAGGCCCGGGACGGTGCCCCAGCGGCGGTAGACGGTGGTCTTGCCGACCCCGGCGAGGCGGGCGACCTCGGCGAGGTCGAGGCCGCCGATGCCCTTGTCGGCCAAGGCGTCCCCGGCAGCGCGGAGCACGGCTTCGCGGACGCGGGCGGTGCGCCCGCCGGGGCGGGACGTGCCCGGGGCGCCAGTGGCCTGATTCATAACGGGACTCCAGTTGCGTTTAGCGGTGTTGCTGAGCTAGCTTAGACCTCGCGTTAATGGAACTGTAGTTCCTTTAGAAGGGATCTCCCATGGAACACCGCCGCCTCGGCCGCTCCGGCCTCCACGTCCCCGCCCTGTCCTTCGGCGCCGGCACCTTCGGCGGCTCCGGGCCGCTCTTCGGCGCGTGGGGCGACACCGGCGTCGCCGAGGCCCGCCGCATGGTCGACATCGCGCTCGACGCCGGGATGTCCATGTTCGACACCGCCGACGTGTACTCCGACGGGGCCTCGGAGGAGGTGCTCGGCGCGGCCCTCAAGGGCCGCAGAGACAAGGCGCTCATCTCGACCAAGGCGGGGCTCCCGATCGGCGAGGGCCCAGGCGACGCCGGGGCCTCCCGCGCCCACCTCGTGCGCGCCGTCGAGGCCGCGCTGCGGCGCCTGGACACCGACTACATCGACCTGTTCCAGCTGCACGCCTTCGACGCCCGCACCCCGGTCGAGGAGACCCTGTCCGTCCTCGACGACCTCGTGCGGGCCGGGAAGATCCGCTACACGGGCGCCTCGAACTACGCGGGCTGGCAGCTCCAGAAGAGCCTCGACGCCGCCGACCGCCTCGGCCGCCAGCGCTTCGCGGCGCACCAGGTCTACTACTCGCTCGTCGGCCGCGACTACGAGTGGGAGCTCATGCCGCTCGGCGTCGACCAGGGCGTCGGGGCCCTGGTGTGGAGCCCGCTCGGCTGGGGCCGGCTCACGGGGAAGATCCGGCGCGGCAGCCCCGTCCCGGACGGCAGCCGCCTGCACCAGACGGCGCAGTTCGGGCCGCCCGTCGAAGACGAAGCGCTGTACCGGATCGTGGACGTCCTCGACGAGGTCGCCGCCGAGACCGGGTGCACGGTCCCGCAGATCGCCCTCAACTGGCTCCTGCGCCGCCCCACCGTCGCCTCGGTCATCGTCGGCGCCCGTAACGAGGAGCAGTTGCGGCAGAACCTCGGCGCCCTCGGCTGGGAGCTCGACGCCGACCAGATCGCCCGCCTCGACAAGGCCAGCGCGAAGACCGCCCCGTACCCGTACTACCCGTACGAGCGCCAGGAGGGCTTCGCGCGGCTCAACCCGCCGGTGATCGCGGCTTAGAGGGCGGCGGAGGCGATGGTGACCGTGTCGGAGCGGCGGTCGCTGGAGCGCATGAGGGCTTCGGGGCGGTCGGTGTAGCCGGGGAGGTCGTCGAGGCCGTGGGTCTGGTCGAAGACCGTGGCGTCGGCGACCTCGCCGTGGAGGGTGAGGGTGAAGCCCTCGGCGGGGACGTCGTAGAACCAGATCTGGTTCGGGCCTTCGGATTCGGTGATCGGGACGTCGGCGGTGGTGCCGTCGGCCAGGGTGACCTCGGCGCGGTCGACGTCGCCGGAGACGCTGAGCCACACGGTGTCCGCGCCGCGCGGGGAGGCGACTTCGAGGGTCGCCGCGTCGGCGGTGCGGGCGGTGTAGACGGCAGTCGGGGCCGGGAGGTCGACGGCTGCGGCGGGGCCGGAGCCGGTGTCGGGGTCGACGGCGTCGACGTAGGCGGCCGGGAGGCCGGACTCGGCGAGGTCGCCGGTGACGTATCCGGCGGTCCAGTCGGAGCGGTCGCGGTCGGTGGAGACCCATGCGGCAGTGCCGGTGTCGGCGTCGAGCACATAGGACAGGTAGGCCTGGCGGGGGTGGTCGGCGTCGAAGCGGTCGACGGCGAGGCCGGTCCCGACGAGGGCGAGGGCGACGAGCGCGGCGGCGGCCGGGATGAAGCGCAGGCGCAGCATCGTCAACAGCGGCAGCGCGGGCGCGGCGAAGAGGAGGATCAGGACCGCGGGGACGGCCGCGAGTTCCAACCCGAAGGCCTCCATGAGGTTCGCGGTCCAGCTGACCTGGACGGCGGCCGGGACGAGGGTGAGGGCGAAGGCGCCGTAGCCGATGAGTCGGGCCCGGCGCGAGCGCCCGTCGAGGAGCATCGCGACCACGAGGCCGACCGCCGCCAGCGCGGGGAGAGCGAAGACGAAGGACACGCCGGGGACCGCGAACACGGTCGCGGTGGCGAGGGCGGCGAGCCAGGCGAGGGGTGCGAGCGCGGTCGCGGCCTCGCCGAGGCGGCGGCGCACGGCCGCGTACCAGGCGGTGAGGGCGGCGACGGCGAAGACGAGGACCGCGAGGTAGTAGAACGTGCGGTTGAACAGGAGGCCCTCCTGGTCGGCGTAGCCGGGGCGCAGGGCCTGGAGCAGGGGCCACAGGCCGACCGCGGCGAGCGCCGAGACGGCAATGGGCGCAATGAAGGTGGCGATCGCGAGGGCGAGGCGCGGCAGGCTCAGGACGCCGCGGGCGCGGGCGAGGGCGGCCGCCGCGATGACGGCGGCGAGGCCGAGGAGCGCCAGGGGCAGGTTCCAGGCGTCGCCGTAGTGGACGAAGAGTCCGAGGAACGAGAAGAAGGTCTGGTCGTGGCCGGTGTCGAGGTCGGCGAGGTCCATGGCGGCGAGGGCGCGGGCGGTGCCGAGGGTGTTCGCGCCGTGGTGCTGGAGGCTCGCGGAGTTGAGGTGGTCGGTGTCGTCGTACGGGGAGTGGTACCAGGCGGCGCCGCCGATGAACGCGTTGTTCAGTCCGATGTAGCCGGCCGCTTGGAGGCGGGTGAAGTCGGTGTCGTTGGGCAGCTGCCGGTACGCCTCGATCGCGGAGGAGTCGCCGTACGGGTGGGGCGCGGCTTCGGCGAACACGTCGATGAGGGCGGCGTTCTCGGTGGAGGTCTCGAACATGAGGGAGGGGCCGGAGACGCCGCGGGCCTCCAGGTTGAACACGACGGTGGGGTCATCGGTGGCGGGGTGGGTGCGGGCGTAGGCCTCGGCGCCGAACAGGCCCATCTCCTCGCCGTCGGTGATGAGGACGACGACGTCGTTGCGGTGCGGCCCTTCGAGGCTGAGGGCGCGGGCGGTCTCGACGATGGCCGCGACGCCGGAGGCGGCGTCGGCGGCGCCGGGGCCGGACGGCACGGAGTCGTAGTGGGAGGTCAGCAGGACCGTGCCGGTCGGGTCGGTGCCGGGGAGGGTGGCGACGATGTTGTCGACCACGCCGAAGCGGACGAGGGCCTCGCCGTCGCCGGGGTCGCGGGCGAGTTCGGTCTGGACCTCGGTGTCGAAGCCGAGTGCGTCGAGTTCGGCGACGAGGTGGTCGCGGACCTCGTCGTGGGCGGGGGTGCCCATCGGGTGGGGTTCGGCGGCCATGGCCTCGACGGTGGCCCAGGCGCGGTCGGCGCTGAACTCGTCCTCCGGGGCGTCGGCCGAGACGGGCGCGGGCGGGGTGGCGTCGATCGCCCAGTTGCCGATGCCGATGAGCGCCAGGGCGGTCAGCACGGCGAAGGCGGCCCAGGGCCGTGGGGGCAGGTGCAGGAGGCGGCCGCGCATGTCAGGTCCTCGTCGACTCGGGGCGGAGGGGCGCCCTCACTGTACTGCCGGGTAACGACGATCACAATCCACGGGGTTCGGGGGCCGTCCGGGGAGGTCGGGCCCGTTGCAGCGCAAAGCGCCCCCGTGCCGGGTGGCACGGGGGCGCTTCGGAAGCCCGGGGCTAGACGGGTTCGAGCTGCTTGTCCTTGGGCTGCTCGGGGACGTCCGCCGGTTCGTGGTCGTCGACGAGCGTGGCCTCGTTGAACGGCTCCTGCCCGGCAAAGACGCGCGTGGCCTGGTCGCGGTCGAACTCCTTGGTCCAGGTGCCGATGAGGACCGTGGCGACGGCGTTCCCGGCGAAGTTGGTGAGCGCGCGGGCCTCGGACATGAACCGGTCGATGCCGAGGATGAACCCGACGCCGTCGACCAGCTCGGGGCGGTGCGACTGGAGCCCGCCCGCGAGGGTCGCGATGCCGGCGCCGGAGACCCCGGCCGCGCCCTTGGAGGCGATGATCATGAAGACCAGCAGGGAGATCTGCTCGCCGAGGCTGAGCGAGTCGCCCTGCGCGGTGGCGATGAACAGCGTCGCCATCGTCAGGTAGATCGCGGTGCCGTCGAGGTTGAACGAGTAGCCGGTCGGGACGGTGATGCCGACGACGGGCTTGCTCACCCCGAGGTGCTCCATCTTGGCGATGAGCCGCGGCAGCGCCGACTCCGAGGACGAGGTGGAGACGATGAGCAGGAACTCCCGGCCGAGGTAGCGCAGCAGCTGGAAGATGTTGACGCGGGCCGCGAGCCACAGGACCGCGCCCAGGACGCAGAACACGAACAGCAGGCAGGTCGCGTAGAACCCGATCATGATGACCGCCAGGCTCTTGAGCGCGTCCCAGCCGGTCTCGCCGACCACGGCCGCGATCGCGCCGAACGCGCCGATCGGCGCGGCCCACATGATCATGGCGAGGATGCGGAAGACGAGGCGCTGGAGGTGCCCGATGCCGACCAGGATCGGCTCGCCCGTGCGGCCCATCTTCTGGAGCGCGAAGCCGGTGAGCAGCGCGACCAGGAGCGCCTGGAGTACCGAGCCGGAGGTGAACGCCGAGACCATGCTCTCGGGGATGATCCCGAGCAGGAACTCGACGGTGCCGCCGCCTCCGGCCTCGGAGGCCGTCTCCTGCGCGGTCGCCGCGGCGGTCGGGTCGAGGTTCATGCCCGAGCCCGGGTGCAGGATGTTGCCGACGACCAGGCCGATCGCCAGCGCGAACGTCGACATGAGCAGGAAGTAGCCGAGGGCGATGAGCCCGACCTTGCCGACCTTCGCGGCCTTGGCCACCGACCCGATCCCCAGGACGATGGTGCAGAAGATGATCGGGACGATCATCATCTTGATGAGGGCCACGAAGCCGGTGCCGAGGGGCTTGAGCTGCTTGGCGAACTCGGGGAACGCGAAGCCGACCGCGATGCCGAGGAGGACGGCGACGATCACGGCGAGGTAGAGGTAGTGGGTGCGATCGCGTCGCTTCGGGGGTGGCGCGGTGGACATCGTTGTCTCCTAGTTCACGGGGAGTTTGACGTAAGTGTCCAAGCGCTTGTGAAGCGAGTCACTATTAAGTTCATTTCGGTCGCGTCAACGGGACGTGATCAAATGTGTCGTGACCAAACCGTGGCCCCTGGCCCGGCAGCTGCTGGTGCTGCAACTCGTCCTGGTCGGCCTGCTCGTGGGCGCCGGGGCGGTGCTGGCGTACGTGGACGCGGGCCGGGCGACCGACGACAACGCGCGCGAGGAGGTCCTGGCGGTGGCCGAGACCGTGGCGGATTCGCCGAGCGTGGAGGCGGCGCTGGAGACGGCCGATCCGAGTGCGGAGTTGCAGCCGTTCGCCGAGCGGGTGCGGGCCGACACGGGGGTCGACTTCATCACGATCATGAGCCCGGAGGGCATCCGGTACACGCATCCCGATCCGGACCAGATCGGGAAGGAGTTCATCGGGAACACCGCGAAGGCCCTTGCGGGCCAGGCGTTCACGGAGACGTACACGGGGACGCTAGGGCCGTCGATGCGCGCGGTGGTGCCGGTGTTCGGGATCAACGGCAAGGTCGTGGCGCTGGTGGCCGTGGGGATCACGATCGAGGCGATCTCGGACGAGCTGAACGAGCGGCTGCTGCCGCTGGCGGGCGTCGCGGTCGGCGTGTTCGTGGTGGGCGTGGCGGGGAGCTACCTGGTGAGCGACCGGCTGCGGCGCCAGACGCGCGGGGTCGCGCCGGCGGAGCTGCGGGACATGTTCGAGTACTACCAGGCGATCCTGCATTCGGTCCGCGAAGGACTCGTCCTGGTGGGCCGGGACGGGCGGATCGCGCTGTGCAACGACGCGGCGCGGGACCTGCTGCGGCTGCCCGCGGACGTCAAGGGCGCGGCCGTGGCGGACCTGGACCTGGCCGCGGACCTGGCGGCGGCGCTGACGGCGGACGAGCCGCGCAGCGACGAGCTGCACCTGACGGACACGCGGCTGCTGCTGGTGAACACGATGCCGGTGGAGTCGCGGGGCAGGTCGATGGGGAACGTGGTGACGCTGCGGGACCACACCGACCTCCAGAACCTGACCGGGGAGCTGGACACGGTGCGCGGGTTCGCCGAGTCGCTGCGGTCGCAGGCGCACGAGTCCGCGAACCGGCTGCACGCGGTGATCTCGCTGATCGAGCTGGGCCGGACCGACCGGGCCGTCGAGTTGGCGACGGCGGAGCTGGAGACGGCGCAGCAGCTCACCGACCGGGTCGTGGGCTCGGTGACCGAGCCGGTGCTGGCCGCTTTGCTGCTGGGCAAGCTGAGCGAGGCGAGCGAGCGCGGGGTGGAGCTGGAGCTGACGGCCGACACGGCGATGCAGGAGGCCGCCGAGGACGTCGACTCGCGGGACCTGATCACGATCCTGGGGAACCTCATCGACAACGCCCTGGACGCGGCCGTCGACAACGCGGCCGAGCGGTCGCCGAAGGTGCGGGTGACGGTGCGGTCGGAGGCCGACGGGCTGTTCGTGCGGGTCGCGGACTCCGGTCCCGGGGTGGACGAGGACGCGGACATCTTCCGCCGCGGCTGGTCGACGAAACCGGACGGCGAGGCCGGGCGCGGCCTCGGCTTGGCGCTCGTGGGGCAGGCGGTGCGCCGCAACCACGGGGCGATCGACGTCGCGAACGATGGCGGCGCCGTGTTCACGGTCCGGCTCCCTATATCGTCGGTCCGATGATCCGCGTACTGGTGGTCGAGGACGACCCGGTGGCCGCCGAGGCCCACCGGGCCTATGTCGAGCGCGTCGCCGGGTTCACGGTGGCCGGGGTCGTCCACGCGGGCAACGACGCGATCCGCTTCTGCGCCAAGAACCCCGTGGACCTGGTCCTGCTCGACTTCTACCTGCCGGACACGCACGGCCTCACGGTGTGCGCGGCCCTGCGGGCGGCCCGCGCGCCGGTCGACGTCATCGCCGTGACCTCGGCCCGCGACCTGTCGGAGGTGCGCGCGGCGGTCTCCTCGGGGGTCATGCAGTACCTGCTCAAGCCGTTCACGTTCGCGACGCTGCGCGGGAAGCTGGAGACGTACCGGACCTGGCGCGAGCAGGTGGGCGGCCCCGGGGAGGTCGGGGGCCAGACCGACGTGGACCGGATGCTCTCGGAGCTGCGCACGCCCGGCGCGGGGCCGCTGCCGAAGGGCCTCAGCGCCTCCACACTGGACGCGATCACGGCGGCGCTCGACGAGGCGACCGAGGGGCTGTCGGCGGCGGCGATCGCCACGGCGGTCGGCATCGCCCGCGTCACCGCCCGCAGATACCTGGAATACCTGGCCGACAACGGCCTGGCCCAGCGCCGCCCGAACTACGGGAGCGTCGGGCGGCCGGAGGTCCAGTACACGCTCGTGCGGGGCTGAACGCGAAGGGGCCGGGACCCGTCGGGTCCCGGCCACCGCCATTGCAGTCCGCTCGGAGAGCGGGGGCGTTAGCGCCAGGCGCTGTCGCGCTGCTTCCAAGCGCTGTCACGCTGCCGCCAGGCGCTGTCGCGCTGCCCGTTGACGTTGTTCGTCATAACTTCTCCCCTCTCGCGTTCGATTCGGTCCCGAGGAATCCCCGGCAAGTGCTTCGCCATTGAATCCCCTGCGGGCGTTCGCGAGTAGAGTCCGTTGAACTCCGTTGAACCGCTCCTCGGCACCCCGGCCGACCACCCCCAGTGGAGGCAGACCCGTGACCTCGAATCCGCGCCCGCCCGGCCCCGACACCGTCGCGAAGCTCTCCTCGTGGCTGGCCGTGCACCTCGCCGACACCGGCCGGACCGTCGCCGAGACCGCCCGCGAGCTGGGCGTGGGCGAGGAGACCGTGCGCGCCTGGCTCGCCGGCCACCCCGTCGAGGACGACGGCGGCGAGTTCGCCCACCTCGACACCGCCGCGAAGCTCGGCGGGTGGCTGCGGGCGCGCATCGCCGACTCCGGCTGCACCGTCCGGGAGATCGCTGAGTCCACTGAGGATGTCAGCCGGGTGACGGTCTACTACTGGATCAAGGGCGAGCACCTCCCCCGGCCCCCGGCCGGGGACAAGCCCGACCGGTTCGACCTGCTCCTGAGCAACCCCCGCCTCGGACTGAGCCTGCGCCAGCGCGTCCAGCTCGACGAAGTCCGCCGCCGCCTCACCGGCACCTCCCTCAAGGCCGCCCCGCCCGCCGCGGACTGGCCCGCCCGCGCCCTGCCCGCCGACGACCGCGCGTTCACCGGCCGGAACGAGGAGCTGCGGCGCCTCGACCGGCTGCTGCGCGAACACGGCCGCGGCAGGGCCGTGGTCATCTCCGCGCTCACCGGCATCGGCGGGGTCGGCAAGACCGCGCTCGCCGTCCACTGGGCCCGCAGCCGGGCCGTCAGGGCGCGGTTCACCGACGGGTGCCTGTACGTCAATCTCAACGGCTACGCCGAGGTGCCGCCGACCAGTCCCGAGCAGGCGCTGACGCGACTCCTGGAGCAGCTCGGCGTCGATCCGAAAGCCGTGCCCACCGAGCTCGACGCGCTCGCCGGGCGGTACCGGGAGGCACTCAAGGGCAGGCGGCTCTTGATCGTGCTCGACAACGCCCACGCCGAACCCCAGGTCCGCCCGCTCCTGCCCGAGGAGGCCGACTGCCTGGTGGTCGTCACCAGCCGCAACCGGCTCGACGGACTCCACGCCACGCACTCCGGGATCACGGGCCTCGCGCTCGACACCCTCACCGCGGCCGAGGCCGCGTCGCTGCTGCGGAACCTGCTGGGGCGCCTGACCGTCAAGGGCGCCAAGGAGGAGGAGATCGCGGCGTTCACCGCCGCCTGCGGCCGCCTGCCGCTGGCGATCCACATCGCGGCGGCCAACTACCTCACCCACCACGCGCGTTCGGCCTCGATCGGCGAGTACGCCCGGACCCTGGCCGGAGACCCGCTCGGCCACTTGAACGTCGGCCCGACCGATCCGTCCACTTCGGTCGCCGCGGCGCTGGGCTGGTCCTACCGGCACCTCACCGGGGCCGCGCAGCGGACGTACCGGCTGCTCGGCCTGTACGCCGGCGCCGACGCCACGACCGCCCTGGCCGCCGCCCTCACCGGCCTGGGCCGCGACGAGACCCGGGCCGCGCTGATGGAGCTGACGCGGGCGAACCTCCTCGCCGAGGACGACCGGGGCCGCTTCTCGTTCCACGACCTCCTGCGCGACCACGCCGCGGCGCTGGCGGACCGCGCCGACACCGCCGCCGAGCGGCGCGAGGCGATGGGGCGGCTGCTCGACCACTACGTGCACACCGCGTACCCGGCGGCGCTACTGCTGCAACCGAGTACGCACCAGCTGGCGATCCCGCTCGGCGAAGCGGCCCCGGGCAGCGACCCCGTGGCCTTCACCGAGCGGGACGCGGCGCTGGCCTGGTTCGAAGCGGAGTTCCCGGGCATGATCGCCACCGCGCTCAACCAGGCCGCCGGGGAGTTCGACGCCCGGGTCTGGCAGTCGGCCTGGTCGCTGTTCGGGTTCTTCAACGTGCGCGGGTACCTCCGCGACCACATCGCCCTCCAGCACACCGCCCTGGCGGCGGCGGCGCGGCTGGGCGAACCGGCCGCGCAGGCCCACTCGCACCGCCTCCTGGCATGGAGCAACACCCGGCTCGGCCGGTTCGACGAAAGCCGCGCGCATCTGGACCGGTCGCTGGAGCTGTCGATCGAAGCGGGCGACCTCGTCGGCCAGGCGGCCACGTACAACAGCCTGGCCGTCCAAGCCGCCCAGCGGCGGGACTACCGCGGGGCGCTCGACCACGCCCGGCGGTTCCTCGACCTGTTCCGGGCCGCGGGCAGCGAGATCGGCGTGGCCCGCGGCCTGGGCGTGGTGGGCTGGTGCCTCGCCCGCGTCGGCGAGTACACCGCAGCGCTCGACTTCTGCAGCCGGGCGCTCGACGCCTGCAAGGCACTGGAATCCGGCGTCCGCTCCAGTATGGAGGCGGACAACTGGACCAGCCTCGCCTTCATCCACCACCAGCTCGGCGACCACGAGCGGTCCCGCCGCTACTACCGGCGAGCCCTCGACCGCCAGCGGGAACTCGGCCAGCACCTGCACGAGGGCGAGACCCTCGATTCCCTGGGCGACCTTCACCACGCCACCGGAGACCCCGACGCCGCCCGCGCCGCCTGGCAGCAGGCGCTTGCGATCTACGCCGACCTGGAGTACTCCGACACCTCCGAACTCCGCGACAAGCTCGCCGCCCTCGACGCCGAACCGGCCTGACCCCACCGGTCCGGTCGAGCCCACCGAGCGCTGTTCCGCAAGCTCGATGTCGGACCTCGGTGGCACCATCGCGGGCATGACCGACACCAAGACCCGCCTGCACCACGATCTGCGAGGCGCCCGCGAGAGCCTCCTGTGGAAACTCGACGGCCTGGGCGAATACGACCTGCGCCGCCCCATGACCCCGACCGGCACCAACCTCCTCGGCCTGGTCAAGCACGTCGGCGGCATCGAGGCGGGCTACTTGGGCGAGGTCCTCGGCCGCCCCATCGCGGACCCGCCTCCCTGGTTCGATGACGACCCGGACGAGCCCAACACCGACATGTGGGCCCGGCCCGGCGAGTCCAGTGCAGCCATCACCGGCTTCTACCGCCGCGTCTGGGCCCACGCCGACGCCGTGATCGACGCCCTCGACCTCGACGCCCCCGGCACCGTCCCCTGGTGGCCCGCCGAGAACGCCGACGTCACCCTCCACCAGATGATCGTCCTCATGATCGGCGAGACCAACCGCCACGGCGGCCACGCCGACATCATCCGCGAACTCATCGACGGCACCACCGGCCTGCGCCCCGACTTCAACGGCCTGCCCGAGAGCAGCGAAGCATGGTGGGCCGACTACCGCGACCGCCTCGAACACGCCGCCCGCGAGGCCGCCGAGCAATAGCCGGCCGCGACCCGGAGGAGGCCGGATGCTGCCGCGGCATTGCCGTTTCCGCTGACGCTCCCGCAACGGGCCGCGCGATGTACTGATCCTGCCGGACGGAACCCCTCCCTGCGGCGGCGGAAGGACGAGACCCGATGAGCACCTTCAGAACAGTGGCGATGTGGACGGGCGTCGCCGTCATCGCGTCGTGCGGCGTGATCCTGCTCGGCGGCGGGAAGGTGGTGTCGGGGGCGCTGATGATCGCCACGGCTTTCACCTTGGCGCTCACGGTCAAGCGGCGCGGGTTCTCCTGGTGGGCGCGCGTCGGACTGGTGTGCGTCGTGCTCGCACTGGTGGCGGCGAACATCTCCACCACCGAGATCCCGGACCCCTCGATGGCGATGGCCGCAGGCTGCACCGAAACCGCCTTCACGGCCACGCCGACCGGATTCAAGTTCCTGGACCAGGTGATCCTCATCTTCAACCACTTCCTCGCCCAGGCGGCGCCTTCCTGAGAGCACCACGCCGCGGAACCGGCTTGACGAGGCCGTGAAGATGATGGGATGCAGCCACTTCGACACGGGTACACCAATCGCACGGTCGGCGACGGCAGGACCGTGGTCAAACACTATGAAGGCCCCGACGCGGCGGCGCGGCGCGACCGGGAGCGGCAGGCGCTCGCCGAGCTCCAGGGAGCCGTGCCGGTCCCGCCGGTGCTCGGCTCCGAGGGCGGGTCGCTGGAGATGGGGTTCGTGGCGGGCGTGCAGGGTCAGGAGCTGATCGAGGCCGGTCATGCGGTGGCGGTGCTTCGCGCTTGCGGCGAGGTGCTGCGGCGGATTCAAGCCGTGCCCGCGCCGCCGGGAACCGTGCTGGTCCACGGCGACTTCGGCCCCAACAACGTGCTCGTCGACCCGGAGGCCTTCGCGGTGACGGCGGTCGTGGACTGGGAGTTCTCCCGCTTCGGCGACCCGCTCGCCGACCTGGCGTGGTGCGAGTGGATCGTGCGGATGCACCACCCCGGCGAGGTCGAGGCCGTCGCGGACTTCCATGCGGCCTATGGCAAGTCGGTGCCGGAGTGGCCCGTGCGGCACGCCGCCATGCTCGAACGCTGCGCCGAACTGCGCGAGTTCTGCGAGCGCTGGGAGCCGGGCGGGGCCGGCGTGCGCAGCTGGGAGGAGCGGCTCGCGGTCACCGCTGCGTGGACGCTCTGACCGGGCGGGGCGGGCGCCCCGCCCGGTTCGGGGGCTAATTCGCGGTCCACGACCACAGTTCCTGGGTGACGATGTAGCTGTAGTTCGACTTGTATCCGCTCGACGCCACGTGACTGCCCGCCTCGGCCCAGTCGAAGTTGCACACCGCCCAGTTGCCGTATCCGAGGTTGTTGCGGCAGTAGCGTTCGTGGACGGAGCCGTTCGAGGTCTCGACCAACGCCATGGCGGCGTAGCCGTCGGCCCTGCCGTCGTACACGTAGACGAGGTCGCCGTCGTACTTCACGCACATCACCGTGGAGCCGAAAGCGTAGTCCGAGACCATGCAGTTGCCCTCCGTCTGCTCGACCGCGGTGCCGGTCTGACAGGACGTTCCACTGTCCCCGCAGCCGATGTAGTAGCTGTCGGCGTGCGCCGCGCCGGGCAGGGCGAAGACCGCGACCGCGGCGACCGCTGCGACAAAGACCGCGCCGCGGCCGAAGGTCCGGTTCGCACTGCGACGCAACCGGTTGACGATGGTTCTCATGGCAAGGGGTCCGTTCAGGAGTCACGTGCCGCACTCTGCGGCAGATACCGCAGCCTAGGACCTTTCCACTAGGCGCGCAATGGTTCTGGGTTCATCTTGTTGTTTTCGCGGGCGCGTAGTGGTCGAGGGCGGTCTCCAGGACGGCTTCGCCGTGGGCGGCGGCGTGGAGGGCGGTGCGGAGGGGGTTGGCCTCGGCGGCGCGGATCGTGCCGGTGACGACGGTGAGGGTGCCGGTGGTCTGGGGCGGGTCGGGGACGGCGCGGTGGCGGCCGAGGAGGTTGAGGACGGCGGAGAGGGTCGTGGCCGGGGCTTCGAGTTCGAAGCGGTCGACCGGTTCGCAGACCACGGTTCCGGCGCGGCGGACCGCCTCGCGGACGACGAGTTCTGTGGTGCGCTTGACGTCCAGAGCGCGCGGCCCGGCCGGCGGGTAGTCGCTTTCGACGACGGTGACGAGCAGGTCGGTGACCGGCCATCCGTGCAGGCCTTCGGAAAGGGGCGCGATGAGGTAGTCCCGCATGGCGTCGCGGTAGCCGTCGGCGTTGCCGTAGACGTGCATCGGGAGGGTGATCAGGTTCGCCGTCACGGCCAGGCCGATCCCGCTGCCGGGGGCGGCAGGTTCGACGGTGACGCCGAGGCTGTAGCCGTACTGGTGCCCGGGGTCGCCCATGCGGACGACGGCGTTGGCGCGGCGGGCGAGGCGTTCGACGCAGACCACGGTGGTGCCGTGGAATTCGACGTCGATGCCGTATTCGGCGGCGAGCGTGTCGGTCAGGACCTCTTGCTGCACTTCGCCGTAGAGGCGGATGCGGGCCGCGCCGCGGTCGGGGCGGACGGCGATGAGCGGGTCGATGTCGGCGAGGTCGGCCAGCGCGCGGTGCAGGTCGGCCTGGCGCAAGGGGTCGGTGGCGATCACGCGCGCTTCAAGGCCGGGCTCGGGCAGGACCGAGGCGGCCGCGGTCGTGTCGGCGC
Source organism: Glycomyces dulcitolivorans (assembly GCF_003265355.1). Classification (GTDB taxonomy): domain Bacteria; phylum Actinomycetota; class Actinomycetes; order Mycobacteriales; family Micromonosporaceae; genus Glycomyces; species Glycomyces dulcitolivorans. The sequence continues at coordinate 92,607 of NZ_QFRW01000092.1, read as the reverse complement.
CGATCCAGTCGCCGATGCGGGCGGTGTCGAGCCCCTGCACGCGGCCGATCTGCCCGGCCGCCACGGCGTCGGCGGCCACGGGGCCGCCGGGCGCGAAGACCTCGACGGCGGTCACCGTGGCGGTCCGGTCGGGGCCGAGGACGGCCCGGTCGCGGACGTGCAGGGTCCCTTCGCGCATCCGGACCGTGCAGACCCGCTGCCCCGCAGGCGAACGCTCGATCTTGAAGACCTGCCCGACCGCCGGGCCGTCGCCGGTGCCGGAGGACGCGGGCAGGATCTCGGTGACCGCGGCCGTCAGCTGCTCGACGCCTTGTCCGGTTCTGGCCGAGCCGAACAGCACGGGGTGGACCGTGCCGGCCCTGGTGAGGGCGGCCAGGGAGGCCCTGAGTCGCTTCTCGCCGACGGGTTGCGCGGGGTCGAGCCAGGCTTCGAAGAGGGCGTCGTCGTGCTCGGCCAGCCGCGCGGTCGTCTCATCGGCCCATTGGGGATCGTCCCAAGTGCACGGTTCGGATTCCGTGGCGGTCGTGCCGGGGCGGTGGACCTGCGCGAGCGGGACCAGTGCCGGGGTCAGGCGCTCGGCGACGGCGCGGAGGACCCGCTCGGGGTCGGCGCCGGACCGGTCGATCTTGTTGATGAAGAAGAGCGTCGGGATGCCGAGGCGCCGCAGGGCGCGGAACAGCACGATCGTCTGGGCCTGCACGCCTTCGACGGCCGAGACGACGAGGATCGCGCCGTCGAGGACCGCCAGCGAGCGGTCGACCTCGGCGATGAAGTCGGGGTGCCCGGGCGTGTCGACCACGTTGACGGCGACGCCGTCGGCCTCGAAGGTCGCCACCGCGGCGCGGATGGTGATCCCCCGCTGCCGCTCCAGCGACATCGTGTCGGTCTGCGTGGTGCCGTCGTCGACGCGCCCCAGGCTCGCGATGGCGCCGCCGCGCAGCAGCAGCGCCTCGGTCAGGCTGGTCTTGCCGGCGTCGACATGGGCGACGATCCCGAGGTTGACGCAGCGCCGCGGCGCCCCGTCAGCGGCTTCAGGTCGTGCATGGGCGGACTCGTGCGATCGGTTCATGGCTCCTCATGTGCTGGTCGGTCCTGGATTCGCACATGAATCGGCGCATGATCGGTTTCCTTCGCATTCGGCTGACGGCAACGAGCCCGGACCCGCCGATGGTCCACCCGCAGGTCCCGGCCCGTCAAGTCGATTTCGCGGAGCCGGATCCCGATGAGCCGACAAGCGGCCTTGGGATCGTTACCAAAATTTTCAACGCGCAGGCAACCACGAGGCGGCTTCTGCGCGTACTGTGTGCGACATCGTCGAGTAACGCGGATCCCCCTGCCGCGCAGCGCGTTCCCGACGGCTCGCTCGGTAGTGGACCGAGCGGGTGCCAGAGACGAGAAAGGACTCGCAATGATGCGAAAGAGACTCGCCGCCTTGGTGGGAGCGCTCCTATTTTCGATGACCGTCGTGCTGGGGATCGCCTCCCCTGCGATGGCCGCCGACGAGCCCAACCAGGCCGTGGACGCCGACTGGTCCAGCAACTGCACCCCCAAATACCTCCCCATGGTCGACGGCTGCATCCAGGCCAACGGCGACGACCTGTGGATCAAGGACAACGTCGCCAACGGCTACTCCGTCAAGATGGAGTGGTACGACCTTGACGGCACCCGCACCGGCGAGTGCGTCAACACCCTCGGCCAGGCCAAGGCCTGGACCTACTGCAACAAGGACTTCACCGAAGGCCACGACATCAGGTGGCAGCTCTGCTGGAACTCCGCCAACGGCTGGGACTGCTCCGACTGGTGGACCACCCGGGTCTGAGTGAGTCCGGCCCGCCGGTCCGCATGGGCCGGCGGGCCGTCACACCCCTGTGGCACATTGGGGGCATGTGCCGCAGCATCAAGACCCTGTTCAACTTCGAGCCGCCCGCCACCGACGAAGAGGTCGACGCCGCCGCGCTCCAGTACGTGCGCAAGCTCAGCGGGTCGACCAAGCCGTCGAAGGCCAACGAAGAGGCCTTCGACAAGGCCGTCGCCGCGGTCGCCGAGGCCACCCGGGAGCTTCTCGCCGCCCTGGTGACCACCGCGCCGCCCAAGGACCGCGAGGAAGAGGCTGAGAAGGCGAGGGCCCGGGCCGCCGAGCGGTTCGGGACCGCGTGATCCGGCGGGTGTGTGGCGTGGATCATTGTTGACCTTGACCCGAGGTCAAGGTGGAAGGTTCCCTCATCGGCAGGACGCCGAGGGAACCGAACGCTTCGAAGGAGCGAACCACCATGACCGCCAACGCCTCCACCCGGACCACCGACCTCCAGCGGACCATCGAGTCGATCGTCGACCCCGGCATCATCGGGATCACCGCCCGCGCCAACGACGAGCACGGCGAGTGGACCGGCAGTGCCGGACAGGCCGAACTCGGGAAAGACGCGACGCCGCCTGTCGACGGGCACATCCGCATCGGCAGCAACACCAAGACCTTCACCGCGACCCTGGTCCTGCAACTCGTGGCCGAGGGCCGGCTCGGCCTGGACGATCCGGCCGCCGTTCACCTGCCCGAGTTCGGGATCGACGAGCGGATCACGGTGCGGATGCTGCTCCAGCACACCAGCGGCCTGTTCAACTTCACCGGTGAGGTCTACGAAGACGGCTCGATGGTGTTCGGCGTTCCGATCCCCTACGGCCCCAACGGGAATGAGTGGCTGGACCAGCGGTTCACCTCGTATCGGCCGCAGGAGCTGGTCGAACTCTCGCTTGCCAAGCCCGCGCGGTTCGAGCCCGGGGCGGGTTGGAGCTACTCGAACACCAATTACGTCCTGGCCCGGCTCATCGTCGAGCGGGTCTCCGGCCGCACGGTCCAGGAGGAGCTGGAGCGGCTGATCCTGGCCCCGCTCGGCATGTCGCACACGACGGTCCCGACCGACGCCGAGATCGCCGAGCCGCACGCCCACGCCTACTACCGGTACGAGGACGGCGGCGAGGAGCGCACGGTCGACATCTCCCGCCAGAACCCCTCGTGGGTCTCCGCGGGCGGCGACATGATCTCCACGACCGGTGACCTGCACACCTTCATCGCCGCGCTCACCGGTGGCAAGCTCCTCCCCGACGAGCTGCGCGCGGAGATGTTCACCCCGCGCGTCACGGGCATCCCGGGCATGGACTACGGGCTCGGCGTGTTCGTGCTGACCACCGCCGACGGCGCCACCGTCATCTCCCACAACGGCGCCTCGGTGGGCCACGCGGCGCTCATGTACGCCACCCCCGACGGGTCCACCACTCTCACCGCGGCCCTGAACTGCGTCGACGACGCGAACCTGACGGTGGCAGCGGCGTTCCAGGGCGCCCAGCAGCGCCTGCTCAACGAGGTCTTCGGCGCCTAGCTCACCGGGGCCGTGCCCGGCTCGGTGAGCCGGGCACGGCCGGTCCCCGCACACGCAGCAGCGACCCGAGGCAGGATGAGCCCATGCGCAACGGAGTCACGATCGGCCAGGCGGCCGCGTTCGTCGGCATCACGATCAAAACGGTCCGGCACTACCACAAGCTGGGCCTGGTCCCCGAGCCCGAACGCGACGGTTCCGGTTACCGCCGTTACGGATCGGACGACCTCCTCAAGCTGGTCCGGGTCCGCACCCTCGCCGCCGCAGGAGTGCCTCTTGCCGAGATCGGGCCGCTGCTCGACGCCGACCCCGCGCTCTTCAAGTCCGCGCTCGCGGGGGTCGAGAAGCAGATTGACGACCGCATCGCCGAGCTGGTCGAACGGCGCGCGATGCTGCACCGGCTCGCCGACGGCGACCGTGCTCTATTGCCCGACCGCGCCGTGGAGTTGTTGGGGCGCATGCTCGATGCCGGGTATTCGGAGGAGGAGGTCAGGTCTACGCGGGATGGTTGGGTCCTGGCGCGGGCCTTGGTTCCTGATGACTTCGACGGCTATCTCGACCAGTTCGAACACGCGCTCAACGACCCCTGGCTCACCGCCTTGAGCCGACGCGTCGCCGAAGCCGCGACCTGGGACCCGCACGATCCGCGCCTTGACAAGCTTGCGGCCGACGCGGCCGACCACTACCTGTCCGATCCTGAACTGTTGAAGACCGTCACCGGCATGCAGGCCCGCACCGACACCGCGGCCCGCTACACGATGATCGCCCGCCACGGTGACGAGCCGACACCGGCCATGACGCGACTGTCTGAGCTGTTCGAAGGGCGGCTACGCGCCGCCGGCATCCGCATCCCGCGCGCATAGAAAAGCCCGGCCGGTGAACCTCGGGTTCACCGGCCGGGCTGCGCTTCGGACTAACTCGGCCGCGCTGATCAGGGCCTTGAAGTCAGTCGTAGAGAGGTCGAAGATCGGGGAGTCGTGACCAAGCTTCGAGTCCCTGACCTGGAACGCACCGTCCTGGGTGCGCGCCTCGACACAGCTACTGTCATCGCCGCTGTTGCTTCGGGTGCTCTTTCGCCAATCACCGTATCCAGTCATCAAGCCGCCCTTCAATCATCGATGCGGATTCCCACATCCCTACCATGCGCCCATGGTACAACTCGATCTGCGCTTTTGACTCAAGGTGTCGGCTCTGATCGATCGACTCGATGAAGACGAATGGCGGTGCGGCATCCGGCATTCCGGCCGGCAGGTAGAGCTCGTAGGCATGGTCATTGCCGAAGTGCAGCCCCTCCAAGATCCGGATCTCGCAATTCGGCCATCGGTTGATTTCCATCAGATAGTTGAACTGGGCCTCGGCCCCGCTCCAGTGGCGCATCTCCCAAAGGGCGATTGCGCTCACCAGGAATCGGAGGGCCGGAGCGGGGTTGCGCGGACCGAGGGCCTGAAGTCTGCGAAGCTTGCGTTCCCAGTTCTTCCGCGGGTGCGGGCTGGGTTCCGGAAGCAACTCCAAGTGGTACTCCCATGTCTGAAGCGGACCGGGGAGGTACAACGGCTCCCACTTCCAGACTTCTCCGGAGGTGGCCTCCGCTCGCTCGATGATGAAGATGTTCCTCGTCTCGAGGTCCAGCTCGATCATTCCGACATCCAACTGCTTGATGACATGCCCTAGGAACTTCGAGCGCTTCTCGCTCGCTCCGCACACCCGGGCGAGACTCATCGCCATCCCCGCCTTGGGACGGGTCTCTCCCGTGATCCAGTTGAAAATGGTCCGTACCGTCACCCCGAGATGATCGGCGACCTCCTTTTGGGTCAGGTCGGTCTCGGCAAGCAGCGCAGCGAGTTCGGCCTTGTAATACCAATCCGCGACGGCGGTGAGCGGCATCGGAAACCCCCGGAGTTCGTTGGCATAAACGGACTGTAGCCGAAACAGTACACTCGGCCCGTCACTCCGTGCAATAGGGATGCGGCATCGGAAAGGTTGCGGCACATATCTTTCCAGTCAACCTTTCAAACGACCCTGACCAGCCGAAACTTCCGCCGTGTCGCCGGTTCCGCCGCGCCGGATCAGCGCTTAGATTCGAATCATTGCGAGTTCGTCCGTTCGACTCGCTGTCGGAAGCCAATTGATCTGAAATGGAGGTGTGTGATGGTCGGCGCAACTGCCGCAACGAGTCCGGGCGGGGACTCACTCGATCGAGGGACCTTTCACGATGACTACCGGAGCTACCGTGTGAGGGCGTCGAGCGCCGTCGCTCCCGACTCCTTCCAAGTCATCACCGGGCCGCGCAACGACGACGTTGTCCTCATCGTCTCCGGCCTCAACTCCGGCGACCCCAAAGCCACCTGGGGCCCGTTCTGGAACCGCCTCAAGCCCCAGGCCAAGATCTGGGTGGAGGAGCAGGCGTTCCGGATCTTCTACCGCCGGGGCCTCGCCTCCGCCAGCGCGATTCGGTTCTGCGATGGGTAACCGAACCAAGGACCCGTACAACTTCCGCTCCGACGGCAAGCCCGGTGTGGACGGCTACCTCGGTGACTTCCGGCGCGGGCCGGCGGTCTTCACGCTCTACACCCTCGGCGCCGACCACCCAGGCCGCGCCGAGAAGATCACCGCGTACCTGCTCGACGTGGACGACGGCGCGGGCCCGCGCCAGTGCTGCCGGTTCACCGACGATCCCGAGGACTTCGCGGAGTGGTCCGTCGCGTGGGAGGGCGATGAGTGGTGCCTCTGGATCATGGCGCAGTGCCACACGCTCATCGCCGAACTCGAAGTCGACTGAGAACCGGTACTTATCCTCCTTCCCAACAGGGGCCGGGCGATCTTTGGTGGAAGATCGCCCGGCCCCGCCTTCATGCGTCCCGGGAAGGGCAGAACTTTCGCCGATCCGAGCTCGATTCGTAATAGTCTGGACATCGGTCGGGGCGCCGTTCGTGATCCGATGTGCCTCAACGGTCTGCGGGGCCGGATGGCCGGCCTGCGGGACGCCGCGCCGCCGCAGCGACCGACTCGATGATGGGAGCGACCATGTCAGTCCGCGAAGGAGACCCAGGCCAGGAGGCACCTGAGGAGCTGCGGGTCGTCCCGCTCCGGCTGCCGGTGGAGACCGGTTCGGACGGTCGGGAGTGGATCGTCTGCGAGGCGCCCCGAAGCATGTTGGTGCCCAGGATGCTCGCGGCCACCGGGCTCGCCGGGTACGAACCGGACACGATCGCATGCTTCCTGGCCGCGCTGGAACTCGCCGGGGACGGCGCAGTGTGGGACGTCGGGGCGAACATCGGGGTGTACGGCTTGATCGCGAAAGCGTTGGGCGACAGGGACGTCCGCGGGTTCGAGGCGGTCCCCGACCTCGCGGCGGCGGCCACGGCCGCTGCGGTGGGGAACGGGCTGGACTATCCGATCGAGGCCGTCGCCCTCGGTGCGGAGCCGGGCGAGGCGGTGTTCTACCTGTCCGACCGGTCGGACACCTCGAACTCGCTGGCCGAGGGGTTCCGCCCCTCCTCGCGGTCGCTGACCGTTCCGGTCGACACCGTGGACGAGATCGTGAAGCGCACCGGCGAGCACCCGGCCGTGCTCAAGATCGACACGGAGACGACCGAGCCCGACGTGCTCCGCGGGGCCGCCGTCACGATCGCCGAGCACCGGCCGTGGATCCTCTGCGAGGTCCTCACCCGCCCCTACTGCGGCCCGGCGCTGATGGAGGTCATCGAGTCGTGGGGCTACCAGTGGTTCCTCATCAAGGGCGAGTTCCCTCTCGTCCCAACCGACGAGATCGAGGGCGACGCCGAGGCCATGATGTGGTTGCTCGCCCCGGAGGCGCCGTCACCGGAGTTCTGGGCCGCGGCCCGGCGGTGGCGCGAGCGCCTGAACGCGTGCGGGCCGGTGGGACCGCAGGCGGAGCTGAAGGCCCTGCGCGCCGAACTCAAGGCTGAACGCCGGAAGACCAGGCAGGTCAGGGCGAAGCTGTCGGCCCTGAAGTCCTCGGCCACGATGCAGGCCGGAGGGATCGTCGCCGACGTGGCCCGCCGTCCCCTCCGCGGGACCCTGGCCGCTCCGGGCAAGGCGCTCAGGCTCTGGCGCTCGCGCCGCAGGGGCTGACGCACCCTGCTCGGCCCCTGCACCCGGGAGCGCGGAGCGGTGTGATGACATGTCGCTGACCGATCGGGAGAGCGAGGGGGCGGCGTGGTGGAACGGGTACCTGTGGTGGTGCTGACGGGGTATCTGGGGGCGGGGAAGACGACCCTGCTCAACCACCTGCTGTGTCAGCCCGGGGCCCGGGTCGGGGTGATCGTGAACGACTTCGGCGAAGTGAACGTCGATGCGGGGCTCGTGAGCGGGCAGATCGACGAGCCGGTGTCGATCGCGGGCGGGTGCCTGTGCTGCATCGAGGACCTGAGCGGGCTCGACTCGGCGCTGGAGAAGCTCACGGACCCGAAGTTCGGGCTCGACGTGGTGATCGTCGAGGCCAGCGGGATCGCCGAGCCGGGCGTCATCGCCAAGATGATCCACTTCAGCGAAGCCGGGCGGGTGCGGGCCGGCGGGGTCGTGGACGTGGTCGACGCCGTGGAGTACTTCAACACCGTGGACCGCAACGACCAGCCGCCGGTGCGGTTCAAGGCCGCGACCCTCGCGGTGATCAACAAGAGCGACCGGCTGCCTGAAGGCGAGGCGGAGGGCGCTTTGGCGGCGATCGAGGAGCGGATTCTCGCCGTCAATCCCGAGATCCACATCGTGCGGACCTCGAACGGGCGGGTCGATCCGGCGCTCGTCTACGACACGGCCTCGGTCACCGATCCCGAGGACGAGCTGCCGCTCGCGGCGCTGGCGCGGCAGGCGCACCACGACGCGGGGCACCATGCGCACGCGCAGGCCGTGACGGTCCGGGTCTCCGGGCCCGTCGACCCGGGCGCTTTGATCGCGCTGCTTGAGAATCCGCCGCCTGGGGCGTACCGGATGAAGGGCACGGTCACCGTGGAGTCGGGCGGGCGGCGACGCGGGTTCGTGGTGCACGTCGTGGGCGACCAGATCGACGTCGCCGCCCATCGCGCGGGCGAGGGCGGCGAGCTGGTGGCGATCGGGTCGCACCTCGACGTCGAGGCGGCACGGCCGAGGATCGAGGCCGCGCTCGCCGTCCCGGACCAGCGCGACCCCGAGGGGCTCAAGCGGCTGCTCCGGTACCAGCGGTAGGAGTGGGCGACCGGGCGCTGCCCGACGGCCGCGGCCTGGCGGTCGATCCAGCGCGAGCGCAGCGGTCTGCAAGGACGCGGAGGGTCGGGATCGCGGTGGCGATCAGTCGACCGCGAGGGCGTCGGTCGGCGGGTCGGCGAGGGCTCGTCGCGTGGGGATCGCGGTGGCGGTCCAGGCGAGGAGGACGGCGACGGCCACGGTCGCGGGGATGACCCACAGTGGACCTTGCGGCCAGGGTTCGCCGAGGAAGGCGTGGCCGAGGATCGCCATGGGCAGCACTGAGAAGGCGAGTCCCGCGCCGACCGCGATGGCGGCCGTCACGAGTGATTCGCGGGTGACCATGGCCTGGACTTGGCGGGGTGTTGCGCCGACGGCGCGCAGGGAGGCGAACTCCGTGCGGCGGCGGGAGGTGGCCGCGATGAGGCTGTTGGCGGTGCCGAGGAGGACGTAGCCGGTCATGGAGAGGGTCGCCATGAGGCTGATCCACTGGTCGGGGGTCATCCCGCTGGGCGCCTGCGGGACCGCGGCGCCCGTGGCGACGGTGAGGCCGGGAGTCGTTGCGGCCCAAGCGGTGACGGCGGCCGGGTCGCCGGTGACGAGGGCGGCGTCGTAGAAGCGCGGGTCGTCGAGGAGGTCGGCGGCCAGGACGATCGAGCCGAAGCCGAAGCCGCGCTCGTAGGTCGCGACGACCTCGGGGCGGGCCTCGGTGCCGTCGGGGAGGACCACGTCGATGCGGTCGCCGAGGTCGATGCCCCACATGACGGCCATGGCATCGCTGACGGCGACGGTGTCGCCGTGGAGGTCGGCGAGGTCGCCTTCGGCCTCGCCGAGGTCGGCGACCGATTCGACGCCGGGCGTGAAGGCAAGGGCCGGAGAGGATTCGACGCCGCCGTCGTCGAGTTCGCGGATGAGCTTGGTCTGGGCGACGCCGACCGCGGCGTCCACGCCCGGCTGCTCCCCCAGTGCCGCGAGGTCGGCGGCCGAGACCGGGCCCGTGACGGTCGCGTCGGCGATCGAACCGGCCTCGATCTCCGCGGCCGTGACCTCCGTGTAGGTGGTCTGGGAGAACACCTGCGTGATCGTCAGGCCCACGGCCAGCGCGATGATCGCGACGGCGCCGGCGGTGCGGCGGGCGTAGGCGCGGTTGTTCTTGACCGCCAGCCACATCGGGGCGGGCGTGCGGTCGTCGAGGCGTGTGGCGGCGCGGCGGGTGAGGAGTCCGATGAGGACCGGTCCGGCGAGGGCGAAGCCGATGACGGCGGTGAGGGTGGCGGTGACGGCGGAGATGAACGCGGTCTCGCCGGGGACGAACAGCGGCAGGACCGACTGGGCGGCGGCGCCGAGCAGCAGGAGGATGCCGATGGTGGTGCGGACCGGGCCGGGGTTCCCGGGTTCGACGCGGGATTCGGCGACGGCGGCGGTCGCGGGGAGGCGGGAGGCGCGCATGGCGGCGCCGCGGGCGGCGAGCTGGACGGTGAGGATGAGGAGGGCTGCGGTGGCGAGGGCGCCGATCGGGCCGCGCGCCAAGGGAAGTCCGGCGGGGAGCATGCCGGAGTCGGCGAGGAATCCGGTGAAGGCCCCGGCGAGGAGGTGGCCGACGGCGATGCCGGGGACGAGGGCGATGACGGCGGCCGCGGTGGCCTGGGTGGCGATGAGGCGGCGGACCTGGCGCGGGGTGGCGCCGACGGCGCGCAGGAGGGCGAGGTCGCGGCGCTGGCCCGCAACGGCGACGGCGAGCGCTCCGGCGGTGATGAAGCCGACGAGAAGGATGATGGTGCCGCCCATGGAGAAGGCGAGGGCGACGAGGTCACCGGTGGCGGTGGCTTCGTTGAGGCGTTCGACGTCGCCGCGGGCGTCGCCGGTGGTGACGGCGAGCGCGGGGAGGGCGTCGGTCAGCTGCTCGGCGACGGTGTCGGGGTCGGCGCCGGGTTCGGTGCGGACGGCGATGAGGTCGGCTTCGGTCGCGTCGAGTCCGGCAAGGGTGCGGGCGGTGGCGGCGTCGGTGTACAGGCCGGGGGCATCGGTGAGGCCGGTGACCTGGAGGTCGACGGTGCCGGTGGGGGTGGTGACGGGTGCGGTGTCGCCGATGGCGAGGCCGGTGGCTGCGGCGGTCGCGGTGTCGAGGACGATCTGGCCGGGTCCGGGCGCTTCGCCGTCCACTGTGGCGTCGGTGAGGGCGGCGGTGTCCCAGTTGTGGCCTTCGACGGTGGCCGTGGGGAGGTCGTCGAGGCGGGCGGTGAAGGTGATGTCGGCGGCGGCCGCTTCGACGCCGGGGACGGCGGCGACGGTGTCGAGGATGCTCGCGTCGATCGTCTCGCGTTCGGGGAGCGCGAGGTCGATGTCCTCGGGGACGGGGTGGGTCTGGGTGGCGGCGACGAGGATGTCGGCGTCGGCGAGGCGCTGGGGGCCGAGGTGGGCCGTCAGACCGGTCTCGGCGAGGACGGCGGCGACGGTGACGAGGGCGGCGCCGCCCGCGACGGCGAGGCCGACGGCGACGAGTCCGGGGAGGCGGCGGCGGGCCATGTGGAGGGAGGGGCCGGCCATGCCGAGGCGGCCCGTGGGGAGGGGCTTGGGCATGGTGGTCAACGCCTTCCGAGGGTGGTGAGCCGGCGGGCGAGGTCGGCGGCGTCGGGGTCGGTGACGTAGGCGTCGATGCGGCCGTCGGCGACGACGCAGGCGGCGTGCGCGCGGGCCGCGGCGGCGGGGTCGTGGGTGACCATGACGACGGTCTGCTCCCATTCGTCGACGAGCTCGCGGAGCAGGTCGAGGACTTCGGCGGCGGTGTCGAGATCGAGGGCGCCGGTGGGCTCGTCGGCGAACAGGACGTCGGGGCGGGCGGCGAGGGAGCGGGCGATGGCGGCCCTCTGCTGCTGGCCGCCGGAGAGCTCGGCGGGCCTGCGGTCGAGGAGGTCGGCGAGGCCGACGCGTTCGACGAGGTGGCTCAGCCAGGGGCCGTCGGCGGTCGCGCCGGACAGGCGCAGCGGGAGCGTCAGGTTCTCTTCGACGGTGAGCGAGGGCATGAGGTTGTAGGACTGGAAGACGAACCCGATGCGCTTGCGGCGCAGGAGGGTCCGCTTGGTCTCGCTGAGGCCCGAGAGGCGGTGGCCGCCGACGCGGACTTCGCCGCTCGTCGGGTCGTCCATGCCGGAGGCGCAGTGCAGCAGGGTCGACTTGCCGGACCCGGAGGGGCCCATGACGGCGAGGAACGAGCCCCGCTGCACTTCGAGCGAGACGCGGTCGAGGACGGTGTGCGCGCCGTCGTAGGTCTTGGTGACCTCGCGCAGCTCCAGGGCCGGGGTCCTGGTCGGGTCGGCGCGCCGCTGGCCGCGAGAGGCGGTCAGGCCCTTCACCGGCGCTTGCCCGAGACGACCGCGCGGACGACGAGCCCGGTCGCGCTGGCGAGGGCGATCAGGCCGAACGGCCAGGCCAGGAACCACAGGCCGATGGCCTGGAGGGCGATGTTGAACGCCATCCCGGCGCCGAGGCCGATCCAGAGCGCGGTGGTGGTGAGCTTGTAGTGGTCGCCGGGCGCGGTGTGCGGCGGCGTGTGAGCGGTGGCGGGCTGCTGGTCGTTCATGACGCTCCTCCATTGGTTTCGGATACCACTGACGCTATGGCGAAACGGCTTCGCGCCCAATGCAGTCACCTGGTGATTCAGGGGTGGGGCCAGGGGCCGACCGGGCGGTACAGCCAGCTGCACTGTGACGCCGGGCACGGACCGGTCACGTTCTCGTCCGGGGATCCGTCAAGGGGGTGAACCACGATGAAGGAGACCGACATGGAACCGCGTTTCAACCTCTACGCCTCGCCCGTCGCCCAGAAGGTCGCGAAGTACGTCAACTCGGCCGCGAAGGCCGTCGAGAGCGCCGGGCTGCCCGAGACGATCCCGAACCTGGTGCTGCTGCGCGCCAGCCAGATCAACGGGTGCGGGTTCTGCACCGACATGCACTACAAGGACGCCGTCCACGCCGGGGAGGACCCGGTGCGCCTCAACCTCGTCGCCGCCTGGCGCGAGGCGACGCTCTTCACCGACGCCGAGCGCGCCGCGATCGCGCTGACCGAGGAGGGCACGCGGATCGCCGACGCGCAGACGGGCGTCGCCGACGACGTGTGGGACGCCGCTCGCAAGGAGTTCTCCGACGACCAGCTCGCCGGGCTCATCTCGCTCATCGCGATCATCAACGCCTACAACCGGCTCAACGTCATGGCCGGCAGCCCGGCCGGGGGCTACCAGGTGGGGCAGTTCGCCTAGCGGGCCTGCGGCGCCATGTGGTCGCGGCCTGAAACCAGGTCGCGACCTCGGCGGATCGGATGACATGATCTTCGGGTGCTCCTGACGATCACCACCACCGCGAACCCGGCGACGGACCTGGGCTGGCTGCTGCGCAAGCACCCCGACAAGGTGCAGGCGTTCGAGCAGACCTTCGGGACCGCGTGGGTGTTCTATCCCGAGGCGGGCGAGGACCGGTGCACGGCCGCGCTCCTGCTCGAAGTCGACGCCGCGCGCCTCGCGCGCTCGCATTCGCGCGCCTCCGGGGACGGCTCGATCAAGCAGTACGTGAACGACCGGCCGTACGCGGCGTCTTCGCTGCTGGCGGTGGCTTTGGGGAAGGTCTTCTCGACCGCGCGGACCGGCGTCAGCGAGGAGCGGCCCGACCTGGCCGCGGCCGCGCTGCCGCTGGAGATCGCGCTGCCGGCCGTCCCGTGCAAGGGCGGGCCGGAGCTGGTGCGGGACCTGTTCGAACCGCTGGGCTGGGAGGTCGAGGCGACGGCGGTGCCGCTGCCGGGCTTCGACGCCGACTCCCGGCACGTGCGGGTGCGCCTGCGCGGCGAGGTCCGGCTCTCCGAGGCGCTCAGCCACCTGTACGTGCTGCTGCCGGTCCTCGACGACGCCAAGCACTACTGGGTCGACATCGGCGAGGTCGACAAGCTCGTGCGCTCCGGCGGCGAATGGCTCGCCGCCCACCCGCGGCGCGGCCTCATCGCCCGCCGGTACCTCGCGCACCGCCGGTCCTACGAGCGGGCCGCGTTCGCCAGGCTCGAAGAGGTGGCCGAGGCCGCGGGGTCCGAAGAGGAGTCCCCCGTCGAGGAGGAGGCCGCGGAGGGCAGCGAGGCGTCGCTTCCGCTGCACCGCATCAGGATCGGCGCGGTCATGGACGCGCTCGCCGCGTCGGACGCGGCCTCGGTGCTCGACCTCGGGTGCGGTTCCGGGAAACTCCTCGACGCGCTCCTGGACGATCCGCGGTACACCCGCGTCACCGGCGCCGACGTGTCGTCGCGCGCGATCGGCATGGCCGAGCGGGCGCTCCGGCTCGACCGGATGCCCGAGCGGCGCCGCGCGCGGCTCCAGCTCATCCAGGGCTCGGTCGTCTACCGCGACAAGCGGTTCGCCGGGTACGACGCGGCCGTGCTCATGGAGGTGATCGAGCACCTCGACCCCGGGCGGCTGCCCGCGATGGAGCGGGTCGTGTTCGGCGAGGCCCGACCGCGCACCGTCGTCGTGACCACCCCGAACGCCGATTTCAACGCCCGCTACGGCCTCGGTCGGCACGAGATGCGCCACGACGACCACCGCTTCGAGTGGGACCGGGCGGACTTCGCCGCCTGGACGGCGGCGGTCGCGGGCCGGTACGGGTACCGGGTCCGAATCGAGGGGGTCGGCACCGTCGACCCCGAAGCGGGGACCCCGACGCAGATGGGAGTGTTCGACCGTGACTGACGCGCAGACCATCGCCGTCCCCGAGTTGTCCCTTGTGGTCCTCGTCGGCGTCTCCGGCTCCGGGAAGTCGACGTTCGCGGCCACCCACTTCAAGCCCACGCAGGTGATCTCGTCGGACTACTGCCGGGGCCTGGTGGCCGACGACGAGACCGACCAGGCCGCGACGGCGGAGGCGTTCAAGCTGCTCCACCACATCGTGGGGACGCGGCTGCGGCTCGGGCTGCTCACCGTCGTCGACGCCACGAACGTCCACGAACGCGCCCGCACCGAGCTGGTCGACCTGGCGCGGTCGCACCACGTCCTCGTCGACGCGATCGTCCTCGACGTCGAGCCCGCGCTGGCCGTCGAGCGGAACCTCGCCCGGCCCGACCGGGACTTCGGCGAGGCCGTCGTGCGCCGCCACCACCGCGACCTCAAACGCAGCCTCAAGCACCTGAGCAAGGAGGGCTTCCGGCGCGTCCACCGGCTCACCGGGGCCGAGGCCGTCGCCGCCGCGCGGGTGGTCACCGAGAAATCCTGGAACGACCGCAAGGACGAGACCGGCCCGTTCGACCTCATCGGCGACGTGCACGGCTGCCGCGCCGAACTCGAAGTGCTGCTCGGGGAACTGGGCTGGGCCGTCGAGCGCGACGACCGGGGCCGCGCCGTCGGCGCCGCGCACCCGGAGGGCCGCAAGGCGGTCTTCGTGGGCGACCTGGTCGACCGCGGGCCCGACACTCCGGGCGTGCTGCGCCTGGTCATGGGCATGGTGCGGGCCGGGAACGCGCTATGCGTGCAGGGCAACCACGAGCACAAGCTCGTGCGGGCCCTCAACGGCCGCAGGGTGACCGTCGCGCACGGCCTGGCCGAGTCCCTGGAGCAGCTCGCCGCTGAGGACGAGGCGTTCCGCGAGGAGGCCCGCGCCTTCATGGACGGGCTGCGGGCGCACCTCCTGCTCGACGGCGGGCGGCTCGTCGTCGCGCACGCCGGCCTCAAGGAGGAGTACCACGGGCGGGCCTCGGGCACGGTGCGCTCCTTCGCGCTGTACGGCGACACCACCGGGGAGACCGACGAGTTCGGGCTGCCGGTGCGGCTGCCGTGGGCCGAGGAGTACCGGGGCGCGGCTACGGTCGTCTACGGCCACACCCCGACCGTCGATCCCCAGTGGATCAACAACACGATCTGCCTGGACACCGGCTGCTGCTTCGGCGGGAAGCTCACCGCGCTGCGCTACCCCGAGCGGGAACTCGTGTCCGTGGACGCCGAGCGGGAGTGGTACGCGCCGGTGCGGCCGCTCGCCCCCGCCGCGGCCGAGCGGGACGCGGCGATGCTCGACGCCACGGACGTCGCCGGGGACCGGTACCTGACCACGGATCTCGTCGGGACCGTGAAGGTCCGGGCCGAGAACGCGGCGGCGGCGCTGGAGGTCATGAGCCGCTTCGCGGACGACCCGCGGCGGCTGCTGTACCTGCCGCCGACGATGGCGCCCGTCGACGCCTCCGATGTGGACGGATACCTGGAGCACCCGGCGCAGGCGTTCGCGCAGTACCGCGACCGCGTCGAGCGGGTGGTGTGCGAAGAGAAGCACATGGGCTCGCGGGCCGTGGCACTCGTGTGCCGCGACAAGGAGGTCGCCGCCTCGCGCTTCGGGCTCGACGCCGCGCCGTGGGGCGCACTGCTGACGCGGACCGGGCGGGCGTTCTTCGAGAACGAGGCGCTCACGGGCGACCTGCTCAGCCGGGTCGCGGCCGCCGCTTCCGCTGCGGGCCTGTGGGAGCGGCTGGAGACCGACTGGATGCTGCTCGACTGCGAGCTGCTGCCGTGGTCGGCGAAGGCCAAGGGGCTCATCAAGGACCAGTTCGCCGGCGTCGCGGCCGCGGGCGTCGCCGCGCTCCCGGCCGCTTCGGCGGTCCTGGAGGCCGCGGCCGCACGGGGCCTGGACGTGGGCGCGCTCCTGGAGCGGACCGCTTCGCGCACTGCGAACATCGAGGCGTTCGCGGAGGTGTACCAGCGGTACTGCTGGCCGGTCGACGGGCTCGACGGGGTGCGGCTCGCGCCCTTCCAGGTGCTCGCGACCGAGGGCCGCAACCTGGCCGACCACCGGCACGACTGGCACCTGGAGGTCGTCGACGCGCTCAACGCGGCCGACGCTTCGGCGCTGCTGCTGGAGACGCGGCGGCGGTTCGTCACGCTCGGCACCGCCGACGAGGACGAGGCGACGCAGTGGTGGATCGACCTGTGCGCGGCCGGAGGCGAGGGCATGGTCGTCAAGCCGGTCCTCGACGACCGCCCGCGCCTGCAACCGGGCCTGAAGGTGCGCGGCCGGGAGTACCTGCGGATCATCTACGGCGCGGACTACACCGACCCGGCGAACCTGACGCGCCTGCGTCAGCGGCGCTTGCAGCACAAGCGGTCCCAGGCGCTGCGCGAGTACGCCCTCGGCGTCGAGGCCCTCGACCTGGTGGCGAAGAATGCTCCACTGTGGCAGGTGCACCAGTACGTGTTCGCGATCCTCGCGCTCGAATCCGAGCCGGTCGACCCGCGGCTGTGAGAGGACGGACGGACCCTTGACGTTCGACGCCGGCGCGGTCGCCCGCGCCAACGAGATCCTGCGGACCGAGGCGGGCTCGGGCGTGCACGGGCTCGCCATCGCCGGGGTCAGCGACCACGACGAGACGGGCGTGTTCATCGAGCCGGCCGAGCACGTCATCGGCCTGGCCGAGCCGGTCGACCACGCGACGTGGCGCGACCGGCCCGAGGGGCACCGGTCCCAGGCCGGCGACAGCGAGTGCACTCTGTACTCGCTGCGGAAGTTCCTGCGCCTGGCCGTCGCCGGGAACCCGAACCTGCTGCTGGTGCCGTTCGCGCCTGAGGCTTCGGTGTACCGGACGTCGGTCCTCGGCGACGAGCTTCGCGCGCTCGGCCCGGCGTTCCTGTCCCGGGCGGCCGCGCGGCGGGTCGTCGGCTACCTCGACGGGCAGGTCGCCATGCTGCTGGGCCGGGGCCGCCAGAAGGACATGCCGAAGCGGCCCGAACTCGTTGCGGCGCATGGGTACGACACGAAGTTCGCGTCGCATGCGCTGCGGCTCGGGTTCCAAGGGCTGGAGCTGATCGAGCACGCCCGCCTGACGCTGCCGATGCCCGAGGCCGAGCGCGAACGGGTCCTGCTGGTCAAGTCCGGCGGCGTCCCGGACCTGGACACGGTGCTCGCGGAGATCACGGCGGCACGGGACCGCATCGAGTCCCTTCTGGACGCAGGGAAGACCCCGCTGCCGGAGACGCCGGACCTCGACCGGCTCTCGGCGTGGTCGATCGACGCGCACCGGCGGCACTGGGACTCGACGCGCCCGGACTGATCCGGAGTGGATGTCGGTCGCCGCCGGTACGCTCGCGGCATGGGTGCGCTTCGATATTCGATCAACATCACCGTGGACGGCTGCTGCGATCATCGCGCGATGTCCGGCGGTCAAGAGATGCATGAATACTCGGCGGAGATCTTCGGCCGCGTGGACGCGCTGCTGTTCGGCCGCGTCCTCTACCAGATGATGGAGGAGGCGTGGCGGCTGCCGGACTCGGGCGAACCGCCGGAGTGGATGGACGCCGCGGCGGTGGAGTTCGCCGAGTCGATCGACGCCAAGCCGAAGTACGTCGTCTCGAACACGCTGGAGCAGGTCGACTGGAACGCCGAACTCGTGCGCGGGGACCTGGCCGAGGAGGTCCGCCGGCTCAAGCGCGAGCACGAGCACGGCCTGTACGTGGGCGGGGTGACGCTGCCGCTCGCCTTGGCCGACCTGGGGCTGATCGACGAGTACGAGTTCATCGTCCACCCGCGGATCGCCGGCCACGGCCCGACGCCGTTCGCGGGGCTCGCGGAGTACCTCGACCTCGCGCCGGTGGGCCGCCGGGAGTTCGCCTCCGGCGCGGTGTCGATGCGGTTCGAGCCGCGCCGGTAGACCCCCGCCGCCTCAGACCAATGCGCGCTCGCGGAGGCGGTTCCTGACCAGGAGGTTGATCCGGAACGTCAGGAAGATCAGGGCAAGCCCGTTGAGGGCGTGCACCAGGAACAGCGACTGGCCCCAGAGCGTGCCGGGGACGCTGAGCAGGCCCATGACGTGCTGGAGCAGGACCATGAAGGTGCCCAGGCCGATCAGCCACACGATCCGCGCCCCGGGCCGGGCCGCGAGAGCGAGCAGGATCGCCGCCGCGTAGCCGTACAGCAGGACGTCGCCGTTGAGGAAGTGCAGGCGGAAGCCGTCACCGACCCCGCCGCCGTAGCCGACGCCGAACCCGGCCAGCGCGAACTGGGCGACCAGGAGCGTGAAGAGCAGGATCATCCAGACCCGCAGGAGTCTCGCGAAGACGGGGTTCATGCCGGGACCTCGATTCGTGCGGCGCGCTTGGCGCGTTTCGCGTCGACCGCGCGCTTGGCGAGGCGGGCGACGACCACTTGGACGGTGAGGATGCCGAGTCCGTTGGCGGCGTGGAGGGCGATGCCGATGCCGCCGCGGACGCCTTCGGTGCCGAAGCCGTAGGCGAGCGCGCCCTGCATGAAGATCATGAACAGCGACAGGACGGTCAGCAGGACCGCTTTCCACCCCGGCCGGGCGAGGAGCGCGAAGACCACCGACAGCATGAGCCAGAGCATGAGCATGCCGCCGTTCCCGGCGTGGACGATGAACCGCATGACCCGCTCGTCGCCAGCCGTGACCGCGCCCCATCCGGCGAACCCGACCTGGAGCACGAGGAGGACGACGACGAACCGCGTCCACCCCAAGAAGAACACCTTCACCGCACATTCCCTCCGCACGCTTGTCGCATGCGGGCCAGTGTGCTGAGGTCTTCACCGCCGCGGATCGGCCTGAAGGGGGCAATCGGCCTACCCCGCAGGAGGTACGCCGTGACGCAGCCCTACCCCACCCGGCGGACCTGCCGGGTTCCCGCCGGTCAGCTGCCTCGATTCGCCCGCGAATCCCTGGTGCACTTGAAGACGCCTCTTCCAGCCGACCTAAGGATCGATCGTGCCTCCGATTCACACCGCACCGGCCAAGCTCCTCGCAGTCGTCGGGGTCGGGCTCTTGGGACTCACCGCCTGCACCAGCATGGGCTCCGGTGAGGACGCCGACGGCGCCGAGACCTCCGCTGAGGAGAAGATCGAGGCCGGTCCCGTGGTCGTCGAATGCGAGTACGTGCCCGCCGCGGCCGATCCCGAGGCCGGGCGGAGCATCGAGGGGCCGCTCGACTTGTGCGCGACCGGTCAGGTGGACACGTGGGACATCGCGGTGACCGCGGTGGAGGTCGACGCGACCGAGACGATCCTCGGGTTCGACGACGCCAACACGGCCCCCGACGGGGGCTCCCAGTACTTCATGATCACGTTGAACGGCATCAACAGGGCCGACGAGGCCATGGCTCCCGCCGACCTCTTGATCGGCCTGCGCAACGGGTCCTGGACCTACCAGAGCGGCTGCGGCACCGTCCCCAAGGACCTTGTGGACGTCGGCGAGGTCGCGCCCGGCGAGTCCTTCACTGCGAACCGGTGCGTCGTCGTCGAGACCGAGCAGGTCGAGGGGGCCGTCATCGAGATGGCGCTGCTGAACTCGTGGGACGTGGAGAAGTACACCTACTTCGCCGCCGCTTAGAGGGCGATGCCGTTGACGCCGTTGGGGTTCGGGATTACGCGGCTGGACTCCGCGGCGTCGTCGCTGCCGGTCAGGGCCGCGCGCTCCTCGAAGGCCGTGACGAGGTCTTCGGCGAGTTTTTCCCTGTCCGCCTTGACGACCTCGGCGACCTGGTCGAAGGCCGCGAGGACCTGGTCCCGCAATTCGTCCGGGTCCGAGGAGTCCATCGTCGGCTCGTCGGCCTGTTCGAGGGGCAGTTCCGACAGGATCGTCTTGATGGTGCTCCCCACCCAGCCGACCGCGGCGGGCAGGGCCGGGCCGCCGGGCGTGCTCACCATGATGCCGATGAACGTCAGCCAGCCGATGATCGGCTCGAAGTCGAGGTTCGGGCCCGCCGGGCCGTTGTCGATGGCGGTTCCGGCGGTCCTCACCAGGCCGTCGAGGTGGTGGCGGACCTTCATCACGATCAGCGAGTCGAGTTGCGCCGCATTGGCCAGCGCGTTCGCCATCGCACTGTGGGTCTGCGTCGACCTGGTGAGGTGATCGGAGTAGCCCTCCCTGATCGCGGAGCCGGCGTCGCCGTGCCAGCTCTCGAACCGGTCCTGCACGATGGTGAGCTTGGCGTCGGTCATCGCGCCTTCGTACGACACGGCCAGCTGCCGGAGGTCCGCCGCCAGTGCGTCGAGGTCGCCTTCGTCCTTGTCCACGAGGTTGTCGATGCCGACCATCATGTCGATGACGAAGTTGGTGGCGAGCGGCCAGCACAGGGCGCGCAGTTCCTCTTCCTCAGCGGCGGTCATGCGCGTGTCGAAGTCGAACGTCCAGTTCTCGCGCGGGTTCTGGATCGTGCTCCCGGTGGGGTACCGCTCGTTGAAGAACGCGTCGTAGCGGGACCGGACGTACAGCATCTGGAGCGGCTCGCCGAATCTCGCGACCATCTCCTTGAGCTCGTCCTTGCTGGGCGGCTGGTCGTCTTGCATGCTCTGGAACGTGTCGAACTTCGGCATGGTCAGGAGTCTCCGCGTTCGTCGAGGGGCGGCCGGTCGCCGCCCCGGTCGGTCAACCGGGCCCGCTCGAACAGCGGCTCGGGTTCGATCCCGTAGTCCTGGTGGTCCACCGGCTGCCGGGGGCCGCCCGAGAGCGCCTCCTCGTACCCGGAGCCGCCGTCGGCGCTGTCGAAGTTGCCGAACCGGTAGCCGCTGTCGTACTCGTACTCGCCCGCGTCGACCTTGCCAAACTCGCTTGCGACGGAACCGGTCAGGTCCTCGCCGGCCATTTCGAGGCCGTGCGCGCCCGCGTCGTCGGCCCGCCGGTACTCGTATCCGGCTTCGGCCACGCTCACGCCGACGGCGCGGTGGCTGTCGGCCGTCTCCTCCGTGACCGCGTACAGGAAGCGGTGGCAGCGCATGACGGCCTCGCCGAGGGCGTTGCCCGCGGGCGACCTGCTCAGCGTCGGGATCAGTCCGCGCCCGGCGCTATTGCCGACGGCGGCGAGCCGGTTGGCCATCTCGTCGTAGAAGTCGGCCGCGTACGGCAGCGTTATCTCCCCTGCGTCGATCAGGTCGTCGGGGTCGACTTCGAATCCGCGCATCGCTTCCTCCCTTTCAGTTGTCTTGGGGCGGTGGACGAAGGCGGTGCCGGCGATCCACTGGAGGGGCGACTTCAAGGTAGGGCGGGAGACGGCCGGGGTAAAGGCGGTCAGGAGGCGGTTCACCGGCGGGACTCGGCGCCCCCGCCGCGGTCAGCCGCGGCGTCGGGGCCCGGTGGCCGGTCGGGTCATTCGGCGGCGTCGGCGTCGGGGAGGAAGCGGAGGGAGTCCTCGACGCCGAGGAGGTGGTTGGTCATGCGGATGCGGGCGGCTTCGGGGTCGTGGGCGCACAGGGCGCGCCAGATCGCGAGGTGCTCTTCGTGGGTGCGCTGGAGGACGCCGTCTTCGCGGAGGCTGCGCCACAGGCGTTCGCGCACGGTGCGGCTGGCGAGGGCCTCGATCATGCCGATGAGCACGGGGTTGCCGGTGTGGGAGGCGATGATGCGGTGGAAGGCGATGTCGATCTCCATGAGGCGCTCGTGCGCGTCGGGGTCGCCGCCGTCGAGGAACGGTTCGGCCTCGTCGAGGAGGGTCTTGGCGTCGGCGAGGGAGCCCTCGGTGATGTGCTCGGCCGCGAGCCGGGCGGCCTCGCTCTCCAGGAGGCGGCGGAGGGCGTGGACGTACTCGGCGTGGCCCTCGCCGTGGAGGTCGACCAGGAAGCCCATGGGGGCCAGGAGCTGCGAGACGTCGAGGCTCGTGACGTAGGTGCCGTCCCCCTGCCGGGTGTTGAGGACGCCGAGGATCGACAGCGCCCGGACGCCCTCGCGCAGCGACCCGCGGGAGACCCCGAGGGCCTCGGCCAGCTCCTTCTCGACCGGCAGCCGCTCGCCGGGGCCGAGCTCGCCGTTGAGGATCATGTGCTTGATGCCGTTGACGACATCGTCGGTGCGGGACATGAGGGCAAGTATCGCCGAGGGCATGAGGTCCCGCAAGAATCATCTGACCACTGGTGAGTTCGCTTCCATGGCGGGTTGGGCGGGTTGGGCGATATCCCAGTGGCTTCTCGCGCCCCGGTGGTCGATCCTTTTCCCGTTAATATCCATATATTTCAATGGTTGACAGGTGATCGCGGCGTTACTACGATTTCGATACATCTGATGTTTGGTCGTCCCCGGGAGGTCCGATGCACGAACCGCTGCTCAGCCTCGAAGGGATCTCCAAGGGCTTCCCCGGCGTCCAGGCACTGTCCGATGTGCACCTGGAGCTGCGGGCGGGCGAGGTCCACGCGGTGGTCGGCGAGAACGGCGCGGGCAAGTCGACGCTCATGAAGCTGCTGGCGGGCATCCACCAGAAGGACGCCGACGTCATCCGCATCGACGGCCGCGAGGTCGACATCGACAGCCCGCGGGCCGCGCAGGAGCTGGGGATCAGCATCATCCACCAGGAGTTCTCGCTGATGCCGGACCTCACCATCGCCGAGAACATCTACATCGGACGGGAGCCGCGCACCGGCCTCGGCCTGCTCGTGGACGACCGCAAGCTCAACCGGCTCGCCGCCGACCTGTTCGCGCGCCTGGGGATCGAGCTCGACCCGCGCACCAGGGTCGCCGACCTGCTCGTGGCCCAGCAGCAGGTCGTCGAGATCGCCAAGGCGCTGTCGTTCGACGCGCGCATCCTCATCATGGACGAGCCGACCGCCGCGCTCACCGAGTCCGAGACCGCGAACCTGTTCCGCCTCATCCGCGACCTGCGGGGCGAAGGCACCGGCGTCATCTACATCTCGCACCGCCTCGGCGAGCTCAAGGAGATCTCCGACCGGATCACCGTCCTGCGCGACGGCGAGTACGTCGACACCCTGCCGACCGCCGAAGCCGAACTGCCGCACGTCATCTCGCTCATGGTCGGGCGCCACCTCGCCGCCGGGTCGCGGACCAGGCAAGGGCCGCAGACGGACCGGCCCGTGGTCCTGGAGGTGCGCGGCCTCGGCGACAAGGGGCTCCTGGACGACGTCAGCTTCGACCTGTGCGAAGGCGAGATCCTCGGGTTCGCCGGGCTCGTCGGCGCGGGACGGACCGAGACCGCCCGCATCCTCTGCGGCGCCGACCGGGCCGACCGCGGGCAGATCCTGCTGCGGGGCCGGCCGGTGAAGATCCGGACCCCGGCCGACGCCGCGCGGCTGCGCATCGGCTACCTCTCGGAGGACCGCAAGCGCTTCGGGCTCATGCTCGACCAGGACGTCGGCTTCAACATCCTCGCGTCCTCGCTGGCCGACCACGCCAACGCGCTCGGGTTCATCCACGATGGACCGGCGCGCCGCAGTGCGCAGACGTACGCCGAGCAGCTGCGCATCCGCACGCCGTCGCTGCGCAGCGAGGTCCGGACGCTCTCGGGCGGCAACCAGCAGAAGGTCATCCTCGCCCGCTGGCTCGCGCGCGACTGCGACGTCCTCATCTTCGACGAGCCGACCCGCGGCATCGACGTCGGCGCGAAGGAGGAGATCTACGAACTCCTCGACCGCCTTGCGGGCGAAGGCAAGTCGATCATCATGATCTCCTCCGAGCTGCCGGAGGTGCTGCGCATGGCCGACCGGATCGTCGTCATGTGCGAGGGCAAGGTGACCGGCGTCCTCGACGGGGCCGCGGCCGACCAGAGGACCGTCATGGAGTACGCCACCCGGTCGGGGGCACACGGAGGGATCGCCAGATGAAGCAAGTGGACACCGCCGAACCGGACTCCGGGGACGTCCTGCGCGCAGGCCCGCGCGGGGTCCTCGGCCCCTCCTGGAACCTGGTGCGCCGCCAATTGCAGCAGGTCCTGGCGTTCGCCAGCCTCATCGTCCTCGTCGCGTTCTTCGCGATCGCGAACCCGAACTTCCTGACCTGGTCGAACCTCAGCGGCATCCTGCTGTCCACCGCGGTCATCGGCATCCTCGCGCTCGGCACCACCTTCGTCATCATCACCTCCGGCATCGAGCTGTCGCTGGGCACCGGCATGACGCTCGCGGCGGTCATGACCGGCGTGATGCTCACCGGATGGGGCCTGCCGCTCATGGTCGGCGTCATCGGCGGCGTCCTCACGGGTGCGGTCATCGGGCTGATCAACGGGCTCAGCATCGCCGTGCTCAAGATCCCGCCGTTCATCGCGACCCTCGCGATGATGCTCATCGCCCAAGGGCTCGCGCTCGTCATCTCCGGGACCGCGCCGATCTACTTCACCGACGTCCCCGGGTTCACCGACATCGCGCTGGCCTCCGTCATCCCCGGCGTCCGGCTCCCCAGCGCCGTCCTGATCCTGTTCGCGCTCACCGCCATCGCCGCGCTCATCCTCGCCAAGTCGGTCCTGGGCCGGTACTCGTTCGCCATCGGCAGCAACGAGGAGGCCGCGAGCCTCTCCGGGATCGCCGTGCGCAAGTGGAAGATCGCCGTCTACACGCTCTCGGGCTGCTTCATGGGCATCGCGGGCGTCGTCCTGGCGGCGCGCCTCAACTCCGCCCAGCCCGCGCTCGGCATCGGCTACGAACTCCAGGCGATCGCGGCCGTCGTCATCGGCGGCACCTCGCTCCAGGGCGGCAAGGGCAGCATCATCGGCACGCTCATCGGCGCCCTCATCGTCGGCACCGTCACCAACGGCCTGCGCATCATGTCCATCCCGCAGGAATGGCAGTCCGTCGTCATCGGCCTGGTCATCCTCGCCGCCGTCTACATCGACATCCTCCGCCGGGGCAGGTAGTCCGGCTCCTCCTCCCCCGCAACCAGATCCGTCCCCCCACGAAACGGAGAACCCCATGATGAAACGCAGGGCCGTACTCGTCGCCGCGCCGGGAGCCGCGCTCCTGTTCGCCGGCTGCGGCGACGACGCCACCGAGGGCCTCGACCCCGACAAGCCGTACATCGCGCTGGTGTCCAAGGGCTTCCAGCACCAGTTCTGGCAGGCCGTCCAGGACGGCGCCGAGCAGGCCGCCGCGGAGTTCGACGTCGAGATCACCTTCGAAGGCCCCGACTCCGAATCCGAAGTGGCGCAGCAGATCGACATGCTCCAGACCGCCCTCGACCGCGATCCGGACGCGATCGGGTTCGCCGCCCTCGACTCCCAGGCCTCGGTGCCGCTGATGACCGAGGCCGAGAGCCGCGGCATCCCCGTGGTCGCCTTCGACTCCGGCGTGGACTCCGACGTGCCCGTCACCACCGCCTCCACCGACAACCTCGCCGCGGCCGCGCTCGCCGCGGAGCACATGGTCGAACTCATCGGCGGCGCAGGCAAAGTCGCGCTCGTCGTCCACGACCAGACCAGCGTCACCGGCGTCGAGCGCCGCGACGGGTTCGTGGAGTACATCGAGCAGAACGCGCCCGGCGTCGAGATCGTCGACATCCAGTACGGCGCCGGCGACCAGCTCGAATCCACGAACATCGCCACCGCGATCATCGAGGGCAACCCCGACCTCGCCGGGATCTACGGCGCCAACGAGGGCTCGGCCATCGGCGTCGTCAACGCCGTCCAGGAACTCGACCGCGTCGGCGAGATCGTCGTGATCGGCTTCGACTCCGGCCAGGCACAGATCGACGCGATCATGAACGGCGTCATGGCCGGAGCCATCACCCAGAACCCGGTCGGCATCGGCTACGAGACCGTCAAAGCCGCCGTCGCCGCCATCAACGGCGAGGACCTGCCCGAGACCATCGACACCGGCTTCTACTGGTACGACACCACGAACATCGACGACCCCGAGATCCAGGAAGTCCTGTACGAGTGATGAGAACTCCGGGCCCGTCCGGGGGGCGGGCCCGGTCACTCCCTACAGGACCGGCTCGAAGCGGGCCGTGAAGTGGCGCAGCGCGTTCGGCTCCTCCACGATCCGGTAGCCGGGGAGCCGGTGGGCGCGCTCGGCCAGGCGCTGGCACACCTCGATCACGTAGTCCATGTGGGACTGCGTGTAGGTGCGGCGCGGGATCGCCAGGCGCACCAGGTCCATCGGCGCGGCCTCCTCGGTGCCGTCGGGGCGGCGCCCGAACATGACCGTGCCGATCTCGCAGCTGCGCACGCCCCCGAGCTCGTACAGGGCGACCGCGACGGCCTGCCCCGGGTACTGGAGCGGGTCGAGGTGCGGCAGCAGCGAGCGGGCGTCGATATAGACCGCGTGGCCGCCAATGGGACTCAGCACCGGGATGCCGGCCTTCTGGAGCGCCTCGCCGAGGTACGCGGTCGAGGTGATGCGGTAGCGCAGGTAGTCGTGCTGCACGACCTCCTTGAGGCCCTGGGCGAGCGCTTCGAGGTCGCGCCCGGCGAGACCGCCGTAGGTCGGGAAGCCCTCGGTGAGGATGAGCAGGTTCCGGCACTCCTGCGCCAGGTCGGAATCGTCGAGCGCGAGCCAGCCGCCGATGTTGCCCATCGGGTCCTTCTTGGCGCTCATGGTCATCCCGTCGGCGAGGCCGGCGATGTCGCGCACGATGTCGACCACGTCCCTCTCGCCTTGGCCGTCCTCGCGTTCGCGGATGAACCAGGCGTTCTCGGCGAAGCGGCAGGCGTCGAGGAAGAGGAGCTTGCCGTACTTGTCGCAGACCTCGCGCACGCCGCGCAGGTTTGCGAGGGAGACCGGTTGTCCCCCACCGGAGTTGTTGGTGATGGTGACGAACACGCACGGCACGTCCGGGCCGCGTTCGGTGAGCAGCTCGTCGAGGGCGTCCAGGTCCATGTTGCCCTTGAACGGGTGGAGCGAGGAGGGGTCCTTGCCTTCGGCGATGACGAGGTCGACGGCTTCGGCGCCGGTGGCCTCGACGTTGGCGCGGGTGGTGTCGAAGTGGGTGTTGTTCGGGACGATCCTCCCGGGTCCACCGAGGACGGTGAACAGGATGCGCTCGGCGGCCCGGCCCTGGTGGACGGGGATGACGTGCTCGAAGTCGAACAGCTCGCGCACGGCGTCGCGGAACACGAAGTACGAGGGGGACCCGGCGTAGGACTCGTCGCCGTGCTGGATCGCGGCCCACTGGTCGCGGCTCATCGCGCCGGTGCCGGAGTCGGTGAGCAGGTCGATGAGGACGTCGTCCGCGTGGAGCTGGAAGAGGTTGTAGGAGGCGGCCGCGAGGCGCTCCCGGCGGTCGGCGGCGGTGGTCATCCTGATCGGCTCGACCGAGTGGATGCGGAAGGGTTCGATGATGGTGCGGAATGCGGGCTCGTCCATGCCCACATCATTGTGCTTTCCAGGGCCTCTGAGAAGGACGAACACGACTCGATCCGGCCGTTTCGCGTTACGATCGCGATCTGATTCACGAGAGGGCCTTGCGAATGGAAACCGGGTTGGATCGCATGGACTGGCGGCTCCTCCAGGAGCTCCAGGCCGATGCGCGACTGTCGTTCAACGAGCTGTCGCGGCGCGTGCACCTGTCGGCGCCGGCCGTGGCCGAGCGGGTGCGGCGGCTGGAGACGAGCGGGGCGGTCACCGGCTACCACGCGCACGTGGCGCTGGAGCGGGCCGGATATCCGGTGCAGGCGGTGGTCGTCATGGACTGCTACGGGCCCTCCTGCCTGCTGCGCGACCCCGACGTGGCGGCCTGGCCGCAGATCCGGCAGCTGTTCCGCATCACCGGGGACGGCTGCTCGGTCCTGGTCGCGGCGGTGCCGTCGATGGCCGAGTTCGAGTCGTTCATCGACCGGCTCGCCCGGTACGGGCGGCCCAGTAGCAGCATGGTCCTGTCGCAGCCGGTCGAATGGTCGCCGGTCGTGGAGCTCGAAGGGGGAGAGCAATGACCGAGACGCCGAAGCCCGCCGCCGAGGACGCGGCCGCGCGGGGACTGGACGTCGAGTTCGTGCCGCGCGACCCCGAGACCGGGATGCCGCTCGTCCTGGGGCCCATGGGGGTCAAGACGATCGTGGTGCGGCACAAGGACGGGTTCGTGTTCGTCCTGGTGCCGTACGAGGGCCGGTTCTCGTGGCCGAAGGTGCGAGCCGTGCTGGGCGTGAACAAGCTGAAGCTGCCGGACGCCGACGAGGCGTTCGCCGCGACCGGCTACCGGCGGGGCACGATCACCCCTCTCGGTGCGGCCGAAGCGTTCCCGGTCCTGGCCGACGAGCGGCTGCGGGGCCGGGAGATCCTCGTCGGGTCCGGCTCCCCCGACTTCGCGGCCCGCGTGGACGCGGACGCCCTCATCCGCGCTTACGGCGCGGACGTGGTCGACCTGTCGCCCGAATGACTTGGTA
Source organism: Glycomyces dulcitolivorans (assembly GCF_003265355.1). Lineage (GTDB taxonomy): Bacteria > Actinomycetota > Actinomycetes > Mycobacteriales > Micromonosporaceae > Glycomyces > Glycomyces dulcitolivorans. Next base: position 64,020 of record NZ_QFRW01000092.1, on the reverse strand, counting down.
CGCAAGTGAAGGGGACGGAGACGGGGCCCGGGGATCGGCCGAGCCCCGCTCCGGGGTGCCTCCCAGCGTAGAGGCCGCGCGTATACGTCGAGTACACGCGGAGCACGGAGCGCTCACGCAGCGCCCCCTGTTAACGTGAACCCCATGCGCTTCAGGGTGCTGGGACCGCTCCGGGCGGAGTCGGAAGGGCGTGAGGCGGCGCTCGGCGGGCCGCGGCAGCGGGCCGTCCTGGCCGCACTGCTCACCGCCCCCAACGAGACGCTGAGCCGCGCCCGCCTCACGGAACTGGTGTGGGACAAACCGAATCCCTCCGCCGAGGCGAACCTGCGCGGCTACGTCTGGAAGCTGCGCGCGGCCTTGCGTGAGCCCGGCGAGGAGCGTCCGCGCATCCTGTGGGACCGGGGCTTCCGCATCCGCGTCGAACCCGGCGAACTCGACGCCTGGGAGTTCGACCTCCTTGCGGCGCAAGCGAGGCGGGACCGGGACGCGGGGCGGACCGCCGACGCCGCCGACGCCTACGGGAAGGCCCTGGCCCTGTGCTCGGGCGAGCCGTTCCAGGACGTCGAGGGCAGCGCCCGGTTCGAGGGCCTGCGCACCGCGCTGCGCGAGCGGCGCGAACGCGTCGTCGAGCAGTACATCGAACTGCGCATGAGCCTCGGCGAGCACGCCGACCTCATCAGCGAACTGCGCGACCGCCATGCGCGCCAACCGCTCTGGGAGCACCTGGCCGCGCAGCTGATGCTCGCGCTGGCGCGCTCGGGACGGCGCGGCGAGGCGCTGGAGGTCTACCGCGACACGCGCGCGGCGCTCGTCGAGACCCTCGGGACCGAGCCCGACAGCGAGCTCCAGGACGTCCACCGGCGGGTCCTGCGCGGCGAGAGCGGGCCCGAGGCGCCGCGCCCGGCGTCGATGCTCGCGCCGGTCGACCAGCTCCCGTTCGACCTGAGCGTCTTCACCGGACGCGACTCCGAGACCGCACTCCTCAACGGGCTCAAGGAACCCGGGACCGGCGTCGCGGTCGTCTCCGGCCCGGCCGGGGTCGGCAAGACCTCGCTCGCGGTCCGCTGGGCCCACCGCGCCAAGGACGCCTTCCCCGACGGGCGGCTCTACGTCGACCTGCGCGGGTTCACGCCCGGCGAGCCGCCGCTCGACCCCGGCGAGGCCCTGCGACGGCTCCTCGAAGCCCTCGGGACGCCCGCCGGGACCATCCCGGCCGGGACCGAGCAGCGCGCCGCCCGGTTCCGGGAACTGCTGGCGGACAAGCGGATGCTCGTCGTCGTCGACAACGCCAAGGACCCCGCGCAGGCCCGCCCGCTCCTGCCGGGCGCGCCCGGCTGCCGCGTCATCGTCACCAGCCGCAGCCGCCTCACCGGGCTCATCGCCTCGACCGGGGCCATGGTCGTCGCGGTCGAGACGATGGACGACGAGCAGGCCCGACCGCTCCTCGCCGCCCGCCTCGGGGCCGCGCGGCTGGACGCCGAACCCGAAGCGGTGCAGCGCATCCTCGACGTCTGCGCGGGCCTGCCCCTCGCGCTGGCGGTCGTCGCCGCGCGCGCCGCGGCCCGTCCCGAGGACCCGCTCGACCTGCTCGCCGACGAGCTGTGCACCGCCGCGACCCCGCTCGACAGCCTCCACAGCGACGACCCGGCGACCGATCCGCGCTCGCTCCTGCGGTGGTCGTACGAGCAGCTGGGCGAGGAGGCGGCGCGGCTGCTGCGGTTCCTGGGCCTGCACCCGCACCTGGACTGGTCGGCGCCCGCGGCCGCGAGCCTGCTCGGCGCCGGCCCCGAACGCACCGGGGCCGCGCTCGCCGAGCTGGTCGAGGCGAACCTGCTGCGGCGCCGGCCCGGGCGGCGATACGGCTGCCACGACCTGGTGCTGGCGTTCGCCGACGAGGTCGCGCCGTCCCCCGCCGAGTCCGCCGCGGTCGTGGAGCGGATGCTCGACCACTACCTGCACACCGCGGTCGCCGCGAGCTTCCTGCTCAACCCGCACCGCGACCCGATCCCGGTGGGGCGGGCCAAGACCGGGGCCGTCGTCGAGCCGCCGGCCGACGGCGCNGGCGCGGCGGCCATGGCGTGGATGGGCGCCGAGCGCGCCGCCCTGATGGCCGCCGTCCGCACCGCCGCCGCGCACGGGTTCGACGCGCACTGCTGGCAGCTGGCGTGGACGCTCCACGACTACCTGCTGCGGCGCGGGCGCCGCCACGACCAGGCCGCGGTCTGGCGGTCGGGGCTCGACGCCGCGGACCGGTTGGGCGACACCGCGGTCCAGACCAGGGCGCACCGCCAGCTCGCGCAGGCGCTCGCGCACCTGGGGCGGCGCGAGGAGGCGCGCGAGCACCTCGAACAGGCGCTGCGCAAGGGCAAGGACCTCGACAACCCCGTCGACCAGGCCCACACGCTGCAGGTGTACGGCGTGCTGTGGCACCGCGAGGGCGCCTACGCCGAGGCGATCGACTGCAACCGCCGCGCCCTCGACTGCTACCGGACCGCCGGGCACCGCGCGGGCCAGGCGGGAGCGCTCAACTCGATCGGCTGGATCCTCACTCTCACCGGGGACCACGAGGCGGCGATCGCCTGCTGCGAGCAGGCGCTCGCGCTCATGCGGTCCATCGGCCACCGCTCCGGCGAGGCGGCCACCGCGGACAGCCTCGGCGTGGCCCACCACGGCCTCGGGCAGTACGACGAGGCCGCGGCGTACCTGCGCCGGGCCGTGGACCTGTACCGGGAGACCGATTCACGGGCCGGCGAGGCGAAGTCGCTGACGCGCCTGGCCGACGTGTACGAGGCCGCGGGCGACGCCGCGGCGGCCGCCGCGGCCCTGGAGCAGGCGCTCCCGGTCCTCGAAGGGCTCGAACTCCCCGACGCCGCGGCGGTCCGCGCCAGACTCGACGGCCTCCGCGGCCGCTGATTATCGTTGCGGTCATGACGATCCCAGCGAACTCCCCTGACGCGACCCTCGCCGAGGCCCCGAAGCTCCAGGCCCGCAACTCCGCCGCCTTCTGGGCCGCGACCGGCCGGGCCCGCGGACACGAGGTCATCGAACGCCGCGCCTACCTCGCCGTCGCGGGCGACGAGCGGGCCGGACTGCGCGTCCTGATCCAGGAGGACGACCTGAGCGCCGAGGAGGCGGCCGAGATCGACGCGCTGATCGCGGGCGCGGCGGGCGCGGTGAACGTCGAAGACCCGTTCAGCGCCCACGACCTGGCCCGTTCGGGGATGCGCAGCTGGCAGATGCCGGTCATGCTCCGCCAGCCCGGGCCCGTGGCCGAGCCGTCCATGGCGGTGGTCCGCGTCGAGGCGGAGGCCGACCTCCAGGCGGCCGAGCGGGCCGTGATCGAGAGCTTCGGGCTGAGCCGGTTCGAGCCGTACCGCGCCGGTGAGCTGTTCCCGGCCGCGCTGCTGAAGGAGCCGGGCGTCGAGGTGTTCATCGCGCTCCTCGACGGCGAGCCCGCCGGGGCCGGGGTCACGGTGGAGGCGGCCGGGATCGGCAGCCACTACTGGGTCGGGACCTTCGAGGCGTTCCGCTCGCGCGGCGTGGGCCGGGCCGTCATGCTCGGGTCCCTCGCGCCGCTCGTGCACCTGCCGGTGACGCTCACCGCGTCGAGACTGGGCGTGCCGCTGTACGAGAAGCTCGGCTACACCGCGGCGGCGCCCTCGACCTGGTGGTCCTCGACCCCGGGTTAAGCCACAGCTCAGGGGTATCCCACTGGACCCGGCTTGACGTCCGAGAGCGGGTCGCGTAAGGTTCGGGCCATACATGCACTGATTGCAATGTATTATTGGTTTTGAAAGTGGGTTTCAATGGGACACGGTCACGACCACGCCGTCGGGCACGCGGGCAGCCGCCACGCGTGGCGGCTGCGCGTCGCCCTGGCGCTGATCGGCGGGTTCTTCGTCGTCGAGCTGGTCACCGGGCTCATGTCGGGGTCGCTCTCGCTCCTGTCCGACGCGGGCCACATGGCCGCCGACGTCGTCACCCTCGCCACCGCGCTCGTCGCCACCCGCCTGGCGACCCGCCCGGACACGACCGGGCGGCGGACCTACGGCTCCTACCGGGCCGAGGTCTTCGCCTCCGGGTTCGCGGTCCTGGTCATGTTCGGCATGGCCGTGTACATCGTCGTCGAGGCCGTCGGCCGCATCGGCGCCGCGCCCCAGATCGAGGTCGGGCCGATGCTCGTCGTCGGCGCGCTCGGCCTCGCGGTCAACCTGGTCGCCATGTGGCTCCTGCGGGCCGGGGCCGGCGAGAGCCTCAACGTCAAGGGCGCCTACATGGAGGTCGTCGCCGACACCGCCGGATCGGTCGGCGTCATCGCCGCGGGCATCCTGGTCGCCGTCACCGGGAACGCGTTCTGGGACACCGCGGTCGCCCTCGCGATCGGGATCTTCGTCGTGGTCCGCGCCGTGCCGCTGGGCCGCCAGGTCCTCGGCGTCCTCGCCCAGCACGCCCCGCACGGCGTCGACCCGGCCCGCGTGACCGCCGACCTCGCCGCGATCGAGGGCGTCGGCGGCGTCCACGACGTGCACCTGTGGACCCTCACCTCCGGCATGAACGTCGCCACCGCGCACCTGGTCACCGAGCCGGGCGCCGACGACCACGCCGTCCTCGACCGCGCCCAGCACCTCATGCGCGACGAGCACGGCATCGCCCACGCCACCGTCCAGCTCGAACCGGCCGTCCACGCCGGCTGCGACGAACCCGGCCGCTGCCCCGCGCCGGTCACCCCGGAGGCGGCCTCAGGCAGGGGATGAGCGCGCCCGGGCCCGTCTCGGAGGGGTACCGCCAGTACCTCCCTCACCGGCGGTTGCGGTCGTACGGTGGAGGTATGGATCGAAGCCAGGACGTCACCGAGTTCCTCAAGTCGCGGCGCGACCGCATGAGCCCGGACCGGGCCGGGATCTTCGGGTCGGCGCGGCGGCGGGTGCCGGGGCTGCGGCGCGAGGAGGTCGCGTTCCTGGCCGGGGTGAGCGTGGACTACTACGTGCGCATGGAGCGCGGCGACCTGCGCGGGGTCTCCCCCGAGGTCCTGGACGCGCTCGCGCGGGCGCTCCAGTTGGACGAGGCCGAGACGGCGTACCTGCACGACCTGGCCGCGGCGGCCGGGCCCGGGGCGCGCAGGCGGCGCGAGAAGCCCGCCGAAGCGGTGATCCGGCCGGGCTTGCAGCAGTTCATCGACGCCGTCACCGGCGCGGCCGTCACGGTCCTGAACCGGCCCGGGGACCTCCTCGCGGCCAATGCGCTGGGACGGGCCCTGTACGCGCCGGTGCTCGACAGTCCCGCCGCGCGAGGGAACATCGCGCGGTTCCTGTACCTCGACCCGGCGTCGCAGCGCTACTGGCCCGACTGGGAGCTCATCGCCGACCAGAACGTGGCGTCGCTGCGGTCGATCGCCGGGCAGCACCCGCACGACAAGGCGCTCACCGACCTCATCGGGGAGCTCGTGACCAGGAGCGACGCGTTCCGAGTGCGCTGGGCCGCCCACGACGTCAGGTTCCACCGCACCGGCGTCAAGCGCCTGCACCACCCCGAGGTCGGGGAGCTGGAGCTGGCGTACGAGGTGATGGAGCTGCCCGCGAGCCCTGAGCTGCGGATGACGGCTTACACGGCCGCGCCCGGGACGCCCAGCGCCGAGCGGCTCGCGCTCCTGGGCAGCCTCGCCGCCAGCGCCGAGCAGACGGACGACACCGATGTGAGCGCCGGGCGCAGCGGCGAACGCGAGGGTTAAGGGAGTAACGGCAGTCCCTCCCGGGCGCGCGGAATCGTTTGTAGCGTCGATTCCATGAGCGAGAGCAATGCGAATGTCGACCTGAACAACGGCGTGCGGATGCCCCTGCTGGGCTTCGGCGTCTTCCAGACCCCGCCCGACGAGACGCGGAACGCGGTCGCCGAGGCGCTGAAGACGGGCTACCGGCTCATCGACACCGCCGCCGCGTACGGCAACGAGCGCGAGGTCGGCCAGGCCATCGCCGACTCCGGGCTGGACCGCGACGAGGTGTTCATCGAGACGAAGGTGTGGATCTCGGACTTCGGGTATGAGGAGACGCTGCACGCGTTCGACAAGTCCGCCGGGAAGCTCGGCGTCGACCACCTCGACCTGTTCATCCTGCACCAGGCGCTGCCGACCGCGTTCGACAAGACCATCGGCGCCTACAAGGCACTCGAAAAACTCCTGGAGGACGGCAAGGTCCGCGCGATCGGCGTCTCCAACTTCATGCCCGACCACCTCGACGCGCTGGCGGCGGAGACCACGGTCGTGCCGGCCGTGAACCAGGTCGAGGTGCACCCGTACTTCGCGCAGCCAGACGTGCAGGCCGCCGACGCGAAGCGCGGCATCCTCACCCAGGCGTGGTCGCCCATCGGCGGCATCACCGCCTACCGCGACACCGGGACCGGCTCGGTCTTCGACGACCCGGTCATCAACGCGATCGCCGAAGCGCACGGCAAGAGCCCCGCGCAGGTGATGCTGCGCTGGCACCTCCAGGAGGGCCGCTCGGCGATCCCCAAGTCCGTCAAGGCGCACCGCATCGCCGAGAACTTCGACGTCTTCGACTTCGAGCTCACCCCTGACCAGGCGCAGGCGATCGACGCCCTCGACACGGGCGTGCGCGGCGGGCCCGAGCCTGCCGACATCACGCTGGAGACGTTCGGCCGCGAGATCCCCGAAGCCTGAATCCACTGCGAGAGAAGGAAACCCACACCATGAAGGCCGCACTCATGTACGCTGCCGGGGACGTCCGCGTCGAGGAGCTCCCCGACCCCGTGATCGAGCAGCCCACCGATGCCGTCGTGCGGGTGGTGCGCTCGTGCATCTGCGGGTCCGACCTGCACCCGTACCACCAGATGCCGGTCACGCCCGGCGGGACGACGATGGGGCACGAGTTCATCGGCGTCGTCGAGGACGTCGGGGCCGAGGTCACCGGTATCCGCAAGGGCGACTTCGTGATCGCGCCGTTCGCGTGGTCCGACAACACGTGCGAGTTCTGCCGCGAGGGCCTGCACACCTCGTGCCTGCACGGCGGGTTCTGGAACAACGGGCAGGGCGTCCTCGGCGGGCAGGCCGAGGCGGTCCGGGTGCCGCTGGCGGACGGCACGCTGGTGGCCGTTCCGGGGATCGGCGAGGACTCGCCGCTGCTGGGCTCGCTGCTCACGCTGTCCGATGTGTACGGAACCGGCTGGCACGCCGCCCGCACCGCGCGGGTCGGTGAGGGCGACACGGTCGCCGTCATCGGCGACGGAGCGGTCGGGCTCATGGCCGTCCTCGCCGCCAAGCAGATGGGCGCCGAGCAGATCATCCTCATGGGACGGCACAAGACCCGCACCGACCTCGGCCGCGAGTACGGGGCGACGGACGTCGTCGCCGAGCGCGGCGAGGAGGGCATCGCGAAGGTCCGCGAACTCGCGGGCGGGCGCGGGGTCCGGAAGGTCCTGGAGGCGGTGGGGCACATGCCCGCGTACGAGCAGGCGCTCGGCGTCGTGCGCGACGGCGGGACCATCTCGCGCGTCGGCGTGCCCCAGTACGCCGAGGCCCAGCTCGGCTGGCCGTTCTTCGGCCGCAACCTGACCCTGACCGGCGGGCCCGCGCCCGCTCGGGCCTACATCGAGCCGCTGCTGCCGGGCGTCCTCGACGGATCGGTCGACCCGGGCAAGGTCTTCGACCGCGCCATCGGGATCGACCAGACGCCGGAGGGCTACGCGGCCATGGACGGCCGCGAAGCCCTCAAGGTCCTGATCGAGTTCTAGCGGCCCGATGCCGGCACCGCCGCCACGCCGTCGAGGCGGTTGTGGCGGCCGCCGGTGCGGCCGGTCATGCGGGCGGGGATGGCGGTTTTCGACCGGTAGAACTTGAGCGGGCTGGAGGAGACGGCTTCCTTGTAGGCGACGGCGGCCCGGCCGGTGAGGTACCAGCGGCTGGGGGTGTCGTCGGGGTTGGTGAACTGGATGACCGCGTCCTTGCGGCCCAGTGAGACCGGCTGGTGGATGTAGCCGAACCGGAACGGCTTGGGGGCCTTGCCCTGTAGCACGCGGGTGACCGATTCGGCGGTGTGGGCCGCCGAGGGGATACCGGACTGGCAGGTGCCGTGGATGAGGCCATAGCCCTGGCGGATCGCGGCCGCGTCGCCGATCGCGAACACCTCAGAGTGCGAGACCGACCGCAAGGTGGCGTCGACCTCGACGCGCCCGTGCGCGTCGACGGCGATCCCGGCGTCGGCGGCGAGCGGGTTGTAGGCGACACCGGTGGTCCACAGCGTCACATCGGTCGGGACGAGTTCGCCGCCTTCGAGTTCCACCGCCCCCTCCAGCACGCGGGCGACCGTGACGCCGGTACGGACCTCGATACCGAGGCGGTCCAGCGAACCTCGCATGTACTCGCGGGCCTTCGGGCCCATCATCGAGCCCGGTTCGCCGCGCGAGAGCAGGCGCACCCGCATGCCCGGGTAGGTCTCGGCGGCTTCGGCGGCCGCTTCGATGCCGGTCAGGCCCGCGCCGCAGACGGTCAGGACGCCTTCGGCGTTGGCGCGCAGCGCTTCGGCGAAGACCGGGTCGTCGATGGTGAAGGCGTGCTCCACGCACGGGGTGGCCGAGCCGAGGGCGTAGACCAGGACGTCGTAGGCGAGCTCGCGGCCATCGTCGAGCACGACGACGCGCTGTTCGGCGTCGATCCGGGCCGCGCGGCCCTTGACGAACGCCACCCCGGCAGGGGCCACGAGGTCGGGGATGGAGTGGGCGCCCAGGTCCTGGCCGACCGCGGCCTGGTGCTGGCGCAAACGCTCGTTGAAAATGTCGGTCGGGTTGACCAGGGTCACCTGGGAGGTCTTGTTGCGCAGGGCGATGCCGGTCGCGGCCATCATGCCGGTGTAACCGGCGCCGAGAATCAGGATGTCGTTCATGCCCCAAGGACGGGCGGCACCGCGGAAACGTGAGGTGCGGTGACCACCGTCACACTGCGCGGAGTTTTTCGGGGTTGGTGATCAGGTGGATCTCCTCGACCGCGCCGTCGACCAGGTACAGCATGACGACCGCAGCGGCGGCCTTGCCCGAGCGGACCACGATCGCCGGGCCGCCGTTGACGTCGGCGAACTCGATGCTTGGGTCCTCGGGCATGCGGCCCGCGAAGGTGACGAGGGCGCGGGCGACCAGGTCCATGCCGAAGATCGTCTTGCGCGGGGCCGGGGCGAGCCCGCCGCCGTCGCTGACCAAGGCGACGTCCGGGGCGAGGATGCCCATGAGCGCGGTGAGGTCGCCTCCGGCGCAGGCGTCCATGAAGGACATGGTGGCGCGCTTGCGGGTGGCGGCGTCGGTGTCGTAGCGGCGGCGCTTGGCGTCGACGTGCTCGCGGGCCCGCTTCGCGGTCTGGCGCACCGACTCCTCGCTGCGGTCGAGGATGCGCGCGATCTCGCCGTGCGAGTAGCCGAAGGCCTCGCGCAGCACGAACACCGCCCGCTCCAGCGGGGACAGGGATTCGAGGACCAGCAGCATCGCCGTGGAGACCGTGTCGGCCAGCGCGAGGTCGTCGGCGAGGTCGCCGCCGGTGGGGACCGGTTCGGGGAGCCAGGGACCGACGTAGGTGACGCGGGCGGCCTGGGCGCTGCGGAGGCGGTCGATGGCGAGGCGGGTGGTGACGGTGACGAGGTACGCGGTGGGGTCGTCGACGGTGGCGGCGTCGACGCGGTTCCAGCGGAGCCATGCCTCCTGGACGACGTCCTCGGCGTCGGTCATGGTGCCGAGGACGCGGTAGGCGACGGCTTGCAGCTTGCCGCGCTGGTCCTCGAAGACGTCCATTGGGCAAGGATATCGGGCCCCGGCGGGAGTGCCGGGGCCCGTGGTTCAGGCGCGCCTGATGAGGAGTGCGAACCCGGCGGCGGCGAGGGCGGCGATGGCGGCGCAGATCCAGAGGGCGCCGTCGGTGCCGACGGCGTCGGTGAGGGTGGCGATGATCGGGATACCGGCGGCGGTGCCGATGTAGCGCATGGTGTTGTTCACGCCCGAGCCCATGCCGCCGCGGTCGGCGGGGACGCTGTCGATGCTGAGGCGGGTCAGGGCGGGGTTGGCCGCGCCGTAGCCCGCTCCGGCGACCAGGAGCGCGGGGACGGCGTGCCACCAGGACCAGCCGCCGGAGAGGCCGACGAGGAGGGCCGAGCCGGCCCCGGCGACGAGGAGCGCGAGGGCGAGGAGCATGCCGGGGGTGAGGGCGATGCGCTTGACCTGCAAGGAGACCACGAACGCGGAGGTGGACCAGATGGCGATCATCGCGGCCGTCTCGATGGGGCCCAGGTGGGTCTCGGACTGGTACACGGTCGGCAGGTAGCTCATCATGCTGATGACGGCGATGCCGGTGACGAGGGCGCCGAGGGAGGCGACGAGGAACGCGGGCCGGGCGAACAGGCCCGGGTCGAGCATCGGTTCGCGGCCGCGGAGCTGGACGAGGACGAACGCGGCGGTGGCGACCGCGGCGGCGATGAGCAGGGCGATGACGAGGGGGTCGGACCAGCCCTGGCGGCCGAGGGTCAGGCTGGACATGAGGGCGGCGACGCCGAGTCCGAGGGTGATCGTCCCGGCGACGTCGGCGCGGCGGGGGTGCTCGGCGCGGGACTCGGGGAGGACGGCGCGGGCGGCCAGGGCCAGGCCGACTGCGGCCGCGGCGTAGAGCCAGTAGGGGCCGTTCCAGCCCCAGGCCGTTCCGAGGAGCGCGGCGAGGACGCCGCCGACGCCGACTCCGAGGCCGAGCATGGCGCCGTAGACGGCGGTGGCGCGGCGGCGGTCGTCGGCGCCGGTGAAGGCCGCGCCCATGATGCCGAGGCTGGAGGTCAGGAGGGCGGCGCTGGCGGCGCCCTGGATGATGCGGGCGGCGACGAACACGAGGGTGTTGGGGGCGAGGGCGGCGAGGAGGACGGCGGCGGCGAAGAGCCAGGCGCCGAAGACGAGGACCCTGCGGCGGCCGTGGTTGTCGGCGAGGCTGCCGGAGGTGAGGAGCGGGACCGCGAGGCCGAGGGAGATCGCGTTGATGATCCAGGTCTGGCCGGTGGCGCTCGCGTGGAGGTGGGCGGCGGTCTGGGGGGCCAGGATGAGCGGGGTCGAGTAGTTGAGGATGACCAGCAGCGGGGCCGCGCAGAGGATCGCCAGGAGGGTGCCGGTCCTGGTGGGGGCCTTGGCCGGGGTGAGGGTGGTCGCCATGGGTGCTCCTTGGTTCGTTCAGTGAACTCACTGGAGCGTAGCAGTGTCGGTTCGTTCATTGAACCGGGGTAGGATCCAGGCATGGCACTGGGCAAGGACTACGTGGGGCAGGACTGCTCGCTCTCGCGCGCGCTGGAGCTGCTCGGCGAGCGGTGGACGCTGCTGGTGGTGCAGAACGCGCTCTACGGCGTGCGCCGCTTCAGCGACTTCCAGGTCCGCCTCGACATCCCCAAGGCGGTCCTCTCCGACCGACTGGCGCACCTGATCGAGGGCGGGGTGATGCGCAAGAGCCAGTACCAGACGGCGCCGCCGCGCTACGAGTACCTGCTCACCGACGCCGGGATCGAGCTGTGGCCGGTGATCTTCGCGATCGGCGTGTGGAGCCGCCGCAACCTCGGCGGCGAGCCGCCGCGGCTGTTCCGCCACGCCGAGTGCGGCACCGACCTGGTGCCGTCGGGCGACTGCCCGAAGTGCGGGCCGATCGAGCCGGCCGAGGTCGAGATGTACCCCGGCCCCGGCCCCAAGCGCATGGACCCGGTCAGCCGGGCGATGAACCGTCCTCGCCGGCTGCTGGAGCCGGTGATTCCGGAGCAGTGAGCGGATCGGTCGTGAACCGCTTCGTGACGTCGGCCGCGACCGGTCGCGCCACGAGCCACAGCAGGGCCGCGAACGCCCAGCCGAGCAGGAGCACAACCGCCTCGGAGCTGGCGAGCACGACGGCCGCGGCGACGACGATGATCGAGAGGACGCCGAGGGTGGACTTCCAGGAGAGGAAGAACTCGGCGGCCGCCACGCGCAGGACGTCGCGGAAGCGGAACGAGAAGAACGAGGTCACCACCAGCAGGTGACCGGACCACACGGCGAGGACGACCAGCAGGACCGCGCCGACCGGCCGCAGGACCGTACCACCGGCGACCGCCCCGGCGAACAGGACGTTCACGGCCAGGACCGTGGCCACCGCGAGGACCGGGACCCACCAGGCGAGCGTGTCGCGCAGGTTGAGCCGCAGCCCGCGCAGGAGCGGGCGGGCCGGGCTCAGGTCCGGCTCCTTCGCCCAGGCGCGCTGCGCGTACAGCGCCGCCGAGAGCGCTGGCGCGACCGGCAGCAGCGCGGCCGCGAAGAGCACCGCGTTCGTCGGCTCAGGCGCCAGCAGCGTCCACAGCAGCAGGGTCGGGACGCCCGCGAGCGCGAGGAACAAGCCGAGGACGAGGTACCGGTAGACCGCGGCGGTCAGCCGGGAGAGCGCCCCCGGTCCGACCTCGTCCGCATGCGTCGCGTTCATGACCGCAACTGTCGCACTTCGGTCTCGGCGACCAGGACCCGGTCCGCGCCGACGCGGCGCTCCGGGCCGGTGATCCGGCGCTGCACTGCGGCGTGCACGTCGGTGCTCGACTGCGCGACGCGCAGTTCGACCGCCCCCGGCTCGACGATCCGGTCGCCGCCGGCGCCGACGAACGAGGCGAGGTCGGCGTGGAGGCGGAACCGGACCTCCGCGGACTCGCCCGGAGCGAGCGACACGCGCCGGTAGGCGATGAGGCGCTGCTCGGGGCGTGTCACCTGCGCGACCGGGTCGTGGAGGTAGACCTGGACTACGTCCTCGGTCACCACGGCGGTCTCGTTGGCGAGAACGACGCTGACGTCGGTGGTGCCGTCGCCCGCCCAGTCCTCGGTCTCGGTCGCCACCGGCCGCCAGGTGAGCGACTGGTACGAGAGGCCGTGGCCGAACGGGTAGAGCGGCGTCGGGTCGATGTTCGACACCTCGTTGGCGCGACCCAGCGGCGGCGCGAGGTACGTCGAGGGCTGGCCGCCGGGCTCGCGCGGGATGCCGACCGGCAGGTGCCCGCTCGGGTTCACTTCGCCCACAAGGACTTCGGCGAGCGCCTGCGCGCCCTGCTGGCCCGGGAAGAACGCCTGCACGATGCCCGCGCACCGGTCGGCCACGGCGCCGAGCGCGTAGGGGCGGCCGGTGAGCAGGACGAGGACGACCGGCTTGCCGGTGTCCAGCAGCGCTTCGAGCAGCGCCTGCTGCTCCCCCGGGAGGCGCAGGTCGGCCGCGTCGCAGCCCTCTCCCGAAGTGCCCCTGCCGAAGAGCCCGGCGCGGTCGCCGAGCGCGGCGACGATGACGTCGGCGTCGCGGGAGGCTTCGATCGCGGCGGCGAAGCCGTCCCGGCCCGGGGCCATGACGTCGCAGCCGGGCGCGCTCGCGACCACCTCGACGCGGGTGGCGAGTTCGTCGAGGACCGTGGGGATGTCGATGCCCAGGCCCGTCTCCGGGTGGTGGACGCCGACGTGCGCGGGGAACGAGTAGCAGCCGAGCATCGCCATCGGGTCGTCGGCGAGCGGGCCGACGAGCGCGACGCGGGCGCCGGCCGCGAGCGGCAGCGTCCCGTCGTTGTCGACCAGGACGACCGCCTCGCGCGCCAGGCGGAGCGCGATCTCGCGGGACTCGGTGTCGTCGAAGGGGACGTCGTTCGCAGGGTTCGGGTCGTAGTCGGCCTCGATGAGGCCGAGTTCGATCTTCTGCTCCAGGACCCGCTGGAGGGCGCGGTCCACGAGGGACTCCTCCAGCTCGCCCGATCGAACCGCTTCGATGAGCGGCGCGCCGAAGGCCGCGACCGACGGGAGCTCCACGTCGATGCCGGCCCACAGGGCACGGGCGGCGGCCTCGCCGTCGGTGGCCGCGACCCTCTGGAGCGTGCGCAGGAACGCGATCGCGAAGTAGTCGGCGACCACGACGCCCTCGAAGCCGAGCGTGCCGCGCAGCAGGTCGGTGAGCAGGCCGCGGTCGCCCGCGGCCGGCATCCCGTCGACCTCGGCGTACGAGTTCATGACCGACCGGGCCCCGCCGTGGCGCAGCGCGGTCTCGAAGGGCGGCAGGAAGATCTCCGCCATCTCGCGCGGGCCGGCCGAGACCGGGCCGTGGTTGCGCCCGGCCTTCGAACCGGAGTACCCGGCGAAGTGCTTGAGCGTGGCCACGACGCCCTCGCCCTCGATGCCGGCCACATAGGACGCGCCGATGGTGCCGACGAGGTACGGGTCCTCGCCGATCGACTCCTCGACGCGGCCCCACCGGTAGTCGCGCACCACGTCGAGGACCGGCGCGAGCCCCTGGTGGACGCCGACCGAGCGCATCGAGCGGGCGATGCGCCCCGACATCTCCCGCACCAGGTCCGGGTCGAAGCTCGCGCCCCACGAGAGCGGCACCGGGAACGCGGTCGCGCCCCAGGCGGCCAGCCCGGCCAGGCACTCCTCGTGGACCTGGGCCGGGATGCCGAAGCGGTTGGCCGCGATGATCTGCCGCTGGGCCCGGGCGAGCGAGGCCGCGCCGGGCCCGGGACCGACCGGGCGGGTGCCGAAGGGCCGCGTCAGCTGCCCGAGGCCGTCGGTGATGACGTCCTCGAAGGCGGGCGCGTCCTGGCTCATGTCGCTCTGGTGGGGTGCGACGTCCCCGCCGGAGGCGTCCGCGCCGACCCAGAGGCCGACGAGCTGGCTCGCCTTCTCCTCCAAGGTCATCGCGGCCACCAGGGCCGCCGCCCGCTCGGCCCGGCCGAACCGGTGGTCGTGCCAGGGCTTGAGATCGGTCGGCGCGGCGGTGGTGTCGATGTCGGTGGTCATGTATGTGGTGTTTCCCTTGAATATGTGACGCGGACTCAGTGGACCGTCCGCGTCATCCCTTGACCGACCCCAGCATGACGCCGGAGACGAAGTAGCGCTGTACGAAGGGGTAGACGCACAGGATCGGGATGACGGTGAGGATCATCGTCACCGCCTGGATGTTCGCCGAGACCAGCGCGGTCGTCGTGCCCGCGGCCGCCGCCCCCTCGGAGGCCGTCGTGGACGCCCCCGCGATGAGGTTGCGCAGGAACAGGGTCACCGGGAACAGCTCGGTCTTGTCGAGGTAGAGGAACGCGGCGAACCAGTCGTTCCAGTACGCGACCGAGTAGAACAGCACCATCGTGGCGATGACCGCCTTCGACAGCGGCAGCACGATCCGCCCGAAGATCCCGTACCAGCCGAGCCCGTCGATCTGCGCGGCCTCTTCGAGGTCCTTGGGGAGGCTCTCGAAGAACGACTTCATGACGAGCAGGTTGAACACGGAGATGGCGCCGGGGAGCACGATGGCCCACATGGTGTTCTTCATGCCCAGCGAGGAGATGAGCACGTAGTTCGGCACGAGGCCGCCGTTGAAGAACATGGTGAACACGGCGATCCCGATGAGCGCCTTGCGTCCCTTGAGGTGCTTCTTCGACAGCACGTACGCGTACGTCGTGGTCAGGACCATCGCGATGGTCGTGCCGACCGCGGTGTACAGCACGGAGTTGCCGTAGTTGCGCCAGAACGTCTCGTTCTGCATGATCGCGGCGTACGTGTCGGTGTTGAAGCCGACCGGCCAGAAGCTGACCTGCCCGGCGTTGATCGCGCCCGGCGAGCTGAACGACTGGGCGAGCACGGTGATGAACGGGTACAGCATGAGCAGGCACAGCAGGGCGAGGACGACCGCGTTGACGGCGCCGAAGACGCGCTGCCCGGTCGTGTCCCGCGTCGCCGCCCGCGGGCGCGCCGCGGGCCGGTTCGTGTTCTTCGCGATGTCGGTCACCACAGGCTCGTCCCCACCATCCGCCGCGAGATCAGGTTCGCGGAAAGCACCATCACGAGGCCGATCACGGCCTGGAACAGGCCGATCGCCGCCGCATAACTGAGATTGTTCGAGACCAGGCCGACCCGGTACAGGTACGTCGAGATGACGTCGGCCGTCTCGTACGTGAGCGGGTTGTACAGCAGCAGGACCTTCTCGAAGCCGACGTTGAGGAACGTCCCGATGTTGAGTACCAGGAGCGTCATCATCGTCGGGCGGATGCCGGGGAGGGTGACGTGCCAGGTCTGGCGCCACCGGCCGGCCCCGTCGATCTTCGCGGCCTCGTACAGGGACTCGTCGACCGTGGTCAGCGCCGCGAGGTAGAGGATCGTCCCCCACCCGACGGTCTGCCACACCTCGGAGCCGACGTAGACCGCGCGGAACCACTCGGGCCGCTGGAGGAAGGGGATCTCCTCCCCGCCGAACGCCCCGATGATCTGGTTGACCGTGCCCTGCAACGAGAGCAGCTGCATGAGCATGCCGACGACGATGACGATCGACAGGAAGTGCGGCAGGTACGAGATGGACTGCACGATCCGCTTGAAGTGGCGCTTGCGCACCTCGTTCAGCATGAGCGCGAGCACGATCGGGAGCGGGAAGCAGACCACGAGGGTCAGCCCGCCGAGGATCGCGGTGTTCGTGAACACGTGCCAGAACGTCGGGTCGTTGATGAACATCTCGATGTACCGCAGGCCGACCCACTCGTCGCCGAACATGCTGCCGCCGGGGCGGAAGCGCCGGAACGCGATGACGTTGCCGATCATCGGGCCATACTTGAAGACCGCGAAGAAGATCAGCGGCACCAGGGCAAGGCTGTAGAGCTGCCAGTCGCGGCGGAACGCCTCGCTCCAGGTCTGCTTGCGCTTGCGGCGCCGCGGCTCCGGGTCCGCGGTGGTGCGGACCGTGATCGCGTCAGGGGCGCCCGCCCCGGCCGCGGCGCGATCCGCCGGCCGGGGGGACTTCTCGTCTTGTGTGAGGGGCATGTGCGCTCCCTCCCGTCCGCGTCGGGGCGGGCGCCCCGACCCGCGGATCAGGAGTTCTCCTCCTCGAACCGGTCGCGGGCGGTGTTGATCAGGTCGATGTACTGCTGGAGGCCCTGGGCCTCCAGCTCGGCCACGTAGTCGTCCCATTCGGCGATGTCGCGCTCGCCCATGATGAACCGCAGCGTGTTCGTGTCGACCGTGTCCTTGATCGGGGTGGCCAGGAGCGAGGCCTGCTCCAGTTCCAGCTCGTCGAGGGGCGCGGGCGGGTTCGGTTCGCGCGGGGTGCGCGTCGCGAGCACCGAGTCGATGTACTCGACGAAGGTCGCGGTGTTGTACGACTCCTTGAGCGCGCGCGACTCGGTCGAGTCGGCGAACACCGAGTTCGACCAGCCGAGGTCGGCCTGGATGTCGGTCGCCGCACCGGGGTTGATGTTGTAGGCGTTGAGGGAGTACTCCGGCTTGAGGGTGATCTTGCCGTCGGCGTCCTTGGTGTAGGTCTCGTCGAGGATGCCCCAGCGGAGCAGCTCGCGGGCCTCGGGGTTGTAGTAGATCCAGTCGAGGAACTGGAGGGTGGCGAGGAAGTACTCGGACTCGGCGACCTCGGAGTTGAGCATGAAGCCGTTCCAGAAGTTGCGGGGTTCGCACACCTGGCCGGCGGGGCCGCCGGGCGGGGCGATCTGGAGGACCTCGTAGTTGCCCTCGCCGACGGTCTCGTTGAGCGCCTGCGCGAACTCGATGGCGGTGCCGCTCGAACCGGACGCGGCGAACACGAGCTCGTTGGCGAACTTCTCGGCCACGCTCCCGCCGCCGCCGCCGTCGTTCGCGGCGGTGAGCGACTCGGTGTCGAGCAGGCCGTCCGCGACGAGGCCGCGGAAGTACTCGACCATCTGCTTGTAGCCCTCGGAGACGGCGGTGTACTGGAGCTTGCCGGAGCCGTCGTCCATCATGCCGTCGCCGAAGCCCCAGCCGGCCTGCGCGCCGAAGGCGTGCGAGGCGTAGTTGAGCATCGAGGCGGCCTCGAAGCCGTCGGCGAGGGGCTTGGAGTCGGGGTACTCGGCCTTGATCTTGACCAGCGCCTCGCGCATCTCGTCCCAGGTCTCGGGGATGCCGCCGCCGACCGTCTCGAACACGTCCTTGCGGATGACCAGCGTGAACACCGGGACCGAGACCTCCTGGAGGCCCGGCAGCATGTAGTACTTGCCGTCGGCCTGCTTCAGGTTGTCGATCATCTCCCCGAGGTCCCACTCCTCCACGTACTTCTGGAAGTGCGGCATGTGCTCCACGTAGTCGCTGATCGGGAGGATCGCGCCCGAGGAGACGAAGGAGTCCTCGTCGCCGGTGTAGATGAGCGGGATGACGGAGGGGGCGTCGCCCGCGCTGATGAGCAGACTGCGCTTCTCCACCGCGTCGCTGAAGGGGATGGTCGTGACTTCGAGCTTCACGTTCGTCCGCTTCTCGATCTCGGTGAAGAACTGCCACGAGTCGGTGATCGGCAGGTCGGGCCACTCGGTCCACAGCAGCGAGAGGGTGAACGCCTCGGTGGCCTTGAACTGCGAGTCCGCGGCGTAGTCGTCCATCGCACCGGTCGACTGGGCGTCGATGTCGACCTCGTCGCCGCCGTCCTCGCTGCACGCGGCCAGCGCGAGGGCGCTGGAAGCGGCGATCGAGATGCCGAAGAGGCCGCGGCGGGTGGGTCTGAACGGCGTCCGCCGGAAAACGTCTGTCATGTCTCTCCTCTTTGAGATCCCCGTGTTCCGCCCAGCGGCGAGCGCGGCGTCCGTTTCAGACGCACGCGCTTGGGGGTGCCGTGCCGAGCGAAAGTTTCGGAGTAGTTTCCGATATTTTCCAGAGCTTAGTTTCACTGGGCGTTCGTGTCAACAACTCACGTCCGTTATCGCCGCGAGATCAGGGCACGCGAAAGGGGCGGACCGGACGGTCCGCCCCTAAACGGCGTCGTGGGAGGTGGTTCTTGTTGCGGGAGTGGCGCTAGTGCCGGTTGAAGTCGGCGGCGAACTCGGGGCCGAGGACCGGCCCGATCGCGACGCGGGCGCGCAGGACCTCCAGGGTCTGGCGCATCGGCTCGGAGAGCTGACTGCCCTCGGTCGCCAGGACGGTGCGGCCGTCGAAGTCGAAGCGCACGGTCCAGAGCTTGTACGCGTACTCGTACCCCACGGCGGTCGCGAGCGTCCCGTCGTGCCGGAACGTCCTGGTGATGCCGTGGAGGAAGTTCCTGCGGTACCACTCTTCGAGGACCAGGTCGCCGTCGGGCGAGAGCTCGCCGCTGGGGCCGTCGAGGACGCCGTCGCGGTAGCTCGCGAACTCGTAGTTGCCGCTGGGGAGCGTCTCGCCGAGGAAGCCGGTGAACTTCTCGGAGCCGAGCCAGTACTCCTGGTCGTCGTCGATGTCGAGCGTCGCTTCGGGCACGGCGGACCCGACGGGGTCGTAACTCGGTTTCACTTGCACACCTTAGCCTCGTTCGTCGGGGTCATTCGCCGGTCCAGCCGTCCGTGCGGTGCTTCTTGCTGCCGTCGGGGTTCTTGTCCCAGCCGCGGTCGGCGCCGTCCACGCCGTCGACCATCTGGGTGCACTGGGGGCAGCACGGCATCGGCTTCTTGTTGTTCGGGGCGGCGTTCTCGACCATGAAGTCCTCAAGCTTGGGCCGGTCCTTGCGCTCGCCCTTGAGGTAGTCCATCTCGGCCTCTTTGAGCGCCTGGTTGGTCGCGCGGCTCTCGGAGTGCTTGCCGGGCTCGCCGTGCTTGTCCTGGTCGGCCTCGTACCGGTTCCAGTTCCCGTCCTTGTAGTTGTCGTAGCGCTCGCGGAGCTTGGGGTGCAGGCGATCGGGGTCGATCGCCTCCTTCGAGTTGTGGTTGTAGAAGACCTTGCCGGACTCGCGGTCCCACACGGCGCTCATGCACGGGCGGCGCCGGTTGCCGGACCAGTGGGTCGAGGGGTCGCGCTCGTCGGAGACCTCGTCGATCTTGTCGTGCAGGGCCTCGCGCAGGCGCTTGCGGTCGGCCTCGACGTCGCCGCTCGGCTTCATCTTGTCGGGGGCGCGCTTGATCGGGGGGTTGAGGTCCGGGGTCTCGTCGGTCTTGCCGCCGCCCTTCCCGCCCTTGCCGCCGCCCTTGCGGTTCTTGTTCAGCGCCTTGTTGAAGGCCTTCGGGTCGTTGAGCATCTCGGACAGCAGCCGGGAGGCGCCGTCGGGCATGTTGCGGTCGCCGCCGCCCCTAGCCATTGAGCACCTTCGTGATCGCCATGTCCATCAGCTTGTCGATGATCATCCCGGTGATGGTCTTGAAGATCGGGATCTGGGCGAGCGACGCCCCGAAGGTGACGGCCGCGAACGCGATGGCCTGGGCGATCTGGAACGCGAGGATCGCGAGCTGGATGATCACCTGGATCTTCAGCGCCAGGACGATGGCGGCCATGATCGTCAGGCCGATGTTGAGCTTGTTGGCCGGGTCGCCGGCGTCGGCGAGGTTGTTGGCCGAGGACTCCTCGCCCTCCCACTCGGCCTGGAACGCGTCGATGTGGGAGCCGCGGTTGTTCTCCAGGAGGGTGCGGGCCGCGTTCTGGAGGGACTCGATCCGCGGGCCGAGCTGGTCGGCCATGCCGGTCCACTCCCCCGCCAGTTTGAACAGGGACTCCTCGTCGGACTCGGGCCACTCGTAGCCGAGCATGCCGAGGATCTCGATGAGCGGAGAGGGCAGGTCCATGCCCATGGGCGGAGACTCCTTGGGAGAGAAGGGATCGGATCAGGCGCCGAGGTCGCCCTGGAACTTCGCGAAGATTGCGGCGACCTCGTCGTCGCCCACCTCGTGGTCGTCCGCCATCTCGCGGAGCGCCTGCGACAGGCTGGTCAGGTCCTCGATGTTGGTGGTGAAGCACTCGGTGGCCGCGTCCATGACCGCGCCGTGGCCGAGGCCGCCCGCGGTGCCGATGAGGTCGCCGCCGAACGCGTCGGCGTACTGCTCCACCGCGGCCGTGAACTGGTCGAAGAGCGCCTGCACGTCGTCGCGCGCGGCGTCGAGCTCGTCGGCCGACTTGCGGATGGTCTCGGGGGTGACTTCAAAGCCCTCCATGGTCACCGTCCTCCGTAGAGCTTGGTCATGAGGTCGGAGATCGAGGCGCCCATGGCCTCGAACTGCCGCACGGACGCGTCCTGCATCTTCGCGGCCTGCTCGTTCATCGCGGCCATGTCGGGGACGGGCCCGGCGGGCGCGGTCTGCTCCGCGCGCAGGTCGATCGCCTCGTTGACGGCGAGCGTCAGCTGCGCCACCAGCGCCTCGGGGCCGTCCTTGAGCGCGCTGAGGGTCATCTTGATCCGCTCGAACCTGCCGTCGGGGCCCAAGGTCACCTTGATGCGGCCCTCAGACGCCTCCGTCACGATCGGGTCCGCTTGGGCCCCGGGCATGTCGGCGGCCGTCGACAGGGTCCCGTGGACCTGCGCGAGCTGATCCCCAATCCGGTCTTCTCCGAACATTCCGACCTCCCGACCCGTCACCATACCGGAACGGATTTCACGTTGGTGCGCACCGTCAAGACGACTTACTATTGAGCTTCGCCATCACCTGGGTGATCGAGGCGCTCATCTCCTGGAACTTCGGCACGGCGGCGGCCTGGATCTCGGCGATGGACTCGTTGATGGCGTTCAGGTCGGGGACGCGCTCGCCGGTCCCGACCATCTCGGCGCGCCGGTCCAGCGCCTCGTTCAGCGCCAGCCGCACGTGCTCGGCGATGAAGTCCGAGCCCTCCTTGAACCCCTTGGGGTCCACCTCGATCTGCGAGACGCGGCCGTCCGCGCCGAGGGTGACGCGCACGCTCCCCTTCCCCGACTCGGCCGTCACGGGCACCGCCTGGTGCTCCTCCGGCGAGCCGGTCGCCGCCGCCAGCGCAGCCCGCTGCTCGGCCAGCCGCGCGGCGTAGTCTCCTGCTCCGGACATCGGACCTCCCTAGGGCTGCGAAGCAACGATCCTAAGCCGGGCGGGAACGTCCGCTGCGCGCCGGTTCCGCACGGGTGACCTAGCGCCACCTCAGGTTCCGACACGACGGCGGCCCGCACCGAACGGTGCGGGCCGGCGTGGTCGCGCGTGCGCTATTCGAAGGTCTCGACGCGCAGGTGGCGCAGGAGGTGGACGTTCGTGGCGTACCCCGAGGCGGCCGCGAAGCCGAACTTGAAGGTCTCGGGGGCTTGGTGCGGGACGTGCGTTTCGAGGACGCGGACCCAGCCATTGCCGTCTTGGAAGTCGATGTCCACGGTGACGTCGGGGTGCTCCTCGTCGGAGACCTTGAGCTTGACGAGGCGCTTGGACTCCTGGCGGCCGTCGGCGTTGAGGTGCTCGGGGAAGTCGGTGCCGAAGATGTCGCCGTCGACGTCGGAGCCGATCTTCTCGTCGGTGGCGGTGGTCCCCAGCAGGCAGTAGCCGTCCAGGCCCTGGCCGGGGCCGCGCAGGGCGACGTTGTCGGGGGCGCGGTTGCCCCACTCGTGCAGGTGCTCGGGCGCCCGCTGGTCCTCGGGGCATCCGCGGCCGCGGCCCTCGGTGTCGGCGGAGAAGTTGCCCCAGCCGTCAAGGCCGAGGCCGAGGTAGCCCCCGTCGACGCCGTCGCGCACGACGTTCTCGCGGTCGAACTGGGCGTAGCCGAGGCTGCCGCCGTAGGCGCCGACCTCGGTCAGGTCGGTCTCCCCGTCGACGATGAAGAGCGAGATGCCGTCGGCGCCGGTGCCGCCGTACTGGTACATCGCGAAGGTGATCTCGATGCCGCCCCTGTTCTCCAGGGGCTTGTTGTAGACCATGCCGCCGTAGTCGTAGGTCCCGCCGTCGGTGAGCTGGAGGTACCCGGGGTCCTTGCCCATCTCGGGGACCGGGCCCAGGGTCTGGTCGGCGCAGGAGTCGAAGTCGTTCTCGTCGCCGGCGACGGTGCTGGCGGTGAGGCAGACGTTGAGGGACTGGAACGCGGGGTCGTCGAGGGTCGCGCCGGTGAAGGGCTCCTGGACCAGGAGCGTCTTCTCTTCGGCGCCTTGGGCTCCGGCGGTGCCGGGGAGGGCGGCGAGGGTGCCGGCGAGCAGCATCGAGCCCGCTCCGAGCATGGCGATCCGGTTCACTGTCACTCCTTCGGTCGGGTGTGGATCGACCGTAGAACAGGTTCGGCGGCCGGGACGGCGATTCACCGTTTCGACATATCTCAATATGTGAGAAATTCGCTTGCTTTCCGGGCCGGTGGCCTCGGATTCCGCGGTCTTCCCTTGACACATATTGAAGGTCATGATTCAGTGCCTTCACTGACCCGGTTAAGTTGCAACTCCGCCGCAGCCGAGACCGCACCGCCGCCGCGACGGTCAGCCGGGCCACGCCAATCCCTCGATCCGAAAGCGGAGCAGAAGATGATCAGAAGGCGCACAATCTTCACCATCGCCGCGGGCACCGCCTTCGCGGCCACGGCCTGCACCGACGAAGGCACCGGCAGCGAGGACCCCTCGGACCTCTCGATGGACCAGTTCCCCCGCAACGAGACCCTCTACTCCACCGGTTCAGCCTGGGGCCCGCCCGCGGACTGGAACACCATCAGCCCCGGCGAGGTCACCGGCCTCAACGGACTCGGCTACGAGTCCCTGTTCCTGTTCGACCCCAACACCACCGAGCTCACGCCCTGGCTCGCCGAGTCCGGCGAGTGGACCGAGGAGCTCGTCTACACGCTCAAGCTCCGGCCCGGCATCACCTGGTCCGACGGCGAGCAGCTCACCTCCGCCGACGTCAAGTACACCGCCGAGCTCGGCAAGATCGAGGCCGTCCCCTACGCCAACATCTGGAACTGGCTCTCCGCCGTCGACGCCCCCGACGACCTCACGGTCGTCTTCACCTTCACCGAAGCGCGCCACCAGGAGTGGAACAACTTCCTGTGGGCCGAGCAGATCGTCCCCGAGCACGTCCTCTCGCAACTGTCCGAAGAGGAGATCCTCACCGGCGCCAACGAGAACCCCGTCGTCTCCGGCCCCTACACCGTCCACAGCTTCGACCAGGACCGGCTCGCCTGGGTCAAGCGCGACGACTGGTGGGCCACCGAGGCGCTCGGCCTGGAGGTCGCGCCCCGGTTCATCGTCGACATCGTCAACACCTCCAACGAGGTCACCCTCAACCTCATGGCGCAGGGCGAACTCGACATCTCCAACAACTTCCTGCCCGGCATCCAGGACCTCATCGCCGCCAACCCCGACCTGAGCACCTACTACGACGGACCGCCGTACATGCTCTCGGCCAACACCGCGATGCTCATCCCCAACACCACGATCGAGCCCCTCGACGACCCCGAGTTCCGCCGCGCCATGGCCTTCGCCATCGACGGCGCCAAGATCGTCGACTCGGTCTACTCGGGACTCGTCGCCGCCGCCAGCCCCACCGGGCTGCTCCCGATCTGGGAGAAGTACTACGACCAGGCCGTCATCGACGAGGTCGGGTTCAGCTACAGCGCCAGCGAAGCCGCCTCGATCCTCGCCGCCGCCGGGTACGAGGACGCCGACGGCGACGGGTTCGTCGAGACCAAGGGCGGCGACCCCATCGAGTTCAAGCTCAACGTGCCCACCGGCTGGACCGACTGGGAGGAGGCCGCCCGAAGCATGGCGACCGACCTGCGCGCCGCGGGCATCAACGTCACCGAGGAGTTCATCGACGCCGGCGCCGTCGACGACGCCCGCACCACCGGCGACTTCCAGCTCATGCTCAACAACTGGAGCGGCACCAGCCACACGCCGTGGACCCACTACCGGTACCTGTTCCAGCTGCCCGTCCTCGACAGCCAGTCCACCGCGAACTTCTCGCGCTGGACCAACGAGGAGGCGTGGACCCTCACCGAGGAGCTCGCCGCCACCGCCGCCGAGGACCCCCGCTACCAGGAGATCCTCTCCGCGCTCCAGCGCCACGCGCTGGTCGACATGCCGGCCATCCCGATCTGGTACAACGGCGCCTGGTCCCAGGTCAACAACAGCGTCTGGACGAACTGGCCCTCCGAGTCCGGCGGCGGCCCGCACGTGTTCCCGTCCATGTGGAACACCCTCTGGAACATGGGCTCGATCTACATGCTGACCGAGCTCAAGCTCGCCGAGTAGTCCCGCGGGGCGGGGCCCGCGCGGCCCCGCCCACCCCAGCCGCTAGGAGTTCCCATGGGCCGCTACTTCAGGCGCAAACTGCTCATCTACGGACTGACGTTCGTCATCGCAGTCTCCATCAACTTCGCCGTCCCCCGCCTCATGCCCGGGGACCCCGTCGCGCGGATGCTCACCCGCAACTCCGTCGCCAACGTCGAGTCCTCCGAGGCCATGCGCGGGTATTTCAACGAGCTGTTCGGCCTCGACGTGCCGCTGTGGCAGCAGTACTTCAACTACTGGGGCGCCCTGTTCCGCGGCGACCTCGGCGTCAGCGTCTTCGCGTTCCCCTCGCCGGTGGCGACGGTGGTCGCCGACGCCCTGCCGTACACGCTCGCGCTGCTGCTGCCGTCGATCCTCTTGAGCTGGTTCGTCGGGAACGCCCTGGGCGCCATGGCCGCCCGCAACAAGCTCCTCGACAACGGCGCCCTGCCGATCGGGTACGTCCTCACCGCGGTCCCCTACATGTGGCTGGCGATCCTCCTCGCGTGGGTCGGCGGCATCATCCTCGGCTGGTTCCCCGTCGCCGGCGGCTACAGCTTCGCGCTCACCCCCGCGTTCACGTGGACGTTCATCGTCGACCTGGTCCACCACTGGTTCCTGCCGTTCCTGTCGCTGTTCGTCGTCGCCCTCGGCGGCTGGGCCATCGGCATGCGCAACCTCGTCATCTACGAGCTCGAATCGGACTACTCGAACTACCTCCAGGCCCTCGGCGCCCCCAACCGGCTGGTGCGCCGCTACGCGTTCCGCAACGCGGTCCTGCCGCAGATCACCGGCCTCGCCCTGCAACTGGGCGTGGTCGTCGGCGGGGCCCTGGTCACCGAGGTCGTCTTCGCCTACCCGGGCCTGGGGAGCCTCCTGCTCAACGCCATCAGCAGCCAGGACTTCTTCCTGCTCCAGGGCATCCTGCTGTTCATCGTCATCGGCGTCCTCGTCTTCAACTTCCTGGCCGACGTCGTGTACGTCCTGGTCGACCCCCGCACCCGCCTCGGACTCGAAGGAGGCCAGTCATGAGCGCCGAAGTCGTCCTCCAGACCGAGCGCATCGGACGGCGCCACGAGCACCTGTACTTCGCGCTGCGCAACCCCAAGGTCGCCATCGGCCTGGCGATCGTGCTCGCGCTGCTCCTGCTCGGGCTCTTCGGGCCGTTCTTCCTGTCCGACTCGCCCAACGAGTACGTCGGCCCCAAATCCGAAGCGCCGTCGGGCGAGTACTGGTTCGGCACCACCTACTTCGGACAGGACGTGTTCACGCAGTTCGTCCACGGCCTGCGGTCCTCGTACCTGGTCGGGACGCTCGGCGGCGGCATCTCCTTCGTCATCGGCCTCGCCGTCGGCTTCACCGCCGGGTACCGCGGCGGCATGGTCGACGAGGTCCTCAACATGATCACCAACGTGGTCCTGGTGCTCCCGGCGCTGGCCGTCCTCATCGTCATCAGCTCCTACCTGGAGGTGCGCGGGGTCGTCAGCCAGGCCGTCATCATCGGGATCTTCTCGTGGCCGTGGGTCGCCAGAGCCGTACGCGCCCAGACGTTCACGCTCGCCAACCGCGACTACGTGGACCTGGCGCGCCTCACCGGCAAGCGCTCCTGGCAGATCATCGTCCGCGAGATCATGCCGAACATGGCGTCCTACCTGCTCATGTCGATGATCCTGCTCTTCGGCGGCGCGATCCTGTTCGCCGCGATGCTCGACTTCATCGGCCTGGGCCCGGCCAACGCCGTCTCGCTGGGCACCATGATGCAGCAGTCCATGGCGTGGAGCTCCCTCCACTTGGGAATGTGGTGGTGGTTCGTCCCGCCCGGCCTGGCGATCACGCTCATCGTGGGGGCGCTGTACATCACCAACGTCGGCCTCGACGAGGTCTTCAACCCCAAGCTGAGGGAGATGTAGCCATGACCTTGGAAGTGGCGGACCTCCAGGTCCACTACCGGACCCTCAAAGGCGACGTGCGCGCCCTCGACGGCGTCTCGTTCTCCCTCGCCGACGGCGAGATCGTCGGCCTCGCGGGCGAATCGGGCTGCGGGAAGACCACCCTCGGCAAGAGCCTCATCCGCCTCGACGGCCGGATGCGCCACGTCGGCGGCACCGCCGTCCTCGACGGCGACGAGCTGCCGATCGGCGACGACAAGGCCATGAACGCCCGCCGGTGGAAAGAGGTCTCGATCATCCCGCAGTACTCGATGAGCGCGCTCAACCCGACCCGCAAGATCGGGAAGATGATCGCCGAGCTGCTGCGGGCCCGCGGGAAGTCGTACCGGGAGTTCAAGGACGAGCTGGTGCGGCGCCTCGAACTCGTCGGGCTCACCGAGAAGGTCCTCGACAACTACCCGATCGAGCTGTCGGGCGGCATGAAGCAGCGCGTGGTCATGGTCCTGTCCACACTGCTCGATCCGAGCCTGCTCATCGCCGACGAGGTCACCTCCGCGCTCGACGTCACCAACCAGCGCGCCGTCGCCGAGACCCTGGTCCGCTTCCGCGACATGGGATTCGTCAAGTCGATGATCGTGGTCACCCACGACCTGTCGCTGGTGTACCAGATCGCCGACACCATCATGGTCATGTACGCCGGGCGGATCGTCGAGAAGGCCCCGGCCGAGACGATCATCAAGTCCCCCAAGCACCCCTACACGCGGGCGCTCATCGGCGCCCTGCCCGAGGTCGGGCTCGAATACGGCGACGAGCGGCTCCAGTCGATCCCCGGCAAGCCCCCGCACCTGCTCAACCCGCCGACCGGGTGCCGGTTCCGGGCCAGGTGCCCGCTCGCGTCCGAGGAGTGCGAGGCCGAGCCGCCGACGGTCACCGTCGAAGCGGGCCACGAGGTCTCCTGCTGGAAGGCGAACTGAGATGCTCGAACTCAAGCACGTGTGGAAGTCCTACCGGATCGGCGCGCTCGGCTCCAAGCGATTGACGGCCGTCCGGGACGTCAGCATCGACATCGCCCCCGGCGAGGTCCTGTCCGTGGTCGGCGAGTCCGGCAGCGGCAAGACCACGATCGGGAAGATGGTCCTCCAGCTCACCTCCGTCACCCGCGGGGAGATCCTGCTCGACGGCGAGGACGTCACCGCGCACGGCCACGCCGAGCGCAAGGCGTACTACCGGAAGGTCCAGGGCGTCTTCCAGGACCCGTTCAGCAGCTACAACCCGATCTTCAAGGCCGACAGGATCTTCGAGACCGTCCGGGAGTCCTATTTCCCGGGCGTCAAGCGCGCGGAGTGGACCGCGCGGGTCGAGGACGTGCTGCAAGGGGTGCGGCTCGACCCCGGCTCGGTCCTCGACAAGTACCCGCACCAGCTCAGCGGCGGGCAGCTCCAGCGGATGCTCATCGCCCGCGCGCTGCTGCTCGACATCAAGGTGCTGGTCGCCGACGAGATCATCAGCATGCTCGACGCCTCCACCAGGATCGACGTACTGAACCTGCTGGGCGAGTTGAAGGAGCGCGGCCTGGGCGTCCTGTTCATCACGCACGACCTGTCGCTGGCGAACTACATCAGCGAGCGGGTCGTCATCATGCGCCACGGCGCGGTCGTGGAGGCGGGCGCGACCGGGAAGGTGTTCACCGATCCGCGGCATCCCTATTCGCGGAACCTGCTGGCGTCGGTGCCGCAGCTGCACCGGAAGTGGTCCGACGGCACGGCCGAACCCGAAGCGCTGGAACCGGACGGCGACCGCGACGTCGCACCGCCGCCGCTGACGGAGGTCGACGAGCACCACTGGGTCGCGGCGGCACCGTGAACCGTGACCGCCCACGACCTTGAGGAGGACGCATGGCCAGGCGGTTCACGATCACCGACATCGCCGCGGCGGCGGGCGTCTCGAAGGGCGCGGTCTCCTACGCGCTCAACGGCCGCCCCGGCGTCTCCGAGGCGACCCGCGCGAAGATCCTGGCGATCGCCGCCGAGATGGGCTTCGTCCCGAACCGGGCGGCGAGGTCCTTGTCCGTGGCCACTTCACAGGTCGTGGGTCTCGCGCTGAAGCGCTCGGCGCGGACGCTCGGGATCGAGCCGTACTTCATGGAGTTGATCTCCGGGATCGAGGCGACGCTCTCAGCCGGGTCCTACGGGCTCACGCTGCAAGTGGTCGACACCGTCGAGGAGGAGATCGAGGTCTACCGGCGCTGGTGGGCGGAGCGCCGCGTCGACGGGGTCCTGCTGTGCGACGTGGGGATCGCGGACCGGCGGCTCGACTTCGTCGCCGACCTGGGGCTGCCCGCGGTGGCCGTGGGCGGTCCGCTCGCAGGGGCCCGCCTGCCGGCGGTGTGGCACGACGACGCCGGGCCGTGCCTGGAGATCCTCGAATATCTGCATGCTCTGGGGCACAGGCGGATCGCGCGCGTCGCCGGGTTCGCGCACCTGCTGCACACCGCGATCCGCGACGGCGCCTACGCCGAGGCCGCCGCCGGGCTCGGTCTCGACTCGCTGACCACGGTCCACAGCGACTACACGGGCGAGCAGGGCGCGGATCTGACGCGGGGTCTGCTGGCCGGCGCCGACCGCCCGACGGCGATCATCTTCGACAACGACGTCACCGCCGTCGCCGGACTCGGGGTCGCCCACGAGCTCGGCATCGACGTGCCGGACCGGCTCTCGATCGTCGCCTGGGACGACTCGCCGCTGTGCCGCCTCACCCATCCCGCGCTGACCACGCTGACCCGCGACATCACCGCCTACGGCTCCCAGTGCGCCGCGGCACTGCTGGCCGTCATCGGGGCGGCGCCGGACCAGGACCGGACGCCGTCGGTCCGGTGCCGTCCGGCGCGGCTGTCACCTCGGGGTTCGACCGGGCCGGCGGTCGAGTCCTAACTGGCCGGGTCGTACTGGAACTCCCGCAACTCCTGCGCGCAGCGGCAGGCCTTGGCGACCTTCGCGGCCCACTCCTCCGCCTCCTTGCGGGTGGGGACTTCGAGGACGAGGTAGCCGCCGTTCGGGACCGTGCGGTCCGGGTAGCCGCCGGGGGTGATCGTGCCGTCGGCGGCCACGCGCACGGGCTCGACGTCCTCGTTGACGCCGCCGCCGAAGACGTACACGCCCGCTTGCCTGGCCGCTTCGACGACGGCGTGCGCATCGTCGGCCACGGCCTGGAAGTCCTCTGCGGGGAACACCATGGCCTCGCCCGGGAACGAGATCAGGTACTTCGTCATTCGCAGCCTCCTCTGCTCGGGTCGCGCCGCCGGTCGGCGCTGCGACGAGTATCGCCCCGGCGTCCGACATTTCGGCGAAGCGCCCGCCGGTGCGCGCCCGGTGGGTTAGACCTTCTGTGAGGACCTGCGAGCGACGAGGAGCGGTCGATGCGAGCCGATATTCGGGCCATGAAGTACCTGGTGATGTCCGGATCAGGGCGCCGGGGGTCGTTCAACCGGCGGCTCGCCGCGCGGGCGGCCGCCGTGGTCGAGTACCTCGGCGAGCACCCCGATCCGGTGCTCGACCGCGTCCGGCACGCCTAAGGCGCGCCGAACCAGTCGGTGAGGGCCTGCTCCAGGGACGGCGCGGCGGTGTCGGCCGATTCGTTGACCGTTGCGGCCCAGGCGATGTGGGCGTCGGGGCGGATCAGCAGGGCGTCGGCGGGCCGGCCGTCGGACTCGGCGGTGACGACGTCGACCCGGTCGGCCCACTTCCCGGCGGCCTCGACCAGGTCGCTCCGGCCGGCCAGGTCGAGCAGGACGGGCCGGGCCGCGTGCATCAACTCGGCGACGCTGGTCGCGCCTGCGGCGGTGCGCAGCGGCAGGTCGGGACTGAACGCGCCGGTCAGCGGGTGCCGGTCGGCGCCGGGGACCGGGTAGCGGACGTCGGCCCCGGCGAGGAGGGCGCCCATGCGGCGCAGGGCCGGCTCGTCGGCGAGCAGTTCCTGGAACACCGCGCGGAGCGCGTCGGCGGCCTCGTCATGGCCGCGCCGCAGCGCCACCTGCGCCTGGGTGTGCAGGAGGGTGCGGGCCCCGGCGAGGTGGCGCTCGTCGTGGTAGGTCTCCAGCAGCCCCTCGGGCGCGCGGCCGCCGAGGACGGCGGCGAGCTTCCACGCGAGGTTGACCGCGTCGAGCATCCCGGCGTTGATCGCGACGCCGGTGGCGGGGAACTGGTGGGCCGCGTCGCCCGCGATCATGATGCGCCCCTTGCGGTACCGCTCGGCCTGGCGGGCCTTGAAGGTGAAGCGCGACAGGCGCAGCGGGGTGTGCACGGGCGGCCGGAGGCCGAGGACGCGCTCGACGCTGTCCTGGACCTCCTCCAGGGCCATCGGCACGTCGTCGTCGTATTCGGTGAGCTCGTCCTCGGTGGTGTAGAGCGAGACGACCTGGTTGCCGGGCGAGGCGGCGAGGCCCATGAGGCCCCGGTCGGTGCGGGTGAACCCGGCGGCGATGGTGCCGAGGCCCGGGAATTCGAGGTCGCCGTTGGCGTGGACGACCGCGGTGTCCGGGACGGTGACCTGGGCGAGCCGGTTGACCTCGGGATACGCGGTGCCGGGGAAGGCGATGCCGGCCGATTCGCGGATCGGGCTGCGGGCGCCGTCGGCGCCGACGACGTACCGGGCGGTCAGGCGGTACGTGCCGTCCGGACCCTGGACGTCCACTGTGGCCGCGTCATCGTCCTGGCTCACGCCGGTGACCTCATGGCCGCGGCGGACCTCCACGCCCAGCTCCTCGACGCGCTCGTCGAGGACCTTTTCCAGTTTCGCCTGCGGCAGCGGCAGGGCATGCATCGGGCCGTCCTGGAGCCCGGTGAGGTCGAGATGGACGCCGCCGAACGGGAACTTCGGTTCCGGCATGGGACCCTTGCACGCGTTCACGAACCGGTCCAACAGCCCGCGATAGCGCAGCAGCTCCAGCACCTGCCCGCCGAGCCCGCCCGCCTTCGGCGTGTCCCGGCGCTCGCTCTTGCGCTCCAGCACCAGCGGCCGCACCCCGCCCAGTCGCAGCTCGGCCGCCAGCATCAGCCCGGTCGGGCCGGCGCCCACGACGATCACGTCCCAGTTGTCCACAGTGTTCAATTCGTCTCCCAGTCGTTCCGATCCAGCAAGCCGCACCCGGGCAGCCTAGGCGGCGAAGATTCGGGCGGTGGCCCCGGCGCGGGTGAGGATGGCGTGGGCGGCGACGGCGGTCGGGTGGTCGATGCCGGTGAGGATCTTGGACGGGACCTGCTCGCTGAGGCGCTTCGCCTCGGCGAGGCCGGTGCCGTTCAGGGCCCGGATCTCCTTGATGACGTAGATCTTCTTGGGGCCGGCGTCGTCGAGGATGATCGTGAAGGTGCCCGGGACGGCTGCGGGCGCATCGGCCGGGAGCGCGGCGGTCTCGGTGATCCGGACGGCGGCGCCGACGTCGGCGAGGATGCGGTAGGCGGCGCTGGCCGACTGGTGGTCGACGCCGGAGAGCACGGTCGAGGGGGTGCGGTCGACCAGGTCCTTCGCTTCGGCGAGCCCCAGGCCGGTGATGTCCCTGAGCTCCTTGATGACCTGGATCTTCTTCGCGCCGGTGCCGTCGAGGATCAGCGACCACTCGCCGGGGCGCGCTTCGGGGCTGAACCTGCGGGCCTGGGCCGCCTTGTCCCGGTTGGCGCGCGCCGTGCCCGCGAACTTCATCACCGCGCCGACGACCAGGATGAGTGTCAGCACCACCAGCGCGATTGAGAGGCCTTCGGTCATGGGGATCGGGTCCTTCCGGGTGGTCGTGACGTTCACGCGACGGCCAGCGTACTCGGCCGGGGCGAAGCCGCGGTGCGGGTTCGTTTCGCTTCGGCACGCCGGAGGGGTTCCCAGATCGCACCGACGCGTTGCTTAATGGACATCAGTTCCGGGCACACCACATGACCTCCGGGTGGGCGCAGGTCCGCGCGGAGCTTTCTCGTCATGAGCGCTGAACGAAAGGTGAACCGGCATGAGTACGGCGTTGACCGAAGACGAGGCGGCCGCCTTCATCGGCCGGACCGGCTTCACCACCGGACCATCGCGGCGCGTCGGCGTCGAACTCGAATGGCTGGTCCACCCCCGCGGCGACCTGGAGACGGGTTGGGACCTTCCGAACGGCGGCATCGTCACGCGGGAGGCGGGCGGCCAGGTCGAGCTGAGCTCGCCCCCGGCCGACGACCTGGCCGCGTGCATCACGGCCGTCGAGACCGACCAGGCCGCGCTGGCGGCGGTCCTCGCCGAGCGGGGGCAGACCGTCCGGGGCGGCGGGTTCGACGGGGTGCGGACGCCGGTGCGGCTGGTCGACGACCAGCGGTACCGGGCGATGGAGGCGTACTACGACCGGACGGGCCCGTGGGGGCGGATGGTCATGTGCGGCACCGCATCCATCCAGGTGAACCTCGACGCGGGCGACGACGGCCCGGGGCCCACGGGGCTGCGGCGGCGCTGGGACCTCGTGCACCGCATCGGCCCGGTCCTGGTGGCCGCGTTCGCGAACTCGCCGCTGCTGGACGGGAGCGCCAGCGGCTGGAAGTCCACCCGCCAGGCCCTGTGGGCGAAGCTCCCGGGGTGGGGCCGCGTGATCTCCGAGTCGGGCGACCTGCGCCGCGGGTTCGCCGATTTCGTGCTCGACGCCGAGGTCATGTGCCGCCGCTGCGACCCACCCGGTTCGTGGTCGGCCCCGCCGGGGCTGACGCTGCGGTCCTGGATCAAGGAGGGCGTCGACGGCGCGCACCCGACGCTTGAGGACGTCGAGTACCACCTGACCACGCTCTTCCCGCTGGTGCGGCCGCGCGGCTGGCTGGAGCTGCGGATGATCGACCAGCAGCACGGCGACGGCTGGATCGCCCCCGCGATCGTCGCCGCGACCCTCATGGACGACCCCCGCGCCGCCGAGGCCGCTTACGAGGCGACGGCACTGCTCTGCGGCGACCGCCCCCAACCTCCGGAACCGGTCTGGCAGCGGGCCGCCCGCAACGGCCTGGAGGACCCGGTCCTCTACAAGGTCGCCCAGGAATGCTTCACCGCCGCAACCGAAGCGCTCCTGCGCAACGGCGCGCCCCAGCGCCTGCAGACCGTCCTCGCCGACTTCCGCCGCACCTACACCGACCGCGCCCGCTGCCCGGCCGACGACCTTTTGGACGCCCTCGGCTAGGGGCCGGCCACCATGGCCGGGGTCTCGCTGATGGCGCGCATGGCGCGCTCAACCGTTTCCTCGTTCTCGCCGTAGGGCGCCACGTAGTCGATCACCGCGCGGGCCGCGTCTTCGCCGAGGATCTTGGTGATCGTCCACGCGGCGAGGTACTGCGAGGCGAGGCAACCGCCCGCCGTGGCGATGTTGCCTTCGGCGTGGAACGGCACGTCGAGGACCTTGACCCCGCGGGCCTCCAGGAACGGCCGGGTCTTGATGTCGGTGCACGCCGGCATGGCTCCGAGGGTCCCGTGCGCGGCGAGGACCAGCGCGCCGGAGCACTGCGACCCGATCAACTGCCTCGACGGGTCCAGGACCAGCCGCGCGAGCATCTCGTCATCGGCGGCGATCTCCCGCGCCTGCACCCCGCTGCCGATCAGCACGACATCGGCCTCGGCCACGAACGACATGGGACGCTGCCCGGTCACCTCGACCCCGTTCATCGAGGTGACGACGGGCGTCGGCGTGGTGATGAACGCTTCGAGCCCGTCCTTCCGGCACCGGTTGATGATCGCAGAGGCGATGAAACTGTCGAGCTCATTGAACCCGTCAAAGGTGACCACGGCTACCTGCGGCATGAACGCTCCCTCGGTCCGACGACGCGCTCCACCCTACGGCGGCCTCGGTCGACACACCACCGGTTCAGGGGTCACCAGTCGTGGACGGTGCCGTCGTGGAGGCGGTTGAAGGGGAGGTAGGCCTGGACGTAGGGGTACTTGCCCGCTTCGTCGGTGTCGAGGTCGACGCCGAGGCCGGGGCGGTCGCCGGGGTGGAGATAGCCGTCGGTCCAGGTGAAGGACTGCTGGAACACCTGGTCGGTCTTGGCGCCGTGCTTCATGTACTCCTGGATGCCGAAGTTGTGGATCGACAGACCGAGATGCATCGCCGCCGCCATGCCGACCGGGGAGATGTCCGTGGGACCGTGCATGCCCGACTTGATCTGGTACTGGGCGGCATAGTCCAGGACCTTCTTCAGGTGGCTGATGCCGCCGGTGTGGGTGACCGCTGAGCGGACGTAGTCGATGAGCTGCTCGCGGATGATCTGCTGGTAGTCCCACACCGTGTTGAAGATTTCACCGATGGCGAGGGGCGTCGTGGTGTGCTGGCGGACCAGGCGCAGCGCCTCCTGGTTCTCGGCGGGGGTGACGTCTTCGAGCCAGAACAGGTCATAGGGTTCAAGGGATTTGCCCAGTTGCGCGGCCTGGATCGGGGTGAGGCGGTGGTGGGCGTCGTGCAGCAGCGGCAGCTCCGGCCCGAACTCACCCCGGACCGCCTCGAACACGGTCGGCACGTGCCGCAGGTAGGAGCGGGTGTCCCAGTCCTCCTCGGCCGGGAGCGCGCCCCGCTGGGCCGGTTCGTGGTCGTAGCGGACCCCGTCCATCGCCTTGAACGTGGCGTTGGAGGCGATCCCGTAGATCGACTGCAAGCCAGGGACCCCGGTCTGGATCCGGATCGCCCGGTAGCCCTGGGCCTGGTGGGAGCGAACCGAATCGAACAGCTCGTCGAGATCTTTGCCCGAAGCATGGCCGTAGGCCAGGAGGCCGGTCCTGGAGGCCCCGCCCAGCAGTTGATAAACGGGCATGCCCGCGGCTTTGCCCTTGATGTCCCACAGGGCCATATCGACCGCGGCGATCGCCGCCATCGTCACCGGGCCGCGCCGCCAGTACGCGGAGCGGTAGAGGAACTGCCAGGTGTCCTCGATCCGGTGGGCGTCGCGCCCGAGCAGGAGCGGCACCACGTGCTCGGACAGGTACGCGACCACGGCCAGTTCGCGGCCGTTCAACGTCGCGTCCCCGAGCCCGGTCAAGCCGTCGTCGGTGGTCAGCTTCAACGTCACGAAGTTCCGATCCGGACTCGTGACGATCACTTCAGCCTTCTCGATGATCATGGTCAGATTCGCTCTCTCGTCAGGCGCAGGACGCGGGCGGTCGGGGCGGGCACGTCAGTCGCGATGCGGAGCACGCCGTCAGCAGCGTTCCAGGCGCAGCTCCAGTCGCCTATGCCGGGCGTGCCGGGAGCAGGGAACACCTGGTCGCAGACGACGTGTTCGCCGCGCAGTGCCGGGAGCGCGAGTTCCAGGGTGCCCGAAGCGCCGGGAAGGCGCCAGACGGTCACGACCACGGCCTGCTCGGTGTGGAGCGCAAAGGCCTGCCAGGGGCCGCGGTGCTCCAGGCCAAGCGGCCAGGAGGGGACGGCAGAAGCGTTGTGCGGCAAGAGTTCCCGATGCGCGGCGACGGCGGTGGCGACAAGCGCCAACTGCTCGTCGTCCATGCGGGCGAGGTGGCCGCTGAGATACAGGCGCCCGGTGATCCCCGCGACGAGGGTGAAGGCCGACTCCTCGGCGCTCATCTCGGGTTGCGCGTAGCCCCAGTGCCCGGCCTGTTCGGGGAGGATCGAGGCCGGGGTGGCGGCTGCGATCGCGGGGTACATGACCGGATCTTGCTGGTCTGATGTGGACTGGAGGTGGAGGCGGGAGAGGATCGCGTAGTCGGCGCGCATGCCGCCGGAGGCGCAGTTCTCGATGAGGAGGCCGGGGTGGCGGGCGAGGACGGCGTCGAGCCAGGAGAGATAGGCGCGGCAGTGTTCGAGCAGGCCAGCGCCCGGAGCGAGACCGCCGACGTCCGTCCCGGGGCCGGGCATGATGTTGTAGTCGAGCTTGAAGAAGCCGACGCCCATGCCTACGAGGCGGTCGACGACGGCGTCGAGGTGTGTCCGTGCGGCCGGGTGGCGCAGGTCGAGTTGGTAGCGACCGTGCTCGACGACGCGGTGGCCGCCGCGCTGGAAGAACGCGTCGGCGGGCAGGATGTCGGCGATCTTGGAGCGGACGCCGACGACTTCGGGTTCGAGCCAGATCCCGGGGACCAGGCCGAGTTCGCGGATGCGGTCGAGGACGGCGCCGAGGCCGTCGGGGAAGCGCGAGGCGCTGGGTTCCCACTCCCCCACCGCATCCCACCAGCCGCCGGCATCGTCGTCGTACCAGCCCGCGTCGATGCAGTAGTAGTCCGCGCCGGCCCTGGCGGCGGCTTCGGCGAGCGGGAGGATCTTGGCGGCGGTCGGGTCGCCCATGAGGGTGTTCATGTAGTCGTTGAAGACGACCGGGAGCGGGCCTTCGAGTCCCGCGGTTCCCTTGGCCGCCACCAAGGCCCGGCGGTGGGCGGTGAGTCCGGCCAGCGCGGCCCCTACCGGGTCGTTGCCGCGCGCAACCGTGATGGCAACGGGCACCGACGTGAAGGTCTCGCCTGGCGCGAGGACGAGGCTCCACTGGTGTTCGGCGTCGGTGGGGCCCAGGAGGGCGAGCGAGGCGCCGGTGCGGTCTTCGCCGATCTCCCAGTGCCAGGCGCCGTTGTGCTCGATCTGGAAGGCGAGGCCCGCATCAGGGCCGACGATGAGGCCGGTCGGGAGTCGCTCCCCTGTGGACCATGAGCTGCGGGTGGTGACGGCCATGCGGGCGCGGTTCATGTGGTGGTGCACCGCGGGGTCCATGGCGGGCAGGCCGACCTCGCGCAGCGGGGCGCGGTGCCAGCGCGATTCGGCGACCCAGTCGTTGTCGCCCCAGAGAACGTCGAGGTCCTCGATCGTGCTGTCGGCGTTGACGAAGGTGCCCAGGACGAGGGAGGTCACGGCCTGGACGGTGATCGGCTGGTCGGCGCGGAGCACGGTCCAGGTCCGCACGGCGCGGGCGGAGGGGCTGAAGACGCTGGTGGCGTGGAGGCCGGTGACGGGATCGGCCTGGTGGAGGTGCAGTTCGCCGCCGGTGAGGTCGTGGCCGGTGTAGCGCAGGCGGGATCCGACGGTGGTGCAGGTGTAGCGGTGGCTGCCGGGGAAGCGGCCGTGGCCGAGGGCCTGGACCTCCACAAGGGGCGATGTGGTGGCGGGAGGGCCGGGCGGTGTGCCTGCGGGGGTGAAGGACCGGAGGGTGACCGGCGCGTCGGCATCGGTGGTGAATTCGAGGTCGAAGTCTCCGGTAGACCATCGCAGTGCCATGGCGTGCCTCCTCGCGGCGCCGCCCGGCCTCGCGGCCGGGCGGCGGGTGTCGTTCTACAGCAGGTCGTTCGCGCAGCGCAGGGCGGCGGCGAACGCGTCCGGGCCGGCCCCGGCGGGGGTCTCGACGCGGATCACGGCGGTCTCGCCCGCGCGCAGGGTGATCATGCCCCGGTCGGCGCGGGCACGCGGGTCCGCGGTGTCGGCGTGACAGAACACGTCACGGGCGAGGGAGGTCGCGGTCAGGCGCAGTTCGACGGCGTCTTCGACCGGCACGGCCTCGACGCGGAGCGGGTTCGGGTCGAGCCGCTGGTCGACGACTTCGGCGCCGTAGTGGAACGCGGGCGCGAAGGCCCCGTCGTCGGCGACGGCGACGATGGCTTCGGCGGCCGGGTCGCCGAACGTAGCGATTTCGGCGGGCAGGGCGATCGTGGCCGCGCCGCGCGCGGGGACCTGGGCCTGGACGGTGGTCTTGGCGAGGGCGGTGCCGTCGAAGGTCTCGCGGACGATCGCGAAGTCGCCGTCGTAGTCCTCGCCGGTGTCGTTGACCAGGACGAGTGCGAGCGTGTCGAACTCGGGGACGGTGCCTTCCCATGCTTCGGCCCACGCCTGCTCGGAGGGCCGGGGCTGGAAGGTCGCCAGGCGCGGGGCGTACATGTCGCGCAGGGCGTGCCACAGCGGTTTGCGGTGCTCGGCGAAGTCGACGGCGGCCCAGGAGACGACGGGCCAGTTGTCGTTGAGCTGCCACAGGATCGTGCCGGTGTTGTGGGGTGTGAGCGAGCGGAAGTGCTCGACGCCGAAGCGGATGGCGTGGGCCTGGTTGAGCTGCGTGGTCCAGTGCCAGTCCTGGATGGACTGCGGGTCGGGGAGGTGGCCCTGCCAGCCGCGCTGGAGTTTGGCGTTGCCGTGGTTGGCCTTCTGGTGCACCAGCATCTGGTGGCCGAAGGGGTCGAGGGGCTCGTCGTGGACGACCTCGGCGAGGGTGGACCAGGCGGGCGGGGCCTGGAAGCCGAACTCGGAGACGAAGCGGGGGCGGTACTCGGCGTAGACGCGGTAGTCGACGCGGTTCCACACGTCCCAGACGTGCATGGTGCCGTAGCGCTCGTCGTTGGGGTGGCGGTAGTCGCCGAACGAGTAGGGGCTCGCGGGCGAGTAGGGCCGGGTCGGGTCCAGTTCGGACAGTACTTTGGGAATGAGGTCGGTGTAGTAGGCGTCGCCCCAGCCGCGGCCGCCGAGGCGGTGGGCCCAGGACCAGTCGACCGAGCCCCAGGTGTTCTCGTTGTTGCCGTTCCACAGGATCAGCGACGGGTGCGGGCTGAGGCGGGCGACGTTCTCGCGGACCTCGGCCTCGACCTCGGAGCGCAGCGGGTCGTCCTCGCTGTATGCGGCGCAGGCGAACAGGAAGTCCTGCCACATGAGCAGGCCCCGCTCGTCGGCCAGATCGTAGAGGACATCGGATTCGTAGATGCCGCCTCCCCACACGCGCAGGAGGTTCACGTTGGCGTCGAGGGCGTCGTCAACGCGGCGGGCGTATCGGTCGCGGTCGATCTCGGTGAGGAAGGCGTGGTCGGGGATCCAGTTGGCGCCGCGCACGAGGACGCGCTCGCCGTTGACGCGGATGTCGAACGGGGCTCCGGCCTCGTCGGGGGCGGTGTCGAGTTCGACGGTGCGGAAGCCGACTCGGCCGTGCCACTCCCCTTGCCCGGCAGTGACGTCCACTTCGTACAGCGGCTGGTCGCCGTGGCCGACGGGCCACCAGCGGCGGACGTTCTCGACGGTGACGACTGCAACCGCCGAATCCGAGCCCGCGGGGATGGTCACGGCGGTCTCCAGCGGGCGGCCGTCGGGGTCGGTGACTACCACGAGGGCCTCCACGTCGCCGACCTCGCGCTCGATGTCCACGTGAACAGTGAGGACGCCGTCGTGGCCGCCGTCCTCACGGGCGACCACGTCGACCAGGGGCCGCACGCCCGCGATGCGCGCGCCCGACCACGAGTCGAGGCCGATGGGCTTCCAGATCCCGGCGCCCGCGACGTCGATGCCCCAGTCCCAGCCGAACGAGCAGGCCATCTTGCGGAGCTGGTTGTACGCGTGGTGGTTCGTGTGCGGCAGGGCGCCGTCGCGCTCGGCGCGCGCCGCGGCCTCGGGGACCGGGGCGGCGAAGACGACCGTGAGGGTGTTCTCGCCTTCGCGCAGGTGCTCGCGCACATCCCAGCGGTAGGACCGGAACATGTTCTGCGTGCGGCCGACCTCGATCCCGTTGAGCTCCACGGTCGCCACGGTGTCGAGGCCGAGGGCGACCAGGTCGTGGCGCCCCGACCCGTCGTCCGTCCACGTGAACGCGGTTGCGAACCGCCACGAGGTGTCGCCGATCCACTGCTGCGCGGCCTCGTTGTCGCCGTCGA
>NZ_QFRW01000092.1:0-23596 GCF_003265355.1 Glycomyces dulcitolivorans | reverse complement strand
TCAGGCCAGCGCGGCGCAGGTCCAGGTGCGCCTCGCCCGGGACGGCGGCCGGGACGCCGGCGGCCAGCGCCGCGGCCTCGACGGGCGCGTCCGCGGGGAGCGCGGCGGCGGTCAGGGTCCAACCCTCGTGGAGCGGTCGGAACGTCGCGGGAAGGAAGGTCATGTGGGTCCTCAGCATCGTGGGTGTGCGGTCGTTCGGCTCAGCGGGCGGCGGCGGGGACGCCCGCTTCGCGCCATTCGCCGGCGAAGTGGTCGTAGCAGCGGCCGTTGTCGATCGCGTCGCGCTCGACAGTGTCATTGAAAGCGCTGTCGTCGGCGGTGACGCGGCCGAGGCGCTCGGGGTCGGGCGCGGCGGCGGCGAGGAGTTTCGTGTACTCGTGGTGCGGGTCGAGGATGACCGCGTCGGCGGGTCCGCGTTCGACGACACGGCCCCGGTAGAGGACGGTGATCTCGTCGGAGAAGTGGCGGGCCGTGGCGAGGTCGTGGGTGATGTAGAGGACGGCGAGGTCGTCCTCTCTTTGGAGGCGGCCCAGGAGGTTGAGCACGCCGAGGCGGATGGAGACGTCCAGCATGGACACCGGTTCGTCGGCGATGAGGACCTTGGCGCCGGGGGCGAGCGCGCGGGCGATGGCGACGCGCTGGCGCTGGCCGCCGGAGAGCTCGTGGGGGCGCCGGGGCGCGATGTTCGCGGCGGGGGTGAGGTTGACGCGTTCGAGCATTTCGAGGACGCGTTCGCGGGTCTCCTCGCCTGCGGCCGTGCGGTTGTGGATGCGCAGGGGCCGGGCGATGTGGTGCTCGATGGAGTGGAACGGGTTGAGGGAGGCGAAGGGGTCCTGGAAGACCATCTGGACCTCGCGGCGGTAGGCGCCCTTCTCCACAGTGGTGCCGTCGTCGCGGACGACTTCGACCGTGCCGGAGGTGGGGGTCTCCATGCGGGTGAGGATCTTCGCGATGGTGGACTTGCCGGAGCCGGACTCGCCGACGAGCGCGACCGTGCGGCCGGGTTTCAGGTCGAGACTGACGTGGTCGACGGCGCGCAGGCGGGTGCGCTTGAGGCCGTTGCGGATCGTGTAGTCCTTCACCAGGTCGGCGACGTGGACGCTGGTCATGCTCGCTCCTCGGTCAGGTCGGCGCCGATCTCGGACGCTGTTTCATCAATGCCGGTGCGGATGAAGGCGCCGCGTTCGCCCGAGAGGCTCGGGAAGGAGCCCAGGAGCTTCTTCGTGTACGGGTGCTTCGCATTGTGGTACAGACCCGCGGCGGTGTCGAGTTCCACGATCTCGCCTTCGAGCATGACGGCGATGCGGTCGCTGATCTCCAGCAGCAGCGGCAGGTCGTGGGTGATGAAGACGACGGCGAAGTCGAGTTCGTCCCGCAGGCGCACGATCTCGCGGAGGATGTCGCGCTGGACGACGACGTCGAGTGCGGTGGTCGGCTCGTCCATGATCATGATCTGGGGTTCCAGGAGCATGGCCATGGCGATCATGACGCGCTGCCTCATGCCGCCGGAGAGCTCGTGCGGGTAGGAGCCCAGGCGCCGGGGGTCGACGCCGACGCGGCGGAGGACGTCTTCGGAGCGGGTGCGGATCTCCTTGCGTCCCATGCGGGGGCGGTGGGCGAGGAGGGTGTCGCGGAGCTGGGCGCGGACGGTGGTGACCGGGTTGAGGGCGTTCATGGCGCCCTGGAAGACCATGGAGAGCTTGTCCCAGCGGAAGGCCCGCAGGTCGCGGTCTTCGAGGGCGAGGACGTCGATGTCCTCGCCGGTGCGGTCGTGGAAGGTGATGCGGCCCGAGGCGATGCGAGCGGGCGGGCGGTGGAGGCGGTTGACGGCGTAGGCGAGGGTGGTCTTGCCGCAGCCGGATTCGCCGGCGAGGCCGAGGATCTCGCCGCGATGGAGAGTGAGGGAGGCGTTGCGGACGGCGGTGACTGGTTCGTCCACTTCGTACACGACGGTGAGGTCGTCGACGGTGAGCACCGGTGCGTCGGGGGTGGTCATCGGTCGGTCTCCTTCGCGGCGGTGCGGGCGAGGTCGCGTTCGAGGCGCAGGGCCCGGCGGGCGCGCCTGCGGTGCTGGCGCAGGTTCTTGAGCTTGGGGTTGATGACCTCGTCGATGGAGAAGTTGACGAGGGACAGGCCGGTGCCGAACAGGGCGATCATCAGGCCGGGCGGCACGAACCACCACCAGGCGCCGAGCGAGAGCGCGAAGCCGTTCTGGGCGTAGAAGAGCATGGTGCCCAGGGTCGCGGAGTTGGAGGCGCCGAGGCCGATGTAGGAGAGTCCGGCCTCGCCGAGGATCGCGGCGATGACGGCGAACACGAACTGGGAGGCGATGACCGGCAGCAGGTTCGGGAGGATCTCGACCACGATGACGCGCCACGGCTTCTCGCCGGAGACCTGCGAGGCGGCGACGTAGTCCCGTTGGCGCACCGAGAGGGTCTGGGCGTGGAGGACGCGGGCCGAGGCGGCCCAGCCGGTGACGGCCAGGACCACGGCGATCGTCCACAGCCCGCGGCTCTCGCGGGGCACGAACCCGGAGATGACGATGACCAGCGGCAGGCCCGGGATGACCAGGAAGACGTTGGTGAACAGGGAGAACGCGTCGTCGAGGAACTTGCCGCGGTAGGCGCCGTAGATGCCGAAGAACGCCGAGAGGACGGTGGCGAGGACGCCGACGAGCAGTCCGATCTGGAGGGAGCCGCGGGTCGCGAAGGCGAGCTGCGCGAGCACGTCCTGGCCGGTCTGGGTGGTGCCCAGCCAGAAGTCGGCCGAGGGCGGGGTCAGGCCCTGGTCGCGGATCTGCCGCGGGTCGCCCACCAGGAGCGGCCCGAGGAGCCCGAACAGGCTGATGCCGGCGACGAGGATGAGGCCGATCGCGAGCCAGGGGGTCATGGTCGGCAGGAGGGAGCGCCAGCCGGAGCGGGCGGGGGCCGCCGCGACGGGAGTCGTGTTGGCGGGCTTGAGGTTCGTCATGGTCGCCGCTCCTTACGCCCGGGCCCGGGTGCGGGGGTCGATGATGCCGTAGAGCAGGTCGACCAGGAGGTTCGCGCCCAGCACGGCGAGGGTGATGAACAGGAACACGCCCTGCATGAGGGCGTAGTCGTTGTTGGTGACCGCGCCCAGCAGACGCCCCCCGATGCCGGGGTAGGAGAACACCTGCTCGGTGATGACCGAGCCGGAGACGACGAAGCCGAGCGAGATCGCGAACCCGGCGACCGAGGGGAGCACGGCGTTGCGCGAAGCATAGGAGCGCAGGATCTTCCGCGGCGACAGGCCCTTGGCCTCGGCGGTGAGGATGTAGTCCTCCGAG
Source organism: Glycomyces dulcitolivorans (assembly GCF_003265355.1). Classification (GTDB taxonomy): domain Bacteria; phylum Actinomycetota; class Actinomycetes; order Mycobacteriales; family Micromonosporaceae; genus Glycomyces; species Glycomyces dulcitolivorans. Next base: position 20,289 of record NZ_QFRW01000092.1, on the reverse strand, counting down.
AGCGTGGAGACCATCATGTTGCGCATGCCCAGGAGCCAGCCGCCGATCGAGGCGAGCACGATCGTCAGCGCCGGCAGGAACCCGTACTGGATCGCCGAGGCGATGAACTCGCCGTTCCAGCCGGGGGTGAGGACCACGTCGTAGCCGCCTTGGAGCGGGAACCAGCCCAGGACGCGGGCCAGGAGGTAGACGAGGATGAGGGCGAGCCAGAAGTAGGGGACGGCGGCCAGGAGCGTGGTGGAGGGGACGAGCGAGTCCAGCCACGTCCCCGGCTTCCAGCCCACGATCGCGCCCAGGGCCACGCCGAGGACGGCCGCGATGACCGTGGCGACCCCGACCAGCACCACCGTCCACGGCAGCGACGTGAGGATCACGTCGGAGACCTTGGCCGGGTAGTAGCTGACCGAGACGCCCAGGTCGCCTTTGGCGAGGTTCCGCAGGTAGTCCCAGTATTGAATCCACAGGGGATCATCGGTGTCGCCCCCGAGGAGGAGCGCGTACGCCTTGCGGGTCTCCGGGGTCACCGTCTCGCCGCGCTGCTGGAGCTTGGCCAGCAGGATGTCGACGGGGTTGCCCGGCAGCAGGCGCGGGATGGCGAAGTTCAGCGTCAGCGCCGCCCACAGGGCGACGGCGTAGAAGCTCAGTTTGCGCAGGAAATAGTTCACCGTGTCTCGACTCCTCCTCGGGGGCGTGCGCCCTCTAGCCCTGCGGTTCGAGGTGCTTGAGGATCTCGGCGCAGTCCCAGGCGGACCAGACCGCCGGGAACGCGTAGAGGTCCTCGTCCGAAGGCCAGCCGGTGAACTCGGCGGTGTTCCACACGCTGGTGGTGCCGCCGGTCATGATCGGGACGTACGGCATGTCCTCCCAGACCGCGGCCTGGATCGTGTCGAAGTACGGCTGGCGGGCCGCCACGTCGTCCAGCGGCAGCGACGAGAGCGCGGCGAGGGCCGCGTCCACGTCCGCATTGTCGAAGCGCGCGTAGTTGTTCCCCGCGGACTCCCCCACCTCGGTGGTGGCGGTGGAGACGAAGAAGTAGTTGTACAGGTAGTACGGGTCGGCCGTCGGGCCCTGCCACAGCGAGTCGATCGCGAGCTCGAACTCGCCCTTGAGGCGCTTGTCGGTCCACTCGTTCCACGAGGACTGGGCGGCGTCGATCTCGATGCCGGCCTCCTTCGCCTGGGAGGCGATGGTGTCCACGGCGGTGATGTAGTCGGTCCAGCCGGTGACGACCTCGATGGTGAGCGAGAGGCGCTCGCCGTCCTTCTCGTAGATCCCGTCCGAGCCCTTGGCCCAGCCGGCGCCTTCGAGGATCTGCGAGGCGGTGTCGGCCTGCGCGGTCTGCGGCGCGACCGGCTCTTCGATTGCGGCCGAGACGAACTGGTCCTGGCTCGGGGTGAGGGTGAAGACCGGGGAGACGTCGTTCGCAGTGTCCATGAACGCCAGCGAGTTCAACTGGTCGCGGTCCATCGCGTAGTAGAGGGCCTTGCGCACGGCCGGGTCGGTCTGCGGCCCGGTGCAGCCGAGGTCCGCATTGGAGCAGGTGCCCAGGACCATCTGGTTCTGCCACTGCGTGTACGCGTCGTAGTTCGGGAAGTTCTCGTGGGTGTTCTGGATGTCGGGGATCGGACCGGTCTGCCAGTCGATGGTCCCCGCGGCGATCGCGTCGGCACCGGCCTGGTTGCCCGACAGCGAGAGGTAGCGGACCTCCTTGACCTTCGGCTCGCCGCCCCAGTAGTCGGGGTTCGCCTCCAGTGTGTACGCCTGCGGCTTGAACTCCTTGAGCGTGAAGGCGCCCGTGCCGACCGGGTCCTCGACGACATCGGCGGTCGGGTCGACGTCCTTCCACAGGTGCTCGGGGACGATCGGGGTGCTGAGCAGGTCGGGCGCCTTGGTGAACATCGGCGTCGCGAAGGTCAGGGTCACGTGCGTGTCGTCGACGGCCGCGGCCGTGCCGTCGTAGCCGCCGCCGTTGATCGCGGGGGTGGCCTTGAGCAGGTCGAAGGTGAAGACCACGTCGTCGGCGGTGAACGCCTCGCCGTCGGTCCACGTCACGCCCTCGCGCAGCGTCACGGACAGGACCGTGCCGTCCTCGTTCCAGGCCTGCTCGGTGCCCAGCAGCGGCTCGGGGTCGCGGACCTCGGCCTTGTTGAAGAAGAAGAGGGATTCGAAGATCGTCCCCATGCCGCCGATCTTGGTGGGCGAGAAGGGGTTGAAGTTGATCTGGTAGTCGCCGGCCTGGCCGGTGTAGACCACGAGGGTGTCGCTGGAGCCGGAGCCGCCTGAAGCCCCTGAACAACCGGTGAGCGCCAGGCCGAGCACGGCCGCGCCCGCGAGGGCGGCCGCGGCGCGGCGCCGCAATCCGTTCTTGGGTGACATCGTCGTCCTTTCGGGTCCGGGGCGCCGTCGCCCGCGGAACTGGAGGGGGTGCGCCCGCTTGGGCGTCCGGCCAATTATTAACCTGTTAAATTTAAGGTGTCAAGAATAAGATCCGATGAACTTCGAGAGGAGGCCGCCAGATGCACCGACCGGGCGGAGCCCGCGCCGGCGCGGCCAGACGCGTCCTCGATCTCCTTCGGACACAGGGCGTCATCAGCCGCGTCGAGCTCGCCGAGCGCACCGGCCTGACGGCGGCCACCATCACCAACACCGTGCGGCCGCTCATCAGTGACGGGTTGGTGCGCGAGATCGGACGCGACCCGCAGCCCGGCCGCGGCCAGCCGCGGCGGCTCCTGCAACTCGTCCCCGGCGCCTGGCACGCCGTCGGCATCCAGGTCGACCGCACCACCACCACGATCGTGGTGCTCGACTTCGCAGGAGGCCCCGTCGCGACCGCGGACCTGCCCGGCACCGGCGGCCGCGGCCCCGAGACGACCGTGGCGGCGCTGGCCGGGCACGTCGAGGAGCTGCTCGACCGCGCCGGAGTGGCCCGCGAGCGGGTGCTCGGGGTCGGCCTGGTGACCCACGGACCGCAGGACCTGGAGCGGGGCGTGCTGCTCACGGCGCAGCCCGGACCCGACTGGCTCGAATACCCGCTGACCGCGGCGCTCGCGGCGCGGCTCGAACTGCCGGTGCTGCTGGAGAACGACGCGACCGCCGCCGCGGTCGGCGAGCTGTGGGCCGGGTCCCCGCAGACCGACACGTTCGGGCTCATCTACATGGCCGCGGGGATCGGCGGCGGCGTCATCGTCGACCGCGAGGTCTACCGGGGCCGGGCCTCCAACGCCGTCGAGATCGGGCACGTGGCCCTGACCGGGAGCAGCCGCCCGTGCGTGTGCGGCGGCTCGGGCTGCGCGCAGGCCGAGGCCGCGCCGCACGCGGTCGTCGCGCGGGCGCTCGCCGACACCGGCTTCGCCGACCGGTTCGCCGTGACCGGAGCACGCGACGGGACCCTGGACGACTTCGACCGGATCGCCCGCGCCTGGCGCTCGGGGGACCGGGACGCGGCCGCGATGCTGGAGCAGTCGGCGCGCTGGATCGGCCGGGCCGCCGTCACGCTGGTGAACCTGTTCGACCTCGACACCGTCGTCCTCGCGGGCCCGGCGTTCACGGTCGCCGGGACGCTGTACCGCGACCATGTGGCGGCCGAGCTCGAACGGCTCGCCTTGAGCCGGGCCCTGGTGCGGCCCAAGGTGCTCGTGTCCTCCAACGCCGCCAGCGCGGCCGCGCTCGGCGGGGCGCTGCACGTGCTGCGGACCATGCGCATCGGCGCGCCGCCGCGACCGGGCGAGGGCGAGCCCGCGCCCCCGTGAACTCCCCCGATTTCGCCCGGTCACCGAACGGGCGTGTCCAGTAAGGTGATACCTGCCCGTTCACCCCGAGTAAGGAGTCCGCATTGCGCTCGTTCGGCGCCGACACGCGCCTGCCCACGCTGGCGGTCGTGCTCGACATCATCCGCGAGCGGGGGGCCGTCAGCCGCGTGGAGCTGGCCGACGCGACGGGCATGACGCCGGCGACGATGACGCACGCGGTCCGCAAGCTCACCGCGCTCGGCCTGGTCCACGAGGTCGGCACCGTCCCGGCCAACCGCGGGACCCCGCGGCGGCTCATCGGGATCAAGGCCGACGCCTGCTACATGGTCGGCGTGCAGCTCGACCAGTTCGCGGCCGTCGGCGTCGTGGTCGACCTGGCCGGGCGGGTCGTGGTGCGCCACGACATGCCCGGGGCCGGCAAGCGGGCCCTGGCCGATGTCGTGGCCGATCTCGCCGAGCACGTACGGACGATGCTCAAGGACGCGGCCGTGCCCGGGGACAAGGTCCTCGGGATCGGCCTGGCCACGTACGGGCCGCAGGACCGGGAGGCCGGGGTCGTGATCACGCCGCACCCGACGCCGGAGTGGACCGGGTACCCGCTGGCCGCGACGCTCGCCGAGGCGACCGGGCTGCCGGTGGCGCTGGAGAACGACGCGACCGCCGCGGGGCTCGGCGTGCAGACCCTCGGCGGGTCGGGGTCGAGCTTCGCGGTCGTGTTCATGTCCGGCGGCATCGGCGGCGGCGTCATCCTCGACGGCCACCCGTACCGGGGCGTGACCTCGAACGGCGTCGAGCTCGGCCACATCTCGGTCGACGCGCTCGGCGCGGACTGCTCGTGCGGCAACCGCGGCTGCCTCGACCCGGTCGCCGGGCCGCGCCCGGTGGTCGAACGGGCCCTTGAGAATCCGGCCCTCGCGGCCCGGCTCGGGCTGGGCGCCGACACGCTCACCGACTTCAACCTCATCGGCCGCGCCGCCCGCGAAGGCGACGCCGAGGCGGCCGCGCTCATCGCCGACTCCGCGCAGCGCCTCGCCGTCGCCACGGTGACCCTGGTGAACATGTTCGACGTGGGCCGGGTGGTCCTGGCCGGGCAGGCGTTCTCGGAGGCGGGACAGCTGTACCGGGACGTCCTGGAGGAGTGGCTCAACCGGTCGGTGTTCATGCGGCACGTGCACACCGTGGAGGTCGCGCTCGCCGACGACGTCGCGCAGGCCGCGGCGCTCGGCGGAGCGGCCGTGGTCCTGCGCAACCTGCTTGAGTCGCCGAATCCCGAACTGCGGGGCGCCGCTTAGGCGTTGCGGACGCAGCCGGAGTGGACCGCGAGCAGCGTGGTGCCGTCGGCGACCTCGAACTCGATGAAGACGCCGTCCCCGCGCCTGGCCGTGAGGCGGTGCCCGGGTTCGATGGTCTCGTCGATGACGATCACCTCGTCGAAGGTGATCTCCCAGCCTTCGGCGACGAGGTGGTCGCGCATCGCCGCGACGGCGTCCGCGCCGGGGCCGGAGGTCGCGATGTGCTCCTCGAACCAGTAGACGACGGTGAACTCCGACCACTCCTCGTCCAGGTCGTCCCGGTCGTAGCACTCGATGCTCGACTCGCGGTGGCCGTTGGAGGCCGGGAAGCCTTCCACCCCTTGGAGAACGGCGAGGGGTTCGGCGATGGCCTCCTCCAGCAGGGCCGGGGCCTCGGCGCCGTCGAAGGAGCGCTCGGGGTGCCGGTTGTCGGGGTCGTTGACCTGGCCGTTCCAGACCAGGAGGGTCGCGATGATTGCGGCCGCGACGGGGACGACGACCAGTTCGGGCACGAGTGCGCGCTTGGGTTCGCCGCCGGTGCGGATGCGGTCGCGGGTGGCCGTGCGGACCAGGAGCGCGAGTTCCAGGAGCAGGGCGAGGGCGAAGGGCGCGGCGATGACGATCCACGGCATCAGCTTCACGATCTGGAACGTCGTGGCGGCCAGGGAGAGTATGAGGAGGAGGCCGCCCCACTTGGTGCGTCCTATTTGGATCGCGGCGAGCAGGTGCACCGCGGCCTGGGGCACGACGAGCCAGACGTACCCGGCGGTCATCGCGTTCGCGTCGGCCGTGGAGAAGTCGCCGGACATCCCGTCCAGTTCGAGCAGCAGCGGGTAGAGCCAGATCGCGCCGACGACGAGGTAGGCGAGCTGGAGTGTCAGGACGATGCGGAGCCCGAGGAGCGGGCGCCGACCTGTTGCGGTGGAAGGGGTGTCAACGGTGAGCGTCATGGGTCGGCCTTTCGAGGGAGTGTGACCGGAAGACTACTCAACGGTAACTTCGGGGTCGGGTCACGAGACTCCCCAGATCGGGCCAACTAGCTCAGCAGCACCGCGCGCCCGGGTGCTCGTCGCCGCGGTCAGTGCGCTGGCGCTCGAACTCGCGCCGCGGGAGGGCCGGCGCGCCCGGGTGGGCGCGCCGGTGGCGTTCCAGATAGCGCTCGTAGGCGGTCTCGCCGGTGAGTTCCCGCAGGTACCACCGGACGAGACCGTACAGGCGGCGCGGCGTCACGGCCGGTCTTCCTCCGCAACGGAGTCCTCAGTGGAGGGGACGTGGCCGGCGGAGACCAGCAGCTTCGACTCGACGTACGGGGCCTCGGTCGTCGGCAGCGGCTCGGCGGACCGGACCGCGCGCCAGCAGACCAGGGCCGCGTTGAGGATGATGACGACGACCAGCGACGCGAAGAACGCGGCGAGGACGCCGTCCACGGTGGAGTTGGTGACGACGGTCTGCATCTGGTCGAGGTCCTTGGCCGGGGCGAGGACCTCGCCCTGGTCGAGGGCCTGCGCGTAGCGCTCGCGCTGGGCGAAGAACCCGATGCGCGGGTCGTCGGAGAAGACCTTCTGCCAGCTCGCGGTCAGCGTCACGACCGCGGTCCAGGCGAGCGGGACGGCGGTGACCCAGGCCCATTTCAGGCGCCCGCTCTTGACCAGCACGGTGGTCGCGACGGTGAGGGCGATCGCGGCGAGCAGCTGGTTGGCGATGCCGAAGAGCGGGAAGAGCTGGTTGATGCCGCCGAGCGGGTCGTTGACCCCGGCGTAGAGGAAGTACCCCCACGCGCACACCACGACCGCGCTGGTGGCCCACAGGCCGGGCTTCCAGCCGACGCGGCCGAGGGGCTTCCAGACGTTCCCGAGGGTGTCCTGGAGCATGAAGCGGCCCACCCGGGTTCCGGCGTCCACAGTGGTCAGGATGAAGAGCGCTTCGAACATGATCGCGAAGTGGTACCAGAAGGCCTTGAGCCCGTCGCCGCCGAAGACGGAGGACAGGATCTCGGACATGCCCACCGCGAGTGTCGGCGCGCCGCCGGTCCGGGCGACCAGGGACTCCTCGCCGACCGCGTCGGCGGCGGCCTGGAGGTCCTGCGGGGAGATGGTGAAGCCGAGGTTCGCGACGGCGGTGGATGCGGACTCCACTGTGGTGCCGAGGACGCCGGCGGGGGCGTTCATGGCGTAGTAGAGGCCCGGGTCGAGGACGCAGGCGGCGATCAGGGCCATGACGGCGACGAACGACTCCATCAGCATGGCGCCGTATCCGATCATGCGGACCTGGGACTCCTTCTGGATCATCTTCGGCGTGGTGCCGGAGGCGATGAGCGCGTGGAATCCCGAGAGCGCGCCGCAGGCGATGGTGATGAACACGAACGGGAAGAGCTTCCCGGCGAAGACCGGGCCGAGGCCGCTGGTCGCGAAGTCGGTCACGGCCTCGGTCTGGAGGACCGGGGCGGTGATGAGGACGCCGACGGCCAGGAGCGCGATGGTGCCGATCTTCATGAACGTGGACAGGTAGTCGCGGGGCGCCAGGAGCATCCACACCGGCAGGACCGCGGCGACGAAGCCGTAGACCACCAGGCAGAACACGAGCGTCTGCGGGGTGAGCGTGAACGCGTCGGCCCAGGCTGAGGCCTGGACCCAGCCGCCGGCGACGATCGCGAGGACCAGCAGCGCGACGCCGATGAGACTCGTCTCGATCACCCGGCCCGGTCTGATCGTGCGCAGGTAGAAGCCCATGAGCAGCGCGATGGGGATGGTCATGGCGATCGAGAACGTGCCCCACGGGGAGGCGGCCAGCGCGTTGACGACGACGAGCGAGAGCACCGCGAGGATGATGATCATGATGGAGAAGACGCCGATGAGGGCGGCGGCGCCGCCGATCGGACCGATCTCGTCGCGGGCGAGCTGGCCGAGGCTCTTGCCGTTGCGGCGCATGGAGATGAAGAGGACGACCATGTCCTGGACGGCGCCGGCGAAGATGACGCCGATGATGATCCACATCGTGCCGGGCAGGTAGCCCATCTGGGCGGCGAGGACGGGTCCGACGAGCGGGCCGGCGCCGGCGATGGCGGCGAAGTGGTGGCCGAGGAGGACGCGGCGGTCGGTGGGCTGGTAGTCGACGCCGTCGTCGAGCCGTTCGGCGGGGGTGGCGCGGGTGTCGTCGACTTTGAGGACTCTGCGGGCGATGAAGCGGGCGTAGAAGCGGTAGCCGATGGCGTAGGAGCCGAGGGCGGCGACGACGAGCCAGAACGCGGAGACCTCTTCGCCGCGGACGAGGGCGATGACGCCCCAGGCGACGGCTCCGGCGATGGAGACGGCCGTCCATATGAGGACGGACCGCCAGTTCGGTCTGGTTCTGGTGCTTCCGGGGGTGGTCATGGGATCCTCCGTAGTCCGGCCGCTCGGGCGGTGGGGTGCGCGGCCTTGTGTTGCGGGTCACCAGTATTTCGTACGTATTGCCGGTAAATCAACCGTCGTGCGCCGCCGATATCGAAAAGATCCCTTGCGGTGGCTAGGCCCAGGATTGCGGCGGAAGCTGGGTCCAGGCGTGGCTGGCGGCGACGAGTTCGGCGACGTCGCCGGGGCGGGTGAGGCTGCGGCCGGTGGCGAGTTCGATGCGGCGCAGGCGGTGCCGGATGGTGTTGGGGTGGCAGGTGAGGAGTTCGCCGGTGGCCTGGGCGGAGCCGCCGGACTCGATCCAGGCGGTGAACGTCTCCAGGAGGAGGTCGCGGCGGTCGGGCGGGAGGGCGAGGAGGCCGCCGAGGATGGTCCGCGAGGTCTCCTGGGCGGCATCGGGTGCGGAGGCGACGAGGACGTTCATGGGGTTGTCGCGGAACTGCTCGACGGTTCCGGTGCCGGCGGCGTTGGTGTTGCGGCGCAGGACGATGCGGGCGAGGCCGAGGGCCCAGGCGGCGCGGCGCAGCGGGGCGAAGACGGGGCTGACGCCGACGGGTCCGGAGGCGTGGCGTCCGAGGACGTCGAGGACCGGCCGCATGCGGGAGGCGTTCTCCAGGGAGAGGACGCCGACGAGGGCGTCCTGGGTGAGGTGCCAGACGGAGCTGACGTCGATGGCCGAGAGGTTGGAGTCGACGCGCGGGATGGGGTCCTGGCCGAGGCCGGTGGCGGCCGCGACGACGACGAAGACGCCTTCGACGGGCAGGCGGAGCTTCTCGGCGACCTCGACGACGGTGGCGAGGCCGATGTCGCTGGAGAGGAGGACGTTGACGAGGGCGGCGCGTTCGCGCTCGCGGGTGAGCAGGAGGTGCTGGGCCTCTTCGCGGTAGGCGTGGATGAGGGTGTCGCCGACGAGGTTGTGGAGGTGGAACCAGTTGCGGGACAGGTCGACGACCTCTTCGGCGGGGATGGCGGGCGCGGTGCGGGCGGCGCGGATGATCGCGCCCCACGCCTCGTCGTAGCCCATGCGGAAGGAGGTGAGGAGGTCGGCGAGCGGGAGGCCCTGCTGGGCGCGGACGCGGCCGGTCTTGACGGCCGAGGCGAGGTCGAACTTGCGTCCGGCCAGGCGGTCGAAGGCGTCCTGGACGTTGGAGGTGACGGATTCGAGGACGTCGGCCGGGGTGGCGACCGCGCCGGTGGAGTAGATCGGGATCTCCGCGAAGATGCGGTCGGTGATGCGCTGGGCGATAGCCGCGATGCCCGGGCCGATCCGCCGGATGACCTCTTCCGCTGTCCTGCTGGTCGACTCGATGGTCTCCACTGTCACTTCCGCTTTCTCGGGGGATGCCGCCCTGCGCGGGCGCTGTGCCCTGGAACAACGCGGGGGCCGAAACGCTGTCCTGCGCGCCAACGACCGGATCCGGGCTCACGCGTCAATCTATATGGCGTGAGCGACCGGCGCCGGACCGTGCGTGTCAGCGAAAGGGTGGATTGCGGTGGAGACGATGATCGTCGGGTTGGCGACCGAGGAGGCGCGGGGACGGATCGCCGCGTGCGCCGACCACATGGGCGTGTCGCGCTCGGTCGCGACGGCGGCCGACGTGCCCGAGCTGCTGGAGATCCACCGCCGCTCCCCCGCCGACCTCGTCGTGGTGGACCTGGCGTTCACCGGTTCGGACCCGGTCGTGTTCGCGGGCGCGGTGCGGGCGCGGAGCCCGTTCACGGAGGTGGTGCTGACGGGGCCGATCTCGCCGTTCACGGCCTCGCGGGCGATGGCGTCGGGCACGAGGGCGCTGGTGTGCGGGCCGGGCGCCGAGACCGACCAGCTGACGGCGTCGGTGGCCCGGTCGATCATCCTGACGTTCCCGGGCGCGGTGCGGGCGGCCGCGGCGATGCCCCGCAGGCATCCCGGAAGTCGACCCGATCGGCTGACGCCGCGGGAGGTCCAGGTGCTGCGGGCGATGAGCGACGGGAAGTCGAACGCGCAGATCGCGACCGAGCTGTTCCTGTCGGTGGACACCGTCAAGTGCCACGCGAAGCGGCTGTTCCGCAAGCTCGGCGTCCACGACCGCGCGCACGCGGTGGCCGAGGCGTTCCGCTCGCGCCTGATCTGCTGAGGGCGATCGCGTCCCGGTTTGCCGCTGTTCCCGGGCCCGTGTCCCCGCTATGCTGGAAAGCTATTCGCTGCAGCACGGGAGGCAACTGTGCGTATTAGTGATATTTTGCGGTCCAAGGGCTCCGGGGTGGTGACCATCCGGCCGGAGGACTCGGTGCGCACGCTGGTGGCGCAGCTGCACGAGCACAACCTGGGCGCGCTGGTGGTGAGCGCGGACGGGTCCACGGTCGCCGGGATCGTCTCGGAGCGCGACGTCGCCAGGGGGCTCCACGCCGATCCGGGCCTGTTGGAGGCGCCGGTCTCGCAGATCATGACATCGAGCGTGCACACGCGGGTCCCGGAGGACTCGATCGCGGACCTGATGGTGCTCATGACCGAGCGGCGCATCCGGCACGTCCCGGTCGTCACGAACAGCGGGGCCCTGGTGGGCATCGTCAGCATCGGCGACGTCGTCAAGAGCCGCATCGGGCAGCTCGAATTCGAGCGGGAGCAGCTGGAGGGCTACATCTCCGGGGCGGGCTGAGCGCCGGGCTCCCAGGGGACCGGGGCGCTGAAGTCGGCGCCCAGGAGGCGGACGAAGTTCCAGTAGTCGTCGTCCGCGACCTCGCCGTGGTCGTCGAGGAGCAGCCGCGCGGGCGGGAACGGCCGGCCTTCGCGCAGCTGGGCGAGTTCGACGAGGTGGGCGCGGCCGGTCGCGGGGTCGGTCCCGCCGTCGAAGACCGCGAGCGCGGCGCGCAGCGCGGGCTGGAAGGTGCCGGGCTCCCACAGGCCCTCGATCTCGTCGAGCTCGATCGTGACGTGTTCGCCGGGGGCGGCGGCGACGGCGCGGCGGAGCATCGCGGCGTGCTCGTCCAGCGGCCCTTCGGCGGCGAAGAGCCGGTTGAGGACGGGGACGGCGGCGTCGAGCTGGGCGAGGGCGTTCTCCCGGCCGGTCAGCGGCGCGGTGGCCTCGACGATCTCCTCCTCGTCGTCGCCTGCGGGCGTGTCGATCTGGACGAAGTCGCCGTCGGGGCCGAACTCGTAGTAGACCGCGTCCGGGTCGGGCTCGATCACGATCGTCTGGGTGACCAGGTCGTCGGGCCGGAACATCGCGAGCCACAGCAGCGGCACGCACCGCACGTCGTAGGCGACGACGTCGGTGTCGGGCCGGAAGTCCTTGTCGGTGGTCGAGGGGTAGAGCGACGCGGGGCCGGTGGCGCACAGGTATGAGGAGTTCGGCATGGGCGCAGCTTAGAACGGCCCCGCTCCCCGGCGCCGCACGACCATCGCAACGGACGTCCCGGCCGTGGCCGCAACCCTCCAAGTCGCCTGGAACGCCCGGCGAAAGGCGCTCTCCGGCGGCCGATCAGTCGAGTGACGGTGGGCCGACCGGCAGTGACCGTCCTCGTGGGACCATTTTGGAGGCGGGTCTCGTTGGCGCCCAAGGAATGCGGCGGCCGCCGCATTCCGGTCACGAGACTCCCCCGTGCCCACGAGCACCGATTGTGCCGGATGCTCCCGTCTGGAGACGAGTCGTCATGGACCAGCCCCCCGTCATGGACCCCCCGGTCAAGGACAAGCCCCCACGCAAGCGCCGCGTCACCGCCAACCGCGCCCGGCTCGCCTTCGAAGCCGTCCTGGCGGTGACCGCCGTGATCTCCGTGTTCATCGCGCTGGCGAAGAACGACGAGGCCAAGCAGTCCCAGCAGCAGGAGCAGAACCTCTCGGTCGAGATCACGAACCTGGTCGAGGAGGTCGACGACGGCAACGCCGAGATCGAGGCGCTCCAGGGCCAGATCGACGAGTTGGAGGCGTCCGACGCGCCCTCGGGCGATCCGGCCGCCGAGGACGCCAGCGGCTTCCTGGTCCTGGAGAACGCCGTCGACACCGGTGCGTGCGACGACTACGGGTACGGCAACTGGGCCGAGCAGGCCGTGCAGTACGCGGGCGACCCGTACAGCCGCGGGTTCAACTGCGGGATGGCCAAGGGCAACGCGACCGACACGGCGGGCGGGTACATCGACTTCCTCGTTCCCGAAGGGGCGGTGACGCTCTCGGGCCTGGCGGGGATCGACGAGAACTCGGACGCGACCGACATGCAGGTGTCGGTCGCGATCTACTCGGTGCCGAACGTGACCGACCCGGTGTGGAGCGCCGAGCTCGCCTACGGCGGCCTGGAGGCCTTCGAGCTCGACGTCTCGGCCGTGTCGCGGGTGCGGTTCGAGGTGACGATGCTCGACGCCGAGGAGAGCAAGCAGTTCACCGCGGGCTTCGCGGACGTGCGCTTCACCGCCTAGGGCGCCGCCCCAGCTTCGCCCCATCTTTCCTCTGCGCGCCCGGTGCAGGATCTGCGCCGGGACGCGGTCGAGCCTTCGGTGCTCGCGAGTCGCGTTCCTCCCCTAGGCGAGAGGAAGCAGACGATGAGGCGTGCGCTGAGGAAGTTGGAGATCAGCGACGTGGCCGATCTCCACCGCGACGACGACTAGGAACCTGCCTTGACCGCTTCGCCTCCGGGTTCGGGGGCCGGCTGGGGCGCTTCGGTTTCGGGTTCCTCGCGGTCGATGCGGGTGGTGAGGCCGATGACGAGGGCGCCGAGGGAGCCCGCGGCGGCGAAGATGCCGATCGCGACCGACGGCGAGATCGCGGAGGCGAGGAGGCCGCCGAGCGCGATGCCGAGGCCCTGGGCGGTCTGGAGGCCGGCCGAGGCGAAGCCGATGGCGCGCGAGCGCATGCCGTCGGGGATGAACTGCGCGAACCTTACCTGGGCGAGCACGATGTAGGCGTGGAAGACGCCCGCGATCATCCACAGCACCACGGTGAGCCACAGCGGCGGCGCGGCCGCGGTCGCCATGAGGGGGACGCCCGCCGCGACCGCCAGGGGCACCGTCAGGCGCCGCCGCCAGTCGCTGTTGAGCCTGGCGACCAGGAGCGCGCCCACGGCGGTGCCGACCACGACCGAGGCCATGAGGATGCCGACGGCCTCCTCGCCGGCGCCGATCTCGGCGGCGTAGGGCGCGGCGAGCGCCTCGGCGACCACGAAGCAGCCGACCATCCACACCAGACCGGCGATGGCGAACAGGTGCCGGTTCCCGACGACGAGCTTGATGCCGGCCAGGGCGAAGCCGCTGCCGCGCTTGGAGCTGGTGCCGTCCTGCTCGGGCAGGTGCGGGCTGACGCCCCACTGGAGGAGCGCGGCCGAGATCAGGAACGTGACGGCGTTGAGCGCCAGCGCCGTCTGCGGCCCGAAGGCGCCGACGACGATGCCGCCCAAGGCGAATCCGGCGATCTGCGCGATCTGGTCGGTGGAGGTGATGATGCTCATCCCGACCGGGAAGAGGTTCCCCGGGAGGGTTCGCGGGACGGTGGCGACGCGCGCGGCCGAGAACAGCGGCTCGGGGCAGGTGACGGCGACCAGGAGGACCGCGAGGACGGGGAGCGGCACGCCGGGGATCGCCATGAGTCCGATGAGGACGGCGCGGAGGAGGTCGACGATGACCATGACGGCGCGGCGCGAGTACCGGTCGGCGAGGCCGGCCAGGAGCGGTGCGGTGATCAAGGGCGGCAGGTAGGTCAGGGCGTAGGTCAGGGCGGTGTAGGCCGCCGAGCCGGTGCGGTCGAAGACCAGGAGCGCCACGGCGACGCGGGCGATCTGGTCGCCGGCGCGGGACTGGGCCTGGGCGATCCACAGGAAGCGGAATTCGCGGACGGCGAGGACGTCGCGGAATCGGGCGGTGCGCTCGGTCATGGGTTCCCTTGTCGGCGTTATGGAGTGATGTGCAGGTCCTTCAGACCTGGATCCGACTCGGCCCGGGCTCCCGTCGGCGCTTCGTTCGGATCTGCGGCAAGATAACCCGATCCGCACCGGCCTGTCAACGGGCGCAACGGTTCCGTGAGCAGCTCGTATACCGGGCGTATGCGCGGCGTATGCGGTCGCGGGGTCCTCAGGCGGCCCAGTGGCGGAGCTTGTCGGGGTTGCGGACGACCCAGATGCGGGTGACGCGGTCGGCGGCGGTGTCGAAGGCGGCGACCGCCGCGACGGCGCCGTCGCGCTGGGCGACGAGGCCGGGCTGGCCGTTGACGATGCGCTCCAGGATCTCCAGGCCGGGGGCGTAGCGGGCGAGGTCGAGCATGTAGCGGGCGATCGCCTCGGCGCCTTCGACAGGGTGCAGGGCCGCGCCGACGAGGCCTCCGCCGTCGGCGGTCATGGCCGCGTTCGGGTCGAGGAGGTCGACGAGCGCGGCGATGTCGCGGGCCTCCCAGGCGAGTTTGAAGTCGCGCACGAGGTCGGCGCGGGCCGGGGCGGCGGCCGGGGGGCGGGAGTCGCGGATGCGGCGCCGGGCGGAGGAGGCGAGCTGGCGGCACGCCTCGGTCGAGCGGCCGACGATGCCGGCGACCTCGGCGAACGGGTACCGGAAGACGTCGTGGAGGACGAACACGACGCGCTCGGCCGGGGTCATGGCGTCCAGGACCACCAGGAACGCCATCGACACGGTCTCGTCGAGCGTGACCCGGTCGGCCGGGTCGTCGGGGACGCGGCCCTGCGACCACTGCCCGGGGACCGGCTCGGGGATCCACTCCCCCACGTACCGCTCGCGCCGCGCCCGGGCCGAGCCGAGCTGGTCGAGGCAGATGCGGCTCGCGACCGTGGTCAGCCACGCGCCGACCGACGCGACCTCGTCCTGGCGCTCGCGCGGCATGGCGTACCAGCGCGCATAGGTCTCCTGCACGGCGTCCTCGGCGTCGGCGAGGGAGCCGAGCAGGCGGTACGCCAGGTTCAGCAGCTGGCGCCGCTCGCTCATGACGGCGGCGAGGCCGTCGGGTTCGTCCATGGGTCCACTCTCGCTCACGTCCCTCCGACGACGCAGGCCCCCCGAATGTGAGGTGCGCCCGGTCCCTCACGTTCGGGGGCGGTGCGTCGTCGGGTGTGCAGAACCTGGAAAGGACTCCGAATGCTACGGAAACTCATGGCCCTGCCCGCGGGGCGGCGCGCGAAATGGGCGGTCATCGCCGTGTGGATCGCGCTGCTCGTCCCGGCCGGGATGCTCGCCGGGCGGCTCGGCGAGGTCGAGGACAACGACAACTCGGCGTGGCTCCCGGCCGACGCCGAGTCGACCGAGGTCGCCGAGCGGGTCGAGGACTTCATGCCCGCGGGCACGGTGCCCGCGATCGTGGTTTACGAGCGGCCCGGCGGCGTCGAGGACGCCGACCTCGCGAAGGCCGAAGCCGATGCGGCCGCGTTCGCCTCGCTCGACGGCGTGGACGGGGAACCGCAGGGGCCCTTCGTGTCCGAGGACGGGGAGGCGATTCAGATCGTCGTCCCGGTCCACAAGGGCAAGGAGGGCTGGGACGGGCTCGGCGCGATCGTCGACGACATGACCGAGGCCGCCGAGGGCGGGCCCGAGGGGCTCGACTTCTACGTCACCGGCCCGGCCGGGAACGCCTCGGACTCGATCAAGGCGTTCAGCGGCTCGGGCGCTTTGACCGCGATCACCGCGCTCGTGGTCGTCGCGATCCTGCTGCTCACCTACCGGAGCCCGGTGCTCCCGCTGCTGCCGCTGCTGACCGCGGGCGGCGCGCTCGTCGGCTCCGAGGCCGTGATCTACCTGCTGGCGAAGCACGCCGGGCTGGTGGTGAACAACCAGACGAGCTTCATCCTCACGGTGCTGGTCTTCGGCGCCGCCACCGACTACGCGCTGCTGCTGATCTCGCGCTACCGCGAGGAGCTGCGGCGCCACGAGGACCGGCACGAGGCGATGGCCGAGGCGCTGCGCCGCTCCAGCCCGGCGATCGTCGCCAGCGCGGCGACCGTGGCCGTCAGCCTCATGCTGCTCATGTTCGCGGTCCTGAAGTCGACCCAGGGCATGGGCCCGGCCTGCGCGATCGGGATCGTCGTGGGCCTGCTGGCGATGACGACGCTCATGCCGGCGGTGCTGGTGGCGTGCGGGCGCTGGGTGTTCTGGCCGGTCAAGCCGAAGTACGGGACGGCTCGTGCGGAGCGGGCCGGGGTGTGGACCCGCGTCGGGGCAATGGTCGCCAAGCGGCCGCGCCTGGTGTGGGTCGGCACCGCGGTGGTGCTGGGCGCCATGGCGATCGGGGTCCTGGAGCTGAAGGCCGACGGGCTGGCCGCGCGGGACCAGTTCACGAGCGAGCCGCAGTCGGTCACCGGCGAGGCGGTCCTGGCCGAGCACTTCCCGGCCGGGACGGGCGACCCGGTGTACGTGATCACGGCGGTCGCCGACGCCGCGGACGTGTCCGCGCTGCTCGCCGACGTCGACGGGATCGCGGGCACAGCCGAACCGGTGGTCGCGGGTTCGGAGGCGCTGATCCTCGCCGAGCTGGAGGACTCCCCGACGAGTGAGGCGGCGCTGGCGACGGTCGAGCGCGCCCGCGAGGCGGTCGGCGGCGACGCGCTGGTCGGCGGGAGCACCGCGGTCCTGCTCGACACGCAGGAGGCGGCCGCGCGGGACTCGACGGTGATCATCCCGATCGTGCTGGCGACGGTGTTCCTCATCCTGGCGCTGCTGCTGCGGGCGCTGGTGGCGCCGCTGCTGCTCATCGCGACGGTGGTGCTGTCGTTCGGTGCGGCCCTTGGCGTCAGCGCCCTGGTGTTCGAGCACGTCTTCGGGTTCGCGGGCGCGGAGGCGTCGTTCCCGCTGCTGGTGTTCGTGTTCCTGGTCGCGCTCGGGGTGGACTACAACATCTTCCTGGTGGCGCGCGTGCGCGAGCTGGCGCCGAGTATCGGGACGAAGCGCGCGGCGCTGGAGGGCCTGTCGGCGACCGGCGGGGTGATCACCTCGGCGGGCCTGGTGCTGGCCGGGACGTTCGCGGCGATGGGCTCGCTGCCGCTGGTGTTCGCCGCCGAACTGGGCTTCGCGGTCGCGTTCGGGGTCCTGCTGGACACGCTCGTGGTGCGCTCGATCCTGGTCACGGCCCTGACGCTGGACACCGGCCGCTGGATGTGGTGGCCGAGCCGACTGTTCCGCGCGCAGGAACCCGTTGCGGCCGAACCGGACCGCGAACCGGCGTCCGCGACCAGGTGAACCGGTTGCGCCCCTCGCGGGGCGCAACCGCCCGTTCCGATCGGCGCGTGGAACCATATGGTCGATTGGAAGGTGCAAGTGACCATCGGGTTCCGTGTTCTCGGGCCGGTCGAGATCCTCGACGGCGGGCGGCCGCAGGGCGCCACGACCGCGCAGCAGCGGGCGGTGCTCGCGATGCTGCTGCTGGACCTCGGCCGGGTGGTCCCGGTCGGGCGGCTCATCGCGGCGCTGTGGGCGACCGAGCCGCCCGCGTCGGCGCGCAACGCCGTGCGGGTGCACGTGACGAAGCTGCGGGGGCTGGTGGCGGCGGACCCGACGGTCGCGATCACGACCGTGGGCGAGGGGTGGCGGCTGACCTGCGATCCCGACCGCGTCGACCTGTACCGCTTCCGGGACCTGGTCGAGCGGGCCCGCACCGGCCCGGCCGCGGAGGCCGGGGCGCTGCTGCGGGCGGGACTGGCGGAGTGGCGGGGGCCCGCGCTCGCGGATGCGACCGGTCACTGGCTGGCCGGGACGGTCGTCGAGGGCCTGGAGGACGAGCGGCTCGCCGCGACCGAGGACCGGATCGCATTCGACCTGCGTTCCGGTGCGCCCCAAGCGGTGATCCCCGAGCTGTCGGTGCTGGCCGCGGAGCATCCGCTGCGCGAGCGCCCGGCCCAGCTGCTCATGGCGGCGCTGCACGACGGCGGGCGGACCGCCGAGGGCCTGGAGGTGTTCCAGCGGACCCGCAGGCACCTGGTCGAGGAGCTGGGCATCGAACCGGGCGCGGTCTTGCAGCGGGAGCACAAGCGGCTCCTGGACGGCGCGGGCGGCGAGGCGAAGACCGTTGCGCCCCTTCCCAGGCAGCTGCCCGGCGACGTGGCCGCCTTCGCCGGGCGGGCCGGACAACTGGCATATCTGGACGGACTCCTGGAGAAGCCGGGGCCGCTGGTGGCGACCGTCGCGGGCATCCCCGGGGCGGGGAAGACCTCGCTGGCGGTGCACTGGGCGCACCGCGTCAAGGACCGGTTCCCGGACGGGCAGCTGTACCTGAACCTGCGCGGGTTCGAGCCCACCGGCGAGGCCGTCGATCCGGCCGACGCCGTGCTGCGATTCCTTGACGCCCTTGAGGTTCCGGCCGACCGCATCCCGGCCGAGGCCGACGCCCGCTCGGCCCTGTACCGGAGTCTCCTGGCGGACCGGCGGATGCTCGTCGTGCTCGACAACGCCCGCGACGAGGCGCAGGTGCGCCCGCTCCTGCCCGGCGCGGACGGATGCGCCACGGTCGTGACCGGCCGGACCCAGCTCGCCGGACTGGTCATCCACTATGGAGCACACTTGCTGACGCTCGACGCCTTCGACGCCGCCGAGTCCCGCGACCTGCTGGCCGGCCGGATCGGCACCGCACGCGTCGAGGAGGAGCCGGAGGCGGCCGCGCGGATCGTCGAGCGGTGCGCCGGGCTCCCGCTGTCGCTGGCGATGGTCGCCGCCCGCGCCGCCGTCCAGCCCGACTTCCCGCTCGCCTTCCTTGCGGCCGAACTCGAAAGCGAGACCGGGCTCGACGCGTTCGAGAGCCCGGACGCGGCGATGGACCTGCGGAGCGTCTTCTCGTGGTCCTACCGGCAGCTGACCCCCGAGGCCGCCCGCATGTTCCGGCTCCTCGGGCTCCACTGGGGACCCGGGTTCGCGGCCGAGACGGCCGCGAGCCTCGCCGGTGTCCCGGTCGCGACCGCGACGCGGTGGCTCCGCGAGCTGCGCCGGATGCAGCTGGTCGCCGAGCACGCCCCCGGCCGGTTCGACCTCCACGACCTGCTGGCCGCCTACGCCGCCGAGCTGACCGAGGCGCTCGACAGTCCCGAGGACCGGTCCGCGGCGACGCGCCGCCTGCTCGACCACTACCTGCACACCGCCCGTGCGGCCGAACGCATCCTGGCCCCGCACCGCAGTCCGATCCGCCTCCCCGATCCCGTACCGGGGGCACTGGTCTTGGTTCCGGAGAGCCATGCCCAGGCGTCGGCCTGGTTCGAGGCCGAGCGGCCCGCGCTCGTCAACGCCGTGGACGCCGCCTACCGCCGCGGATGCGACCGGCACACCTGGCAGCTCGCACGGCAGCTCGCGACGCACCTGCGGCGCACCGGACTCGGGTCGGCGTGGCTGGCGACGCAGCGCCTCGCGGTCGCGGCGGCCGACCGCTCGGGCGACGCGCAGGCCGTGGCGCTGGCCCATCACGGGCTGGCCGCCGCTCAGATCAGGTTCGGCGACCACGCGGAGGCCGAGGCGAATCTCTTGGAGGCGTTGCGGCACTTCGAGACCCTGGACGACCTCGACGGGCAGGCGAACGTGCACTCGGTGCGGTGCCTCATCAGCGAGGCCGCCGGGGACTTCACGACCACGCTCGCCTACGCCGGGCGGAGCCTCGCCCTGTTCCGGGCCGCCGGGAACCGGCACGGGCAGGTGCGGGCTCTGAACAACGTCGGGTACAGCCACGCCGAGCTGGGCGCGCACGACCTGGCCGTCGCCTCCTTCCTTGAGGCGCTGGACCTCTCGCGGGAACTCGGCGACCCGGACGGCAAGGCGACCACACTGGACAGCCTCGGGTTCACGTACGCCAGGCTCGGCGAGCATGCCAAGGCGATCGAGTCCTACCGGTGCGCCGCCGAGCTGCTCGACCGCTCCGGCGAGCGCTTCCGCGCCGCCGCCGCGCGGCACCGCCTCGGCGACGCCCACCTGGCGGCCGGGGACCGCGAG
>NZ_QFRW01000091.1:23611-77182 GCF_003265355.1 Glycomyces dulcitolivorans | reverse complement strand
GGTGAGGCCGACGCGGTGGCCGAGCCCGGCCGCGGTCTCCTCGCCCAGTTGCAGGCCGTCGAGCCCGCGCGCGGCCAGCAGGGCGAGCGCGAGGCCGCCCAGCACGAACGGGGCCATGCCGAAGGCGACGTCCGCGCCGCGCCCGGCGAGCGAGCCGACCGCCCAGAACCGGTACTGGTCGAAGGACTGCACGTCGGTCGCCAGGACCGCGTACACGACCGCCGCGAGGCTCGCGTCGATCGCCGCCCCGGTCAGCGCGTACGTCGCGGGCCCGCCGCCGGTGGTGCGGGCCGCCACCGTGGAGACGGCGTACCCGACGACCCCGGCGAGGAGCGCCCCGGCGATGCCGAGCCACACGTACTGGCCGATCCCGGTGAGCCCCAGGACGTTCAGGCCGATCACCACCCCCAGGCTCGCCCCGGCCGCGACGCCGAAGATCCGCGGGTCGGCCAGGGGGTTGCGGGTGAGCGTCTGCATGAGGACCCCGGCGACGGCCAGGCCCGCCCCGGCGAGGAGGCCGACGACGGTGCGCGGCAGGCGCTGGTCCCACACGACGGTGGCCGCGATCGGGTCGGCGCGGGTGAGCCCGGCCCACAGTTCGGCGGGGGACAGGTCGCGGGCGCCGAACGCGAGCGACGCGATGACGATGAGCCCCAAGAGGATCGCGGCCGCCAGGCACGCGGCGGCCCGGCCGCGGGCGGTGGCGGCGGGCCGGGGGAGTCGGAGGGCGACGGGCACCGTCCCACAATAGGGGAGGCTAACCTAACCGGCCAGCGGCACTGTCGCGAATGTGGCGATTGCCGCGAATATTTGTCCTAAATGCCCGGTGTTAGCCTGCTCGCGTCCATCGACACCGACGCAAGGAGCAATTCCGATGAGGATCATCCAGGCCGCGGCCCACCTGCTCGCCGCCAGCGCCCTGGCAGCCGCGGGCACCATGGCGATCGCCAGTCCGGCCGCCGCCCAGCACTGCGGCTGGCAGGGCGACGGCACCCAGGACTACAACCACTGCGGCGACACGAACGTGATGCTCACCGTCGAGCACGTCTTCGGCGACGACGACCACTTCTGCGCCCGGCCCGGCATGAACAACATCAACGCCGGCGACTCGCCCTACAACACCTGGCGCACGACGTTCGCGTACTACGCGGGCGGGCCCACCAACTGCTGGTACGGCTGGCACCGCTAGTCCGATCCGCGGCCCCGGAGCGCGCTCCGGGGCCGGCTACTCCCCGGCCAGGTCGTCCGGGACCGGGGCGCCGATCTCGGCGTACCGCGCGCGGGCCCGATCGCGGCGCCTCAGGAACGCCTCCTCGTCGCCGCCGGCCAGCGCGATGCGCGCGAGGAGCCGCAGGGACTCGGCCTCGCCGGGCTGGTGCCCGGTCTGCCGGTGGAGTTCCTCGGCCTTGGTCGCCCGGTCGGCGGCCGCGGCGGGCCGCCCCTCGTGCAGGTCGATCTCGGCGAGGACGTTGAGCGCCCGGCCCTCCAGGAACCGGTAGTCGGCCTCCCTGGTGGTCCGGAGCGCCTGCGCCGCAGCCGCTTCGGCGCCCGCGGCGTCGCCGCCGCGCAGCAGCGCCCCCGACCGCTCCACCATCGCCTCGACCCGGTGGAAGACCGTGGCGTCGTGCTCGGTCATCGCGAGCACGCGGTCGTAGAGGGCGACCGCCTCGCGGTGCTCGCCCATGCCGTCGTAGGCCGCGGCGAGGGTGACCATGTCGGCCGCCCGGTTCCGGTGGTCGTCCTCGCCGACCTGCTCGGCGACCGCCTGCTTCGCGAGTTCGAGTGCTTCGGCCGCCTCCCCCGAGGCCAGCAGGAGCCGCGCGGTCGCGCCGGGCAGGTCGCGAGTCCGGTCGATGCTGACGCTGCGGCGGCTCAGCTCGACGGCCTCCTCCAGGTGGGCCGCGGCCGCGTCGAGGCGGCCGCGGTGGATCTCGATCTCGGTCAGGTGCGTCAGGAACAGGACGGTGATCGGGTCGTTCCCGGTGTCCTTCACGATCTTCAGGCCCTGTTCGAGGTAGTCGATCCCCGTGTCGAGCTCGCCGAGCAGGGCGTGGTGGAGCCCCAGGAGGTTCAGGTTCGTCGACTCGGCGCGGTGCTCGCCGATCGCCCGGAACTCGTGCAGCGCGGCGTAGGCGTGGACCAGCCCCTCGCGCAGCCGGCCCTGGTAATAGCAGGCCTTCGCCAGGTTGCCCTCGGCCGACGCCGCGCCGGCGGGCCAGCCCGCCGTGCGCGCGAAGCCCGCGGCGGCGCGGAAGTGCTCGATGGTCTCGTCCATCCGGTTGCAGCGCATCAGCCCGCACGACAGCGCCATCTCCGCCGCGGCCTGACCGAGCGGATCGCCCGCTGCATTCGCCGCCGCGACGGCGGCCGTGCCGATGCGCACGCCGTCGTCGCCGAGCATGTGGAGCCAGAAGTAGCCGCGGGTCGCGTCGGCCACGAGCCACGCGAACCGCGGCCTGCCGTGCGCGGCGGCGACCTCGACGGCGGCGATGAGGTTCTCCCACTCGTCCTTCAGCCACCGCGCGGCCGCCTCGGCGGTCAGTTCGTATGGCGCGCTGCGGTTCTCAGGCAGCGGCAGCGCGACCATCGCCGGGTACAGCGCCGACCGGCAGGCGTCGGCGCCGTTGAGGTACCAGTCGAGCAGGCGGTCCAGGGCCGCGTCCTCCGGCTCGGCGTCGAGGAGTTCGGCCGCGTACAGGCGCAGGAGGTCGTGGAGGCGGTAGCGGCCGCCGTGCAGCGGCTCGACCAGGTGCGCCTCGGCGAGCGCGCGGAGCGCCTTCCGCGCGTCGGCTTCGGCGCCGCCGTGGAGACCGATGGCCGCGGCCGCGCTGAAGTCGGGCCCGGGGTTGAGCGCGAGCAGGCGGAACAGCCGTGCCGCCGCGGGCCCGAGCGCCTGGTAGGACCAGGAGAACACGGCGCGGAGGTCGACCGCGTCCTCCCCGGCGGTGAGGGCGTCGAGCCGCGAGGACGCCAGCTCGGCGGCGATCTCCCCGAGCGCGAGGCCCGGCTGCGCCGCGGCCCGGGCCCCGGCGATCGCCAGCGCCAGGGGCAGGTCGGCGCACGCGGTCAGGATCTGTTCCAGCGCTTCGGGTTCGGCCGCGAGCCGTTCGGCCCCGAGCTGGCGTTCGAGCAGCGCGGCCGACTCGTCGCGGTCGAAGGCCCCGAGCCCGATGATCCGCGCGCCGTGCGACGCGGCGAGGCCGACGAGCTGGTGGCGGCTGATGACCAGCGTGTGCACCTGCGCGGCGTCGGGCAGGAGCGGGCGCACCTGAGCGGCGTCGCGCGCGTTGTCGAGGATCAGCAGCCGCGGCTCGGCCCCGATGAGGCTGCGGTACAAGGCGAGTTGCGCATCGGCCTCGGCCGGGACGCGCCCCGGCTCCACCCCCAGCGCGCCGAGCAGCTGCCGGACGGCCTCAGCCGGCGCGGTCGGCGCCGCGCCCGGCGCGAACCCGCGCAGGTCGAGGTAGAAGCGCCCGCCGGGGAACCGGTCGGCCGCGCCGTGCCCCCAGTGCAGGGCCAGCATCGTCTTGCCGACGCCGCCGACCCCGGTCAGGACGACCAGCGGGCTCGACCCCTCGGCCGCCGCGTCCAGGCGCGCCAGGTGCTCCCGCCTGCCGGTGAACACGGCCGTGCCCGAAGGGAGCGTCATCGGGGTGACCTGCGGGGCCGGGGCCGCGTCCCCGGTCAGCAGCGCGCGGCCCTCCTCGTCCAGGTCGAGCGCTTCGATCAGGAGCCGCAGCGTCTTCGGCTGCGGCCGGACCTTCCCCGACTCGATGTCGCGCACGGTGCGGGTGCCGACGCCCGACTTGAGGGCCAGCTCTTCCTGCGTCATCATCGCCCGCAGCCGCAGCGGCCGGAGGTTGACGCGGGCACGGGGCAAGGGGTCGGCCATGCGCGCAATGATAGGCCGACCCGGGCGCCCCTCAGGCCAGGTGCGCCCAGGAGCCGGGCTCGGCGCGCAGGAACTCTTCGAGCGTCCAAGGGCGCGTGCCGGTTACGTGCTCTATGGTGTGGCTGGTCACGGAGGTCTCGCCGGTGGCGACGGCCTTGTACGACCCGGCCCATCCGTCGATCTGCCACTCCTCGGCGCCCGCGCGCGAGGCGCGGGCCTCCTCGTCGGTCTCGGGGGCGTACCGGATCTCGCGGCCGGTGACCTCGCCGAGGATGCGCGCGGACTCGTCCATGGTCAGCGGCACGGGACCGGACACGTCGTAGATCCGGTCGGCGTGGGCCGCGTCGAGCAGCGTCTCCACGGCGAGGCGGGCCACGTCCCGGCGCGCGACCCAGGCGACCCGGCCCTGCCCGGCCGGTCCGCGGATCACCCCGTCCTGGACGAAGAGCGGCAGCATGTCGGCGTACAGCGCGTTGCGCAGCGCGGTCAGGCGCAGCCCGGACTCGATGATCAGTTGTTCGGTCTGGGAGTGCTCGCGGGCGAAGGTGAACGTCGCCAGCGGCGAGGCGCCCATGAACGAGGTGTAGACGACCCGCTCGACCCCGGCCGCCACCGCCGCGCGCACCGCGCTGCGGTGCTCGGGCATCCGGTCGCGGCTCTCGTGCGCCGACACCAGGAACAGCGTGTCCACTCCAGACAGCGCGGTGCGCAGTGCGGCCTCGTCCTCGAACGAGGCGACCGCGACCTCCGCGCCGCTCAGCTCCGGCGCGCGCGAGGCGTCCCGCACGATCAGCCGCTGCGCCGCGCCGCGATCGGCGAGCATCCGGGCCACGCGCGACCCCAGTTGACCGGTGGCACCGGTGACGGCGATGGCTCCCACGCCCGAACCCCTTCCCTCTGCGTCCATGACCACTTAGCAGTACCAGAGTCCCGCGGCACCCGCTCGCGGACCGCGCACCCGGCCCCGATTCCTCACGCCTCGGGACGCCCGGCGAGGTCGTCGGCCATGCGCCGCTCCGGCGCCGGCTCGGTGAGGCGCTCGCCGGTCACGGTCCAGCCGGTGCGGAAGTCGTTGCGGTGACGTGAAAGCGAGGCATGGTTCGGAGGCTAGAAGAGCTCCCCGGTCCACGTGTAGGAGGGGTCGGCGTACCAGGACGATTCGCAGTCGCTCTGGGCGTAGCCGTCGTTCACGCACTCCTGGACGTAGACGTCCTTGTCGGTCGGCTCGTCGTCGCCGTAGAGCACCCCGGTCCAGGTGTAGGAGGAGTCGGCGAACCAGGACGCGTCGCACTCGGCCGCGCTGTAGCCGTCGTACTGGCACTCCTGGACGTAGACGTCGCGCTGGCCCGACACGTCGGACGAGGTCGTCTCCTCCGTCTCGTACGTTTCGTAGGTCTCATAGGTCGGAGTCGGCTCGTCGGTGTAGAGCTGCCCGGTCCAGGTGAGCGACGGGTCGTTCGGCCAGGACTCCTCGCATTCGGCCTCGGAGTACCCGTAGTCCCGGCATTCCTCCACATAGGTCGCATGCTCCGGCGACTGACCCTCGTCGTCATCGTCGTTGTTCGCCCGGTCGGCGGCCCACGCGACGGTCGAGATGACGGCGACGACGAGCACGACCGCCGCTCCGACTCCGACCCTCGCCGGCGTCGACGGGTCCGTCGGAGGCTTCGGCGGCTTCGGCCGATCGTCGATCGGCGGCCGGGGCGGGACCGGGGGAGCGACGGGCTCCGGCTGCGGGGGCTCGTCCACGACCCAGGTGCGCCGGTTCGGGTCCGTGACCAGCGTGGGGCCGTTGTCGATCCGCGTGGCGCCCTCCCCGGTGTCGTCGAGGAGCCGCGCGATCGCGGACTCCTGTTCCTCCGCCAGCGCCGTTACCGCGTCGGGCCAGGGCCGGGAGGACGGGGTCACCGGTCCGATGAGCTGAAGCAGCTCCGCCGGTGTCGGCCGGTCGCCGGGGTCGGCGGCCAGGCACCGCTCCACGAGGGCGCGGACCCGCACGGGCACACCGTCGAGGTTCGGATCCGCCCGCACGACGTTGTTCATCGTGGCCAATGTGGACGCGCCAGTGAACGGACCCGTTCCGGTGCAGGCCATCACGAGCACCGAACCGAGCGAGAAGACGTCGGATGCGGCCGTCAGCGGCTCCGACTGCGTCTGCTCGGGCGACATGAACCCCGGCGTGCCGATGAGCGCGCCGGTGCGCGTCAGGTCGGAGCCCTCGGCGGCGCGGGCGATCCCGAAGTCGATGACCCGCGGGCCGCTTCCCTCCAGGATCACGTTGCCCGGCTTGAGGTCCCGGTGGATCACCCCGGCCGCGTGGATCGCCTCCAGCGCCGAGGCCAGCCCGGCCGCCAGCCGGATCACCGCCGCCTCCGGCAGCGGACCGGCGCCCTTGACCGCCTCGTCCAATGTGGGCCCGCGCAGGAACTCCGAGGCGAGCCACGGGACCGGATCGTCGGGCTTGGCCTGGACCACCGCCGCGGTGTAGAGCCCCGAGACCTGCCGCGACTTGCGCACCTCCTCGCGGAAGCGGGCGAGGAACTCCTCGTCCTCCCTCAGCCATTCGCGGATCACCTTCACGGCGACCAGCCGCCCGTCGTGGCCGGCCCCGAGCAGCACCCTCCCCATCGCACCCCGCCCGAGCTCGGCGAAGACGCGGTAGGGCCCGATGCGGTCGGGATCGTTGGGTGACAAGCGCTGCATGGCATCTCCGAGCGGGCAATCCGGTTCCGGCACGTCCGGACGCTCCGGGCCGTGCCACGTCCGGACCACTCCACCACGTCCTGTCACAGATCCGTCCTCGCGGAAACCGCACACCAGATCGCTACGTTATGTAGTTAGATGACTACCAAAAGTGATCGCATCGATTCCGGGAGTGATGCCGCGTGACCTCGACCAGCGCGATCGAACGCAATGCCGCACGACTGCTGCACACCGACGGCACCGCCCTCGAACCCCGCGCCCTGGAATGGGCGGCATCGCCCCTGCGCGTGGAGGTCGCCGACGAGGAGCGCATCCGCCGCGGGCACCGCTTCTTCGAGGAATGCCTGCTCGACGGGCGGCCCGTCTACGGCGCCACCACCGGGTTCGGCCCCCTCGTCGTCTACTCAGGACGGTCCGATGCCGCCGACCAGTGCCGCAACGTCCTCGACCACCTCATCGCCGGCCAAGGCCCCGACCTCGAACCCGACCTGGTCCGCGCCGCCATGCTGGTGCGCCTCTGGTCGCTCGCCGCCGGCCGCTCGGGCGCCTCCATGCGCGTCATCGAAGCGCTCACCGCCGCCCTCGCCACCGACCTCGCGCCCGCCGTGCCGCGCCTCGGCTCCCTCGGCGCCAGCGGCGACCTCGTCCCGCTCGCCTACCTCGCCCGCGCCCTCGAAGGCCAGGGCCACGCCTACCTCGCCGGCCAGCGCATGCCCGCCGGGCGGGCGCTGGAGCGGGCCGGACTCCGCCCGCTCGTCTTCCAGGGCCGCGACGCCCTCGCGATGGTCAACGGCACCTCCCTCACCACGGCCGCAGCCGGACTCGCCCTGCTGTCGCTGCACCGCTCGGCGAAGGCCGCGGTGCTCCTGACCGCCGCGCTGGCCGACGTCCTCGGCTGCACGCCCGCGTTCCTCGACCCCGAACTGCTGACCGCGTTCGGGCACGGCACCACCGCCGACGTCGGCCGCGACCTGCGCGGCCTCCTCGCCGGCAGCGACCCGCGGCCCGACCGGCCGCTCCAGGAGCCCTACAGCATCCGCTGCACCCCGCAGCTGATCGGCGCGGCCGTCTCGGCCATGGGCTACGCCGACGAGGTGGTCCGCGCCGACCTCGGCGGGGTCAGCGACAACCCGCTGGTCTTCCCCGAGCAGGAGGCGGTCGCCCACGGCGGCAACTTCTTCGGGCAGCCCGCCGCGTTCGCCGCCGACCTGATGACGATGGTCGGCACGCAGCTGGGCAACCTCGCCGAGCGGCAGCTCGACCTGCTCATCGACCCGCGGCGCAACGGCGGCCTGCCGCCGATGCTCTCGCCCGACCCGGGGCGCCAGCACGCGCTCCAGGGCGTCCAGGTCGTCGCGACCGCGATGGTCGCCGACATGCGCCGGACCGCGCACCCGGCCTCGGTCCAGAGCCTGCCCACCAACTGGCACAACCAGGACGTCATCCCGTTCGGCACCCAGGCGGCGTTCAACGCCCTCGACCACGCCCGGTCGCTGCGCCTGCTCCACGGCGCGCTCGGCGTCGCACTGCGCCAGGCGGTCCACCTCGGCGAGCGCCCGACCGGGCCCGGGGTCACCGACCTGGTGGACCGGCTCTGCGCGGTCGTCGACCCCGTCGACGTCGACCGCCCGCTGGACGCCGACGTCCGCGCGGCCGCCGACGTCCTCGACGCCGCGGCCGGCTCATGACGGCCGGATGCCGCTCGATCGCACCGGCGCGCCCCGATGCGGCGATCGAGTCGCTGGTCCTGCCCGAGCCCGGCGAGCCCGTCGCCGACTGCCGCGGCTGCGACCAGCCCGTCGCCGCCGAGCACGCGCTGCTCGGCGGCCGCGAGGCCGAAGTCCTGCGCTCGCCGGCCGATCCGCACGAGCGCGCCCGCTACCGGTGGACCGTGGGGCACCAGGCCATGTTCTGCGTCTGGCGGCACCTGCGCGACAGTCTGGAGGCGCTCGCCGCCGCCTCCCCGCAGGAGGACATCGACTGGGCTGCAACGGGGTACGAGGTCGGGGCGGTGCTGTTCCTCTACAGCGGCGGATGCACCCGCGAGGAGTACGAGGCGACGGTCCGCCGCGACATGGCCGGGCACCACCCGGCCTTCAGCGGCGAATGGGCCCGGGACCACATCGGACTCCCGCGGCTCCTGCGCTCGATCCTCGACTGCCAACCCGAGCAGCGCACCGAGCGCCTGGCCCGCGCCGCCCGCGCGAACCGCGACGCCCACATGGCCGTCGCCTCGCGCCTCGTCCCCGGCGGCGGCTCGCTCCTCCAGAAGGCCGGACGCCGTCCCGGCACGGCGGCGAGCGCGGCCGAGCTCGACCTCCACGACGAGTTCTTCACCGTCCGCCGCGCCGCGGTCTGCGACGGGGCGCTGAACGCCCAGCTGACGCGCCGCCTCGCCCAGATCGCCGCCGACCTGTCGGCGCACGGCATGCCCGAGCCGCCGCCAGATCGCTCCGATGACCTTGCGCCCCTGCTGGAGCGCGTTCCCGACCTGTTCAACGACTACCTGCGACCGCTGCGACCGACCACCTGAGGAGTTCCATCATGGACGCCATCGCCGAGTTCAAGAGCATCATCCTGACCCCGCAGATCTACGGCTACCTGCTCGACCAGGCCGAGCCCCCGACCGCCGCCCAGCGCGCCATCATCGAGCGCACCGCCGCGCTCGGCGGCCCCGCCGAGATGCGCATCCCCCACGAGCAGGGCGTGTTCCTCACGCTCCTCGCCCAGATCACCGGCGCCCGCCGCGTCGTCGAGGTCGGCACGTTCACCGGCTACTCGGCCCTCAGTCTCGCCCTCGGCATGGACGAGGGCGGCACCGTCATCACCTGCGACGTCTCCGAGGAGTGGACCGGGATCGCCAGGGACGCATGGGAAGCGGCCGGGGTCGCCGACCGGATCGACCTGCGCATCGGCCCCGCCGCGCAGACCCTCCGGGCCCTGCCCCGGGACGCCGACATCGACCTGGTGTTCCTCGACGCCGACAAGACCGGCTACCTCGACTACTGGGAGCAGCTCGTGCCGCGCGTGCGCCCCGGCGGCCTGCTGCTGGCCGACAACGTGCTCTACGCCGGCGAGGCCGCCGAACCCGACGCGACCGGGAACGCCGCCGCGATCCGCGAGTTCAACGACCGCGTCCGCGCCGACGACCGGGTCGCCTCGGTCCTCCTGCCGATCGCCGACGGCTTGACCATCGCCCGGAAGCGCGCCTGAGATGCCCCGCCCGGGCACGCTCCCGCACCTGGTCGACCTCCGCGCGCACCCGGGCGACCGGCCCGCCCTCATCGAGGGCCGCACCGGCCGCGTCCACACCTATGCCCAACTGGCCCAAGCGGTCGAGGACTGCGCGGCCCGGCTCACCGCGGCGGGACTGCGACCGGGTGACCTCGTCGCCCTCGCCGCCGATGAGGCCGCGGCGTTCATCGCGGGCTACCACGGCACGCTCCAAGCCGGGGGCGTCGTCCAACCGCTGGACCCGCGAGCCGCGACCGAGCCGACTGCACAGTGGATGATCACCGACGAGGGCCTCGCCCGCACCGGCGCCGGTGCGGGCAAGGGCCCGGCCCCGGCCGCGGTCGTGGCCGCCTCCAGCGGCACGACCGGCGCCAGCAGGCATGTCGTCCTCACCCACGCCAACCTCACGGCCAACCTCGAACAGATCCACGAAGTCCACCAACTGAACAGCGACGACACCGTCCTGGCGGTCACGCCCCTGCGCCACATCTACGGCATGCAGATGGCCATGAACCACGCCCTCATGACCGGCGCGGCCCTGCTGACCGTCCCCACCCCGCTCGACCTCGACGTCCTTTTGGGACTGGCCCGCGAGCACCGGGCCACGGTCGCTTACCTCGTGCCCGCGGTGATCGCCCGGCTCGCCGAACGCACCGGCCCCGCGGCGCCGCTGCCGCACCTGCGCGCCGTCGTCAGCGGCGGCGCCCCGCTCACCGCCCCCGAGGCCCGCGCGTTCACCGCCCGCTGGGGCGTCCCGGTCCTTCAGGGCTACGGCTCGACCGAGGCCGGCTGTGCCCTCTTCGTCCCCGACAATGCCCCCGACGCCCCGCCCGGAACGGTCGGCCGCCCCCTCCCCGGCACCGAGGTGCGCCTCGCGCCCGACGGCGAACTGCTCGTGCGCGGCCCCCAGATCGCCGCCGCCCACCTCGACGGCAGCCCCGTGACCGACGAACACGGCTGGTGGCACTCGGGCGACCTCGCCCGAATCGACAACGGCTGGTACGCGATCAGCGGGAGGACCAAGGACATGATCAAGTACAAAGGACACCAGGTCGCGCCGCAGCGCCTCGAACAGCTCCTGCTCGCCCACCGGGCCGTCGCCGACGCCGCGGTCGTCGGCGTCCCCGACCCCCTCGACGGCGAACTCCCCAAGGCCTTCGTCGTCCTCCACCGACCGCACCCGCTCTCCGACCTCCTCGACCACGTCGCCGACGCCGTCCCGCCGCAGCAGCGCCTGCGCCTGATCGAAGCCGTGGAACAACTGCCGCGCAACGGCATGGGCAAGCTCCAGCGCACCGAACTCACCGACCGCCACCGCATCGACGGCCGATCGGTCGTCCTGACCGGCGCCGGCACCGGACTCGGCCGCGTCTACGCCCTCGCCCTCGCCGAACGCGGCGCCCGCCTGGTCCTCATCGGACGCCGCAAGGACGCCCTCGACGCGGTCGCCGCCGACATCCGCGACCAGGGCGGCACCGCCATCACCGTCCCGGCCGACGTCACCGACCCGGGTGCGATGGACGAGGCCGCCCGCCGCGCGGCCGCCGAATTCGGCGGCGTCGACCTCCTCGTCAACAACGCCGGCATCGCCGGACCCCATGGGCCCGTCTGGGAGACCGACGACGACGCCTGGTGGCGGGCCATGGAGACCAACCTCCACGGCACCGTCCGCGCCTGCCGCGCCGTCCTCCCGCACATGATCGCCCGCCGCCGCGGCCGCGTGGTCAACATCGTCAGCCACGCGGGCCTCGCCACTTGGCCGAACGCCAGCGCCTACTCCGTCTCCAAAGCGGCCGTGATCAAGTTCGGCGAGAACCTCGCCGCCGAGACCCGCCGCCACGGCGTCACCGTCCTCAACTACCACCCGGGCCTCCTCGACGTCGGGCTCACCCGCGAGCACCGCCTCAGCCCGCACTCGGGCAACGAGTGGAGCGACCGCCTCGGCGACTGGGTCAGGCGCGAGCACGCGAACGGCCGCTTCGACTCGGTCGACCGCTCGGTCCATCAACTGCTCCGCCTCGCCGCCGGCACCGCCGACTCGCTCACCGGCACCTACATCGCCGTCGGCGACGACATCGAGGACCGCCACCGCGAAGCGCTGCGCGCCAAGGAGATCGAACTCGACGGCAACTGGACGGAGGGATGACCGGCGGCCGATGCCACCGGACCTCCTCCGTCCTCGACGACGTCTTCGTCCAGTACGAGCGGTTCTGCGGGACGAGCGTGGCGATCGGCCTGCTGGCCCGCTTCCACGGCGCGCCGCCGACGCTGGAGCGGCTGCGGGACCACCTGCGCGCCCGGCTGGGCGGCACGCCGGAACTGCGGTGGACGTTCGCCGAATCCGAATCCGGCTGGCGCCGTTCGCGCTGGCGAGAATCGTCCGCAGTGGACTGGGCGGCGGCGGTCCGGGACCTTCCGGTCGCGGAGGGGACCGGTGAGGCGGGTCTGCGGGCGGCGGTAGAGCGGGCCTGCGAGGAGCATCTCGACCCGGCGCACCGGCCATGGCGGTGCCTGCTCGTCCGCGGCTTCGCCGACGGCGAATGGGCGCTCCTGCTCCAGGTTCACCATGCGCTGACCGGCGCCGTCGGACTGGTCGAACTGCTCCGCCGCGCCCTGGGGCGGGCGCCGGTCCGAGCGGCGCCGCCGGTCCCGCGCTCACCGGCGTCGCGGCTCCGGGCATGGGCGACACTGCTTCGCGACGGACCCGGGTTCCTCGCCCATGCGCGCCGCACCGCGGCGACGGCCCCGCCCGTGCCCGAGAGCGGCCGGCGGATCACCTGGCAGTCCCTCGACACCGATCACCTGCGTCTGCTCGCGCGCCGGCACGGCGCCACCGTCAACGACGTCGTCCTGGCACTCGCACCCGAACACCTTGCGGCGCTGCCGCTCACGGTGCGCCCGCGCCGCTGGCGGGCGCTCGTCCCCGTCGACTGCCGCGATCGGGCGGCCCCGGTCGGGCTCGGCAACCACCTGTCGCTGATGCGCATCGTCCTGCCGTGCGCGGGAGACGACCGGGGCGACCGCATCGCCGCCGTCGCGGCCGCGACGGCCCGCGCCAAGCAGGGGCCCGCCGTCCGGGCCGTCCGGGCGGCCGTGGAGGTCCTCCCGCCCCGGCTGTACCGGTCCTGCTTCGGCCAGGTCCTGGCCCCCGGCTACGCCGACCTGTTCATCAGCAACTGGGGCGCCGTCGAAGCCCTCGCCTACCAGGGCGAGCCCGTCCGCGAACTCGTCCCGCTCATGTGGCGGCCGAGAGACCACCGCCTCTCGACCGCCTTCCTCACCTACGGCGGCCGCACCTGCTTCAGCCGCACCGTCGCCGCCTACGAGACGGGCCCGGTCGTCCCCGGCGGCTGAGCCCGTTCAGTCGATGCCGGGGTCGTCCATGACCTGGGTCTGCGCGAAGGCATCGGCGTACGCCGGGTCGCCCATGCGCCGCATGACCTCCTCGGGCTCCGGCGCCTCGACGCGCTGCTGGAGCCACCAGAGGTTGCCGAGCGGGTCGCGCAGGCGGGCGATGCGGTCGCCCCAGGCCTGGACGTCGGTGACGGGGGTGACGAGGGTGGCGCCCGCGTCGAGGGCGCGGGCGAGGACGGCCTCGGCGTCGTCGACCCACAGCCGCATCATGGCCGGGGTGTCGGTGGTGAACGGGGAGTCGAAGGCCATGACGATCGCGTTCCCGATCCGGGCCTCGGCGTGCCCGATCAAGCCCGGCTTCGGGCCGGGCACGCGGCCGAGCTCCTCGGCGCCGAAGGCGGCCTTGAGGAAGTCGAGCAGTGCGGCGGTGTCCTTGGTGACGATCCAGGGCGTGACGGAGGTGTATCCCTCGGGGATCGGGTCGAGCGTCGCGGTCATGGCGGTCTCCTTCGGTAGGTCGGTCCTAATATCCGCCAGTTTAGCAGAACGGAATAATATGTTCCCTTAGGATGGCCGGCATTCCGATGGCCTCGCCCTCGTTCGACGAGCGCCGCGAGGGTCGTTCATACTCGGTGTTCAGAACGGCTGAGCGATTGTTCGGCGAGGTTGAACATCGAGGGAGAGTTTTCCGTGGAGCGCCAGGAGATCGAGACGTTTCTCGTGCTCTGCGAGGAGCTGCACTTCGGCCGCACCGCCAAGCGCCTCCGCGTCTCCCCGGCCCGCGTGACCCAGCTCATCCAGAAGATCGAGCGCCGCATCGGCGCGCCCCTGTTCGAGCGGAGCACGCGCGGCGTGACGCTCACCGACCTGGGCCGCCGGTTCCAGCGCGACCTGGCCCCCGCGCACGAGGCCGTCGAAGAGGTCGTCCAGCGCACCATCCAGGCGGCCAAGGGGATCAGCGGCGTCCTGCGGCTGGGCTTCCTCGGGGCCGCGAACGGGCACCAGCTGGTCGAGCTCGCCCGCCGGTTCGAGGCGCGCCGCCCCGGCATCGCCGCGCGCCTCGTCCTGGAGTCCGAGGTCGGCGACCACATGCGGCCGCTGCGCGAGGACCGCGCCGACGTCCTCGTCGTGCCCCTGCCCGTCCGCGAGGACGGCATCGTCGTCGGGCCGGTGGTCCTGCGCGAGCCGCTCTTGATGGCCGTCCCCGAGGACCACCCGATCGCGCGGCGCGGCCGCGCCACCCTCGAAGACCTCGCCGACAACCCGGTCGTCGTCGCGGCGGGCGACCCCGAGGACTACTGGATCGACACCTTCGTGCCGCCGCGGACCCCTTCGGGGCACCCGATCGAACGCACCCACCTTGTCGAGAGCCTCCAGGCGGGCATCCTCCTGGTCGTGTCCGGGAAGGGCATCGGCCCGATCCTCGCCCAGTTCGCCCAGTACAACCAGCGCCCCGGCATCGCGTACGTGCCGCTCCAGGACGGCCCGGTCGTCGAGTCGGCGCTGGTCTGGTCCGCCGCCCGCGAGACCGAACTCATCCGCGACTTCGCCCGGCTCGCCGAGGCCAACGGCCCGGTCGCACTCGACTGGCCGCCGACCGCCGTGTAGCGCACCCCGGCGCGCCGGTATGGCGTGATCGCGAAACAGTCCTTGAACCTCGGTGAACGCCATGTGCCGCCTGCCAGCGGCTTCACCGGCGCTGAACGGTGTGTTCAGCGCTTCGCCATTGCCGCCGCCTCCCGATGGAATTCACAGTGGATTCCGCAGGCCCGCATTCCGCGAGCCTGCGTCCACCGCAATCACGAAATCCATGAGGAGCCACCTTGGGCACGGGCAGAACCGATGCGGGACCGCGAAAGTCGGTCCCGGTCGTCGTCATCACCTTGCTGTGCGCCGCCAGCGTGCTGGTCTTCGGCGTCTGGGCCTTCTTCGCGCCCGTCAGCTTCGTCGAATACGTCAACTACGCGCCCTACAACGAGCACCTGACGCACGACGCCGGCGCCTTCCAGATCGGCATCGGCTTCGGCCTGATCGCCGCCCTGGTCTGGAACGACGCCCTGGGCGCGGCGCTGGTCGGCTTCGTCGCCGGCAGCGGCCTGCACACCTGGTCGCACTTCACCGACCGGCACCTGGGCGGGCACGGCACGGACGTGCCGCTGCTGGGCGCCACCACCCTGCTGGGCATTATCGCGCTCGTCCTGCTGACGCGGAGGAAGGCATGAGAGTCCTCCTGGCCGGCGCCAGCGGCGCCGTTGGAACCCCGATCGTCAAGGCGCTCATCAAGTCCGGGCACGAGGTCGTGGCCCTGACCCGCCGCCCCGGCGGCGCCCCCGCGGGCACCACCGAGCTGGTGGGCGACGCGCTCGACCGCGACGGGCTGCTCGCGGCCGTGCGCGGACTGGAGGCCGACGCGGTCATGCACCAGCTCACCGCCTTGAAGAAGGCCCCGATGCGCCACCGGGACCTGGCCGCGACCGACCGCCTGCGCACCGAGGGCACCGCGAACCTCCTCGCCGCCGCCCGCGCCGTGGGCGCCCGCCGCTTCGTCACCCAGTCGAACCTCTTCGGGTACGGCTACGGCGATCTCGGCCCGCGCGTCCACACCGAGAAGGACGTGTTCGGGCAGGGCGGGTACGGGCGCTTCGACCCGCACATCGCCGCGCTGCGGTCCACCGAGCAGCAGGCGTTCGCCGCCGAGGGCATCGACGGGATCGCCCTGCGGTACGGCGCCTTCTACGGCGCCCCAGGCGATCCGGTCATCGAGATGCTCAAGGGGCGGAAGCTCCCGGCCCTGAAGGGCGGCCCGATCTCATTCATCCACGTCGAGGACGCCGCCGCCGCGACCGTCGCCGCCCTCGAACACGGCCGCGACGGTGAGGCGTACAACGTCGTCGACGACGAGCCCTCCCCGTGGCGCGACTTCTTCCACTGCGCCGCCGCGCATGTCGGCGCCCCGGCGCCGATGTCCCTGCCCGGCTGGACGGTCCGGCCGATCCCGCTGCTCCACGCGATCATGACCGGCTCCTACCGCCTGTCGAACGCCAAGGCCAAGAGCGAACTCGGCTGGGCCCCTTCGCTGCCGACGTACCGCGAAGGCATCGCCGCGATGTGAGCCGGACGGCCCGCGTCCTAGAACCAACCCCGAACCCCGGAACGAACGGACACTGAAATGAAGCACCGCATCCTGATTCTCGGCGCCGGTTACACCGGCATGATGGCCGCGACCGGCATCGCCCTGCGCAACAAGACCTCCCAGGTGACCCTGGTCAACCCGACCGACCTCTTCAACGAGCGGCTGCGCCAGCACCAGGCCGCGGTCGGCCAGGACCTGGGCGCCCACTCCATCCCCGACCTCGTGGCCCCCGCCGGGGTGGCGTTCGTCAAGGGCCGCGCCGCCCGGATCGACGCCGAACAGCGCCTGGTGGTCCTTGAGAGCGGCCGCGAACTCGCCTACGACGTCCTGGTCTACGCCCTGGGCTCGGCGACCCCGCGGGTCGCCAACGCCTTCACCATCGACGACCCGGCCTTCGCCGAAACGCTGCGCGCCAACGCCGAAGGCGTCCTGACCGTCTGCGGCGCGGGCCTGACCGGCATCGAGGCGGCAGCCGAAGCCGCCGAGGCCTACCCCGGGATGCAGGTCCGCCTCCTCAACCGGGGCGAGCCCGCGGGCATGATGGGCCCGAAGGCCCGCGCCTACCTGCGCCGGTCGCTCTACCGGCTCCGTGTGGAAGTCCGCACCGGCGTCACGGTCGCCCGCGTGCTGGAGGGGGCGGTGGAACTCGAAGGCGGTGAACTCGTCCCGACCGATGTGACGCTGTGGACCACCGGCGTCGCCTACAACCCGCTCGCCGCAGAAGCCGGGATCGCCGTCGACGCGCACGGGCGCGTCGAGGTCGACGCGACCCTCCGGTCCATCTCGCACCCCGAGGTGTTCGCGATCGGCGACGCCGCCGCGATCCGCCAGGGCTACGGGGTCATCCACGGCACCTGCCAGTCGGGCATCCCCTCGGCGGCCCACACCGCCGAATCGGTCACCAGGGTCCTGCAGGGCAAGGCCCCCAAGCCGTTCCGCTTCGGCTACATCCACCAACCGGTCTCACTGGGCCGCAAGGACGCGGTCATCCAGTTCACCAACCCCGACGACACCCCCAGCCGCTGGTACCTCACAGGCCGCGCCGCCGTCGCCTACAAGGAAGCCGTCTCCTCCAGCCCGCTGAAGTTCTACCGGTCGAAAACCGCGATCCCGGCCCGCATGACCGGCCGCACCGGCGGCCGCCACAACCGCCTCGACAATGCGCCGGCGCCGACCGTCAGGACCCTCGCCTCACACTGATCCGCCAGGTCGCGAGGTCCGACGGACCTCGCGACCCGCGAGTGCGTCAGCTCGGCCAGGACTCCGGGTACCGCTTGGCGAGCTTGTGGTGCTGGCGGCGCAGGTCGCGGCGCTCGGCGCCCGTGAGGTGATCCTCCATGACGATGCCGTTCAGGTGGTCGGTCTCGTGCTGGAGGCAGCGGCCGACGACGCCGGTGCCCTTGACCTTGATCGGCTGCCCGAACTGGTCCTGCCCGTGGCAGATCGCGAAGTCGGGGCGCGAGACGGGCAGGTACGCGCCCGGCAGCGACAGGCAGCCCTCCATCAGGTCCTCGTCCACCGGGGCGGCCGCGAGTTCGATGCGCGGGTTGCACACCAGGCCCTGGTGGCGCCGGCCCCAGGCGTCGTGGCAGTCGTAGACGAACACCGCCAGGTCCACCCCGACCTGCGGCGCGGCCAGCCCCGCGCCCTCGGCGGCGGCCATGGTCGCGAACATGTCGCACAGCAGGTTCCACAGCTCGGGCCCGAACTCGGTCACCGGCTCGCTCGGCCGGTGCAGCACCGGCGTCCCCCACCTGGTGATCGGCCGCGCGGTCCCTGACGCGATCAGCTCTTCCAACGGCATGTCCAGCCACCCCTTCTCGTCGAAGCCCGATTCTATTTCGGGACCGGCTAGCCGCGCACCTTCCGGGTGAGCACCCCGATCACGATCGCCCCGACGCACAGCGCCACCAGCCCGACGAACGCGGCCACGCCCGTCCAGCCGACCGCGTTCAGGCTGCCGTTGACCAGGTCCGCGAACACCAGGCCGAGCTCATGCGTGCGCGGCGCGTAGCCTGCGTCGGCGGTGCCGAACCACCCGTAGAGCCCCGCCGCGTTCAGACCCGCCCCGGCCGCCGCCGGGTACGACAGCAGGTGGACGGCCTGCCTGGCCGACTCCTCGCCCGCCCGGAGCCCCGCCAGGCGCTTCCCGCCCACGACCATCAGCCACACCGCCGCCGCCATCGGCAGCAGCACCGGGAGGGACAGGAGCGCCCACGTCCCGAACGACATGTCCCACTGGTTCCCGATGTCGGGCTCGTTCATGTCGTGCGCGGTCGAGAGCGCGAAGTGCACGGTCGCGAGGACCACCACGACCGGCGCGGCGATGATCGAGCCGCGCAGCACGCGGGCGGCGGCGCCGAGCCGGTCCGTGGTGACTTCGAGTGCGGTTTCCGTTGCAGCCATTCGTATACGGCCTCTCTAGTCGGTTCTGGTCAGGCGCGACTAGGACGCGGCGGCCGCCGCATTCGGTTGCACGGGAGCCGGTGTCAGAGGTCCGTCAGCTTCTCCATGTATTCGGGGTAGCGGGCGCCGAGGACGGTGATCTTGGCGCTGGCGTCTTCGATGGCGGCCAGGTCGTCTTCGGTGAGGTCGATGTCGGCGGCACCGAGGTTCTCGGCGAGGCGCTCGGGCCTGCGGGTGCCGGGGATCGGGGCGATCCAGGGCTGCTGCGCGAGAAGCCAGGCGAGGGCGATCTGCGCGGGGGTCGCGTCCTTCTGCGCCGCGATCGTCACCAGAAGGTCGACCACGGCCTGGTTGGCGGCGCGGGCCTCGGCGGCGAAGCGCGGCATGTCGTTGCGGAAGTCGTCCTCGGCGAACACGGTGTCGGCGGTGATCGCGCCGGTCAGGAAGCCCCGGCCGAGCGGGCTGAAGGGGACCAGGCCGATGCCCAGCTCCGCCAAGGTGTCCAGGACCTCTTCCTCGGGGCGGCGCCACCACAGCGAGTACTCGGACTGGAGTGCGGCGACGGGCTGCACGGCGTGGGCGCGACGGATGGTCGCGGCCCCCGCTTCGGAGAGTCCGAAGTGGAGGACCTTGCCTTCGACGATGAGCTCCTTGACCGCTCCGGCGACGTCCTCGATCGGGACGTCGGGGTCGACGCGGTGCTGGTAGTACAGGTCGATCCGGTCGGTTCCAAGCCTCCGGAGCGAGTCCTCGACGACCTCGCGGATGTGCTCGGGGCGAGAGTCGAGACCGTTCTGCTGGCCCTCGGGCTTGATGTCGAACCCGAACTTGGTGGCGATGACGACCTGGTCCCGCACCGGCGCGAGCGCCTCGCCCACCAGCTCCTCGTTCACGTACGGGCCGTACACCTCGGCGGTGTCGAAGAGCGTGACGCCCTGGTCGACGGCCGAGCGGATGAGCGCTATGTGGTCGTCGCGGGTGCTGTCCGAAGGCCCATAGGCCTGGCTCATGCCCATGCAGCCCAAGCCGATCGCCGAGACGGTCAGGCCGTCTCCGAGTTGACGCTGTTCCATGTCCGCCCTTTCGATTCGCTTGACGGGTCCAGCATCCCCGACCCTGGGCGCCCCGGCCAGAGCTGGGAGGGGTACCGGCATCCCCTCCCTGACGATCGCACCGGTCAGGCCCCGACCAGCGCCTCGACCTCCTTGACCTGGTCGGCGGTGAGCGGGCCCTTCTCCAGCGCGCCCGCGTTGTCTTCGAGCTGCGCGACCGTGCGGCAGCCGGGGATCGGGACCGTGCTGCCGCTGACGCCCCACAGCCAGCCCAGGGCGCCCTGCGCGAGCGTGCGGCCGCCGCTGGTGAGGATCTCGCGGACCGCCTCGATCCGGGCGAGGTGCTCCGGCGACGGGCGACCGTCCTTCCCGAACAGCGTCATCCACTCCACGCCCGAACCGCGGACGTCCCCGGCACCGACCTGCGTGTCAGCCGTGTACTTGCCGGTCAGCAGCCCCATGGCGAGCGGGCCGCGGTTGATGGAGGCCAGGCCGTAGCGCTCGCACACCTCCAGGATCTCCCGGCGCGAACCGTGGACGACCGAGAAGTCGTGCTGGATCGCGGCGCAGTGCGCACCGTCCCGGCCCCAGGCCTCGGCACGGTCGGGCAGGTCGGTGCTCCAGCCGTAGGCGCGGATCTTGCCCTCGGCGACCAGCTCCTCCAGGACGCCGAGCAGCTCGGCCGCGCGCTCGACCGCGACGTCGCCGATGTGCAGCTGGTACAGGTCGATGTAGTCGGTCCCGAGCCGTTCGAGGGAGGCCGTGACCGCTTGGCGCACATAGGCGGCCGTGTCGTTCCCGCCGACCGCGTACTTGGTGTCCTCCTCGAACGTCCAGCCCCACTTGGTGGCGATCACGACCCGCTCGCGCCGACCCTTGACGGCCCGGCCCAGGACGCGCTCACTGTGGCCCGCACCGTAGACGTCGGCGGTGTCGAAGAAGTCGACGCCGAGGTCGAGGGCACGGTGAATGGTCCGCGTCGACTCGTCATCGTCGACCTCGCCCCACCCGCTGGGCCCGCTGTCGTTGTGGAAGGGACCGCCGATGGCCCAGCAGCCCATGCCGATCCCGCTGACTTCGATTCCGCTGTTTCCGAGGCTTCGTCGCATCATGTGGACGACGCTAGGCCCTGGAGTGCACTCCAACGCAAACCCCCAGCTCAGACCCGGTCCTCAAACCTCATGCAACCTCCGGGAGCCCTCATTCCGTAGAAACGGCGACGGCGACGCTATGAAAGGCCATGCATGACCCCCGAATCCGAGATCGAGTTCTGCGAGTACGTGGAGGACAGCCGCGATGCCCTGCTCCGGACGGCGTTCCTCACCTGCGGCGACTGGCACCGCGCCGAAGACGCCGTCCAGACTTCGCTGATCAAGCTGTACGGCGCCTGGAACCGGACCCGCCGCGAGACCGTCGACGCGTACACGCGCCGCATCCTCGCCAACGCCCTGATCGACCAGACCCGCCGCGGCTGGTTCCGCCGCGAACGCTCCTACGCCGACCCGCCCGAACTGGCCGGCGACGGGATCGCCGAGGACGGCCGCGCCGAAGCCGCCGCGATCCTCGCCCGGCTCCCGCTGCGCCAGCGGGCCACCCTCGTCCTGCGGTTCTGGGAGGACCGGTCGGTCGAGGAGACCGCCCGCATCCTGCGCTGCACCACCGGAACCGTCAAGAGCAACACCTCGCGCGGCCTCCAGACGCTGCGCGAGCACTACGCGGCGTCGAGCCTCGCCGGCCAAGGGAGCAAGTGATGAACGAGCACGAAGTCCAGAACCTCCTCACCGAGGCCGCCGCCGGCCCGGTCGACGTCGCCAAAGTGGACCCCATGACCATCCTCCGCGCCGGCCGCCGCCGCGTCGCCCGCCGCAGAAAGGCCGCCGCCGCCATCGCCGGCGGCGCGGCCGCACTCCTCGCAGTGACTGCGGCCGTAGGCATCCCGCTCGCCCTCGGCGACCAGGACCAGACCGCCCCGGGCGGCGCCGCCCCCGACGACCTCCCGACCGCCCCGGTCGACGAGGACTTCCTCGCCCAGTGGACCCGCGCCGACGGCGCCGACTGCCCGCTCCCCGACGACCAGACCGACGAGCAGCAGCGCATCGCCGCCGCCAACAACGCGGTCCTGTTCGATGCGCTCGCGGACCTCGACGCCGAGCCCAGGGGCACCTGCCTCACGACCCGGCCGGACTACGACGGGTTCTACTACTCCGACGACCAGACCGCCTACATGACCGAGGAGGCCGTGTTCTTCGGCGGCGACCCCGCGGACTGGGCGTACATGGTGGCGGGCTTCTGGGAGACCGGCGGCGTCGACTACGAAGCGATCATGTGGGAAGAGGAGTGCACCTACCCCGACACCGTGACCTGCACCTGGGACGACACCGAAGCGGGGAGGGTCCTGCTGATCGAAGGCGTCCGCAACGACTTCCTCAACCCCGACACCGAGGCGGACGGCTCGGCCCCGTTCCCGGTCGTGTCCGCGTTCCTGTTCCGCGAGGACGTCGCCGTCCAGTTCGACTTCGCCCTCCACTTCGAATCCGACCGGACCGGCCCGACCGTCGACCAGATCGTCGACCTCATCACTGCCCTCCCCCTGAACCAGGACGCCCCTGAAGTCGAGCCCCCCGCCGCGACCGACCTCGCCGCCGACCTGGCCGCCGCCATCGCCACCGAACTCCCCGGCGCCGTGGTCGACACGGCCTCGGCCGACCTTGTCCGCCTCAGCCCCGACATCGCCACCTACGGCGGGCCCGTCTACGGCACCGAGGCGACCCACATGCTGTTCGTCCTCGCCGAACTCGAATCCGGCGAGACCGTCCGCTTCTTCCTCCAGGCCGAACGGGTCGAAGACGCAGTGGACGCCGCCGAGGTGCCCGCCGAGACCGCCGCCCAGTGCCCGTCCGCTGAATGCGAGATCACCACGGACGATTCAGGGAGCGTTTCGGTGCACCGCACCATCGACGGCGACCGCCCGAGCCTGACCGCGTTCGCCTCCCCCGCCGGCGACGGCTGGGCGATCGGCGTCGGCGTCGAACCGGCCGACGGCACCGAAGCCCCGCCCGTGGACCTCGCAACGCTCGACGCGATCCTCGACGCCATCCGCTGACCGGTTCCGGTTCAGGGCGCGGCGGACTCGCCGCGCCCTGAACCGGCGAGCGCATCGATCCGTGCGCGGACCGCGGCGGCGTCAGGATGGCCGAGTTCGTCGAGAATGGACACGGCCAGCCCCCATGCGGTCCGCGCCGCCTCGGCGTGGCCGGCGGCGAGGTGGGCCTCGCCGAGGTTTTCCAGCGCCGAGGCGGTGAACTTCCGCTCGCCGAGATCGGCGCCGATCGCGACCGCGCGGCGGAAGTGGTCGACCGCCCGAACGTGCTCGCCGAGCTGCGTTTCGATGGCGCCCAGACTGTCGAGCACGTTCGCCTCGCCCAGTCTGTCGCGGATCCCGACCGCCAGGTCCAGGGCGGCGAGGCAGCGCTCGCGGGCCTGCCGGAAGTCGCCTAGCCGGGCGTGGCAGAACCCGATGTTGTTGAGCGCCCGTACCTGTCCGGCGGTGTTCCCGGTGCGGGAGTAGAGCTCCAGACCCAGGGTCGAGTGTTCGAGGGTGGAGGCGTAGTCCCCGGCGGCGGCGTCCAGGACGCAGAGCATCAGACGGGTGTCCGCCTCTCCGTTGCCGTCCCGGGCGGCGGTGAAGCACTCCAGCGCCAGCTTCAGGTTCGCCCGGGCCTCGGCCTTGTCGCCGTAGTGGGACTGGACGATGCCGAGTCCGAGGTGCGCCGAGGCCATGCCGTGGACGTCCTGGGCGCGGTGGGCGGCGTGCACGGCGACCTCGTGGACCCGCATCCGTTCGGCCGCGGCGTTGCGCAGGCGCAGATGGGATTCCAGGCTGCGCGCCAGCCGCCAGGCGTAGGCGTCGAACCGCTGCGCGTACGCCGCGTTGACCGCGCCGAGCAGCACCTCGCGCTCGGCATCGAACCATGCCGCGGCCTGGTCGTGCCGCTCCCCGTCGATGGCGACCTGACCGGTGTTGAACGGCGTCAGCACTGCCGCCGCCGCTTCGGCGGACCGGAGCAGCCAGTCGAACAGGCGCTCCGACGCGTCTCGGCACGCCTCCTCGCCGTCCTCCTCCGCGGCCAGCTCGGCGGCGTACGCGGTCAGCAGGTCGTGGACGCGGAACCGCCTGGGCCTGAACTCGGCCGCGAGCCCCATGCGGACCAGTTCGCCCAAGGTCCCGCGGGCCTCGTCCGGAGGTTCCCCGACGAGGGCCGCCGCCGCACAGCCGGTGAAGTCCGGTCCCCAGTGGAGTCCAAGCAGTCGGAACATCCTTGCCGCCCTGGGACTCAGGGCGCGGTACGAGCAGTCGAAGGCCGAGCGCAGGTCCAGTCCGGTGTCGGTGAGCGCGAATCCGTCGAGCGGAGCGGGCTGCGCCTCCAGCTCGTCCGCCAGCGCCGCCAGAGGGAA
Source organism: Glycomyces dulcitolivorans (assembly GCF_003265355.1). Classification (GTDB taxonomy): domain Bacteria; phylum Actinomycetota; class Actinomycetes; order Mycobacteriales; family Micromonosporaceae; genus Glycomyces; species Glycomyces dulcitolivorans. The sequence continues at coordinate 52,953 of NZ_QFRW01000091.1, read as the reverse complement.
GTCCGGGAGGCCGACCGCCCTGGCCGCGACGACCGCCAGCGCCAGCGGCAGTCGCGCGCACCGGTCGACGATGCGCGACACCGCGTCCCGGTCCGCGTCGGTCCGGTGCGTCCCGATCCTCCCTGCCAGCAGGTCCCGGGCCTCACCGCTGCCGAGGACGTCGAGTCCGACCAGGTGGGCGCCGTGCGTCACGGCGAGTCCGGACAGCCGGGTCCTGCCGGTGACCAGGACGCAGCAGGTGCCCGAACCGGGCAGGAGGGGGCGGACCTGGTCCTCGTCGCGGGCGTTGTCGAGCACGACCAGGATCCGCCGGTCGGCCATGAGGCTGCGGTACAGCGCCGCCCGGTCCTCGGTGCGCACGGGAGTCTGCACCGGCGGAACCCCAAGGGCCTCAAGGAAACCGCCGAGCGCCTCGCCGGGGTCGAGCGCGTGTCCGGCCGGGTCGAAGCCGCGCAGGTCGGCCCACAGGTGCCCGTCGGGGTACCGGTCGGCGGTGCGGTGGGCCCAGCGGACGGCCAGGGTCGTCTTGCCCGATCCGGGGATGCCGGTGACGACCGCGACGGGGTTCCCGGCGGCGGCGTCGAGGTGCGCCAGGGCCTCCTCGCGGCCGGTGAAGCCGACGAGGTCGCCGGGGAGCTGGCGCGGCACCGGCCGGTCGAACGGCAGAGTATCCTCTTGGGACTGTTCGAGTAGGCGGCGGTGCTCCTGCTGGAGTCCGGGACCGGGCTCGACCCCGAGCTCGTCGACCAGGCGCCGCCGGGTCGACCGGAACAGCTCCAGCGCCTCGCCGGTGCGTCCTGACGCGCCGAGCGCCGCCATCAGCAGCTGCACGGGACGCTCGCGCACCGGATGGCCGGCGACGAGCGCGGACAGCTCCGGGACCACCTCCCGCGCTTTGCCCGCGTCGATGTCCAGCGCGATCCGGTCCTCAAGCGCCGCGAGCCGCTCCTCATCCAGGCCCGCGCGCAGCGACTCGCGCCATTCGTCCCCGGCGATGTCGGCCACCGCCGGACCGGTCCACAACTTCAGCGCCTCGTTGAGGAGTCCGGCTCGTACCGGCCCCTCCTCGCTGCGGGCCCGGGTGACGAGACCGCGGAAGCGGTACAGGTCGACTCGGGCGGGATCGCAGTCCAGCCGCCAGCCCTGGCCGACCGTCGCGACCGCCACCGCCGGATCCCCGGCCACGAGTCGGCGCAGCCGGGTCACGTAGACGCGCACGGTGTTCATTGCGGACACGGGCGGCTCGGCCGGCCACAGCGCCGCGATCAAACGATCGGCGGGAACCACCCGGCCCAGGTCGAGCAGCAGCAGTGCGAGCACGCACCGCAGCTGCGGGGTGGTGGGGCCGTCGGTCCGACCGCCGCGGACGACCTCTACGGGCCCGAGCACCCGAAACTCGATGCGCGGGAAGGTGATCGCTCCTGCTGCCGGTCGTCTGTCCATTTGCCGCCAGCCTAGAACACGGTGGGGGACCGGTAAATCGCCGGTTAACGCCCCGTCAAACAAGGGCCGTGACACTGGACGGACCGCACGACCGACCAGTCATCCGAGGAGAATCCGAGATGAAGCTTCGCCGCGCCCTGGTGGGCGCCCTGGTGGCCCTGATGGCCGCCGCCGGGAGCCTGGCCATCGCGTCACCCGCGCAGGCCATCCCGTCCGTATGCACGAACAACTACTACGCCAACGGCCGCACCGTGTACGCGGACAACGAGAACAACGGCGGTGGCGCCTTCGTCCACGCCAACATCTGCTGGGACCCCGATGGTTTCGGAATGTACGACACCTATGTGGAGTGGACCGTCACGGACACCGCGGCCAACGGCGCGGGAGCGACCATCCGCATGGAATGGCTCGACCCCAACGGCGTGAAGCACTATGACGTCCCGCCGTCGGGCGAGCGCGCCTGGACGGCCTGGGACACCGCCACCGGAAACTGGGACCGGATGAACATCGAGGGCCTGTACATCCGGGCCTGCCTGACGAACACGGACAGCGAGGGCCACCACTGCGGGCCCACGTGGTAGACCGGGCGCCTTCCGGGCCTGTCTGATCGGCACGGGCACTGCAGCGCACCACTGCGGGCCGGAGGAACGGACCGAACGACCGGCGAGCGGGAGCGGCAATGCCGCTCCCGCTCGTCTTCGGCTTGCTCTAACCCTTGGCTCCGCAGTGGTGGCCTTCGCTGTCGGTATTGGTCAGGCAGGCCCGGACGTACAGCTGCTCGATGGAGTTCCGGTCCCAGGTGCCCGTGGCGGATTCGTCGAGGGCCCAGGCGCGCTGGCTGGACGGCGGGACGTCGTACCGCTTCACTCCGCTGGAGTCGAGCCATTCCATGCGGATGGTCGCACCGGCACCGTTGGCCGCCGTGTCCGTGACGCCCCATTCCACATAGGTGTTGTACAGACCGGAGCCGTTGGCCTCGAAGCACACGAAGGCGCTGACGAAGGCGCCGCCGCCGTTGTCGTCGTTGTTCAAGTAGACGTGGCGGCCGTTGTCGTAGCCGAGGGTGTTGCACTTGGGGGGCACGTCCGCCTGGGCGGGAGCGGCGAACGCCAGGCTCCCCGCGAGGGCCAGCATGGCGGCGAGGGCGCCGATGACGGCGCGTCGAAGCTTCATTCTGAGTTCTCCTGTTGCACTGCTCGGGATCAGGGTCGCTCAAGTCTCGACGCCGCCGTTTGACCGCTGATTGATCCGCGTTTAACCCGCTCAGGCTCCGGGGACCTGGGTGCGTCCGATGAGGTCGAGGACGGCGTCGCGGGTGCGGTTCACGGCCGCGGCGACCTCGGTCGCCGCAGCCGCCAGGGCGGCGTCGTCCGGGGCCGTGGCGGGTTCGAGGAGGCGGGCGACGGCGTCGGCGAGGATCGCCTCGGGCTCGCCCGCGGGACGGGGCGCGGCGTCCGGTTCCAGGACCGCGTCGCCGAACCCGGTGAGCATGGCGTGCATGGCGAAGGCCTGGTCGGCCAGGGGCCGGTCGTTGCGGAGCAGCCCGTGCCGGTGGAGGACGGGCATGACCGCCTCGCACAGGGCCGCGGGCATGACGTCGGCGAACAGCTCGCGGGCGCCGGACTGGCGGACGAGCTGGCGCAGCAGGTCGAAGTCGCCGGCGGTGAGCCGGTTGGCCAGGGTGATCCTGCGGCCGGTGCTCACAAGCAGCGGGGCGAGGCGGCTGGGGAGCACCGATGCGGGGTCGGCGTCCAGACGGGCGACGAGCGCCTCCAGCAGCGTCAGCGCCTCCCTGGCGAACAGGCCCACGATGAGGTCCTCTTTGGAGGGCCAGTACAGGTAGACGGTGCCCTTGCCGACCCCGGCGGCCTTGGCGATCTCGGCGACGGTGAGCTTGCGGATGCCGTGGTCGAGCACCAGCTCGCGGGTGCTCTCCAGCACGCGGGCCGCCTTGCGCGAGCGGTGCTCGACCAACTGGCTCATCGTCTCGGGTCCTGTCCTGCGGTGGCGGCGGGTCAGACCGCCGCGATGTCGATCGCCTTGTGCTCCATGCCCGGAGGCTGCGCGCGCCGGCCCAGGACCTTGCCGAGGACCGGCGAGCCCATGAGCTTCATCATCGCGGCGCGCGCGATGAACTCCCTGCGGTCGTGGGGCGTGAACAGTCTACGAGTGGTGAACGCCGACTCCTGCTCGGTCGCGATGAACGGCCGCAGCCGCGCCTCCCACTCCCGCAGCGCGCCCGGCACGTCCCTGTCGTGGCGTTCCAGCATGGTGCCCAGCAGCTCGCCGCCGGCGATGCCGCTGGAGGCGCCCATGCCCGCGTACAGCGTGACGCACCAGGCGGCGTCTCCGACCAGGACGACCCGGCCGTCGTGCCAGCGCGGCATCCGCACCTGGTTGACCGAGTCGAAGAGGTGCTCGTCGGCCTCCTCGAACCGGGTGAGCAGCTCGTCGAGGATCGGGCCGGGCGGCCGGGGGCCGAACGCGGCGCGGATCGACTCGATCGGCGCGCGCCCGAACTCGGCGTCGACGTCGTCCGTGCGGTAGGAGAACAGCAGGCTGGGGGCGTGGTCCTTGAACGGGAACGTCCACGCCGACCGGCCCGGTTCGGCCAGGATCACGCCTTCGGCCGGCCCGAATCCCGTCAGGGGCCGGTCGAGCAGGGTCACGCCGATCATGTAGTTCAGCGGGTGCAGGTGGTCGCCGGGGCCGAAGGCGAGCCGGCGCACGGTCGAGCGCATCCCGTCGGCGCCGACGACCAGGTCGAACCGCTCGGTGGCGGTCGTGCCGGCGGCGGTATCGCGGAGGTCGACCTCGGCGGCGTCCGCGCCCTGCTCGATGCGGGTCGGGACGGTCGAGTACCGGATCTCCACGTCGCCAGGGAGCGCGTCGAACAGCGCCCGCTCGGCGTCGCCGCGCAGCAGCAGCCGCGGCGGGTTCGGGCCGAGGCTCGCCGGGTTCATGCCCGGCGCGCGGCGCCCGGCCCGGTTGACGGAGTAGCTGCGCACGTCGGCGCTGTTGCGGTTCCCGATCGCGTCCAGGACGCCGAGCCGCGCTGCGGAGGCGGCCCCGGTGCCGAACAGCATGATGAAGTACCCGCCCGAACGCCGCGCCGGGGCCCGTTCGACCACGACCGGCTCCCACCCGATCTGCCGCAGCCGCAACGCGGTCGCCATGCCCGCGATCCCGAGTCCGACCACGAGTGCGCGGCGGGGTCTGGCGTGGTGGTCCATGGCGTCTCCCTTGCCGGTGTCGCTGGTGTCGACACGACCATAACACGAACTGACCAAAACGTTCCTATTGGTCAGTTCACGTCGCTGACCAGGACCGGATGTCGGATTCACGACGCCCGCCCCCGCGATTCCGCGAATCGGCGGCACCGCTCCGGCCGCAGGTGAAGGATCGGCGCGGACACCGAACCGCCGAAGGAGCGACCATGCGTTCACATGCAGCCAAAGCCATCACGTCGGCCCTGGTCGGAACCGCGACCGCGCTCGTCTGGGCCGCCGCCCCCGCGCAGGCCGGGCCCGCGCACGAGGAGGGCTATCCGAGCGGAGGCGACATCATCGGATGCGCCGCGGTCGGCCCCATCGACTGCGGGATCGCCCAGGCCAACGCCAGGGACGCGGAGGAGGCCGCCAACGAACTGGTCGCCGACGGCGTCTTCGCGGGCGACTCCCTGCACAACGGGAAGGCCGACGCGTTCCGGCACTGCTTCTGGAACGCGCTCATGGTCCACTACATCGGCCTCGACCAGGCCAAGATCGTCGCCAACCGCCACGAGGCGAATCCGGACCTGCCCCAGGACGAGGTCAACATGGACCTCCACAACAACATGGTCGGCCGCGACATCGGCCTGCAACAGACACACGACCTCGAAGCCCAGGACGAGTGCAAATGGTCGGCCCTGGACGGCCGCCTCATCACCTTGAAATGACCGGACCCGCCCCGGTGCTCCGCCGCCGTCCTCGACCTCGAACGCGCCATGGCCGCCGACTTCGCCGCCTGCGGCCAGGACACCGGCCTGCGCCTCGCCCTCGAAGAGGGCTGGGCCGCAATGCTCGTCGAGGCCTACGAGCCCATCGAAGCCGACATGACCGCCTGGCAGCAGGAGATGCAGGCCCACCTCGACGACGCCCAGGACTACCTCACCGAGTAGCCGCCCGCGCCCACCGGCTCGGCGCAGCCCCAGGCCGAGGCGGGTACTGTGCGGTCGGGCGGCGCCGGCCGCCCTTGAGACGACTTGCCGAGCGGGAGGGGCGCGCATGGGCCGCGGCGGGGAACGGGGCGGTGGCCGGTGACGGGCGGACTGCTGTGGGGGTTGACGGGGCTGGCGCTGCTCGACTCGGTCAATGCCGCGACGATCTGGATCGTCATCGTGATCCTGTTGGGCGCCAAGCGCCCCGCGCCGACCGGGTGGGCGTTCATGCTCGGGGCGGCGGCGTCGTTCCTGGCCTTCGCCTTGTTGTTCTACTTCGGACTGGGGTTCGCCGACTCGGTGCTGGACGGGTTCGCGCTCTGGCTGCGCCGCGTGCTGTTCGCCGGACTGGCGGTCGCCCTGGTGGTCATGGGCGTGCGCAGGCTCAGGCCCCGCGAGCGCAAGGGCTACACGCTCCCGGCGTGGGTGAACGCCCGCAGCGCACTGCCGTTCGGCGTGCTCGCCACGGTCGGCGACCTCCCCAACGCGTTCCCGATGGTCCTGGCCGTCGAGCGCCTCATCGACGCTGATATCGCGGCCCCCGCCGCGGTGGCCGTCCTCGTCGGCTACACCCTCGTCTACGCGCTGCCCGCGGCGCTGATCCTCGCGGCGGGCCTGGCGTTCAACGCGGAACTGCGCGAACAGCTCCAGTCGATGCTGAGCGGCCGCACCACCGGGACGGCCGGACCGAGCCCGAAGGCCGCCGCGGCCTGCTTCGCGGGGGCGGCCGCGAGCCTCGCCGTCCTGTTCCTGTGGGTCGGCTGAGCCGGCGTCTCGTCCGGATCTTCGGCATACTCTTGCTCATCGCGGCCATGGCATTCGTGGGAACCCTCGGATAGCGGCCGCCGCGCGAGAGGGAGGCACCGAATGGGCGCTGCACGGGAGTCGGCACTGCCGCTGGATGCGCGGGAGCGCCTGGAGTTGTGCGACCTGCTGGCCGAGGTCGGGCCCGACGTCCCGACCCTGTGCGAGGGCTGGACGTCGCTCGACCTCGCCGCGCACCTCGTCCTGCGCGAGCACTTCTCCAAGTGGACCGACGAGAAGATGGCGGCCGAGAAGGCCAAGGGCCTGCCCGCCCTGATCGACCGCCTCCGCGCCGGAGCGCCGCTGGTGCCGTGGCGGATTCCGGGGCTGCGCACGCTCATGAACGGCACCGAGTACCTCATCCACCACGAGGACGTCCGCCGCGCCAACGGCCTGGGCCCGCGCACCGACCGCCCCGACCTCGACGCGATCGCCTGGCAGATGAGCCGCCTCTCCGCCTGGTCGGCCGCCCGCAAGATCCGCCCGCACGGCCTGGAACTGCGCACCCCCGGCGGCCTCACCCGCCACTTCGGCCCCGACGGCGGCGCCGTGCTCACCGGCGACCCGGTGGAGCTCCTGCTCTACTTCAGCGGCCGCCGCGACGCCGCCGAAACCGAACTCACCGGAGCTCCTGAAGCCGTGGCCGCCTTCATGAAGGCCCAGACCGGCGCCTGAACGCATCGGCACTGCTTTGGGCCCGGCGACGCCGGGGCTTCCGGCGCTCGCCTCCCGCGCGCCGATCGATGCGGGCGCCGTTCACCGGGTCTGCTGACGTGACGCCTGCCTGCCGCCGTGGTGCATGAGCCTGCGGCGGAGGTGGGCGATGAGGTCGTTGCCGGGGGCGAAGATGTGCCGCTTGAACTTGACGGCGAACTGGTTCTTGCGGACCAGGGGCCGCATGCCCTCCTCCCAGACGGCGAGTGCCGCGGGCAGGTTCCCGGGCTGTCGTTCGATCGCGTCGCCGAGCGCGAGCCCGCCGCACAGGCCGGCGGAGGCGCCCATGCCGGAGTAGAGGGTGAGGCACCAGGCGGCGTCGCCGACCAGGACGGTGCGGCCGGTGTGCCAGGCGGGCATCTCGACGAGGTTGACCGAGTCGAATAGCAGCTCGTCGGCGTCGTCGAGTTCGCGCAGGACGTGCGCGACGGCCTCGGAGTGCCGGATGTCGCCGTAGACCCCGCGCAGGACCTCCTTGGCGGGCCGGGTGAACTGGGCGTCGATGTCCTTGGCCTGGTAGGTGAACAGGGCGGTCGGCGCGCGGTCTTCGAGCGGGAACACCCACAGGGACCGGCCGGTCTCGGCCAGGACGAGGCCGTCGTGCGGCGGGACGTAGGGGACCTGCTCGCGCAGTTGGAACGCGCAGATCATGCGGCTGAGCGGCTTCATGAACCGCTCGTGCGGCCCGAAGACGAGGCCGCGGACGGTCGACCGCATCCCGTCGGCGCCGACGAGCAGGTCGAAGTGCTCGATCCGCTCGGTCCCGGCGGCGTCGTCGCGCAGGGCGACGGCGACCGACTCCGGCCCCTCGTCGACGGCGGTCGGGACCGTCCCGAAGCGGATCGGGATGTCGCCCAAGTGGTCCCAGAGGGCCTGCTCGATGTCGCCGCGCAGCACCGCGTCGGGTTCTCCGGGCCGCTCCAGGAGCCCGAAGCCGCGGCTCCGGTTGCCCTCGCTGTCGATCTCCCAGGTGCGCATCCGCTGCGGTGTGCGGGTGTGGAGGTCGTCGTAGACCCCCAGACGCTGCGCGGCCTCGCGGCCTTCGGGGTAGAGCCCGATGAAGTAGCCGCCGGTCCGGCGTTCGGGCGAGCGCTCGACGATGACCGGGTCCCACCCGATCTGGCGCAGGCGGATGGCGGTGGCCATGCCTGCGATGCCGGCGCCGACGATCAGCGCCCTGCTGCGTTGCGGTTTCATGTCGCCTCCAGTTTTTACGACGGAACGTCGCAATAATATGCGACGGGGCGTCGTAAAAACTAGGGGTATTCGTCCCTTCGGCGATGAATGTGGCAGATGCCACGGGCGGAGGCTAGGCCCGGATGGCGTGGAGGATCAGCGTCTTCGCCTCACCGGTGACCGCCTCGGCGGACCGGTCGCCGCGCCCGAGCGCCCTGACCGCGGCCTCCAGCGCACCGGACATCATCGCGACGGTGAGCGCCAGATCGTCGATCGGGCGGAACTCGCCGGCCGCGATCCCGTCCCCGATCACCTCCGCGATCCGCTCGCGGAGCCGCTCGGCTGTCGGCAGCGCCTCCTTGACCTCGGCCGGAGGCGCGCCCTGCAACGCCTGGAGGACCAGGAGCCGCGGGGCGCCGCGCGTGAACCCCTCCATGAGCCGGTCGATGACCGAGCACAGCCGCGCCTCGGCCGAGGCCCCGGCGCTCGCCGGCCCGTCGAGATCGGCCTCCACCGCCTGGAGGGCGCGTTCGACGGCGATGTGCAGCAGCGCCTGCTTGTCCTTGGCGTAGTTGTAGACCGTGTTGCGGGCGATCCCGGCCCGCCCGGCGACGCCCGCGAGCGTCAGCGCGGCGAACCCCTCGCTGTCGAGCGCGGCCTCGAACGCGTCCAGCAGCCGCGCCATCGTCTGATCCCGGTGCTCGCCGACGCTCGACGCGTTGATCCGAGGCACGCCCTAACACCCCCGCCCCGGACGCAGGGCGGTGCGGGCACGGAATCCAGTCATCGCTCGATTGTCGCAGAAACCGCCGAAACCGCGTCGGGCATCGACGGCTCAGGCCTCCGCTCGGGGGACCGAGCGGCCGCCGAGGTGGAGGAAGCGGGCGGGGGAGTCGGCGGTGTCGAGGAACCGGGCGTAGCGGCCCGATTCGGTGACGAAGGTGCCGGGTTCGACCTCGCGCAGATGGAACGTCGACGGGGCGGACGGGAGGCCGGCGCGCTCGATCATCTCGGCGGCCGCGCCGGTCGACTCGATGACGGCGGTGAGGCCGTCGCCGTCGGCTGAAACCTGGATTCGCTGGGTGGCGTTGGCGTACAGGCCGACGTACGCGCCGGGATCGGTCCTCGTCTCGGCCGGTTCAAGGGCCGGGCCCGAGAGACGCAGGTTCGCGACCTGCTCGACGAGCGGTTCCACGAGGTCGCGGATCAGGGCGTTGACGTCGCCGCCGTTGGCCAGCAGCACGACCGCCGTCCGGTGCTCGGGGACCACGTGGAGCATGGCGCCGAACCCGAGCGCGCCGCCGCCGTGGCCGACGACGGCCCCGTCGCCGTACACCTCCCAGCCCAAGCCGACTGCCTTGGGAGCCACCGGGGTGGCCAGGACCGGGATCCTGGATGCGCGCATGGCCCGGGCCGAGGCTTCGGAGAGGACCTGCTCACCGCTCGGCGCCCTGCCGTCGGCGGCGTGCATGCGGCCGAAGGCCAGAAGCGCCCGCGCCGACATCGCCAACCGGTTTCCGGCGGCAGGGTTCGACTCGGGCATGGTCGCCCACACCGGGAGCGGCCACATGCCGCGGTCGCCTTGGGGGACATGGCCGATGGCGGTGTTGAAGCCAAGGGCGTCGTTCGCGTCGAAGGCCAGCTCGGTGATGCCGAGCGGCTCGGCCAGCCGCCGGCGCAGCGCCTCGGCCCAGGTCAGGCCGCGCTTGACCTCGACCAGCCTGCCGAGCACGGCCATCCCTGCGCTGCAATAGGAGTAGCGAGCGCCCGGCTCCTCGGGCTGCGGCAGGCGCGGGACCTCGTCCTCGACCAGCCGCTGGAGCGCGTCGTCCCCGGCGGTCGTCGCCGTCCACAGGTCGCCTTCGAAGCCGCCGGTGTGCGTGAGCAGGTGCTCGACCGTGACGCGGGCGCTCGCGGCGGGATCGGCGGTGCGGAACTCCGGCAGGTGGTCGCGGACGCGGTCGCCGAGGGCGATCAGGCCGTCGTCGACCAGCTGCAAGACCAGCGTCGCGGTCCAGACCTTCGTGACCGACTGGATCTGGAACACCGCCTCCGGCGTCACCGGGACGCCGGTCCGCCGATTCACGACCCCGGTCGCGGCCTCGGCCGTCTCGTCGCCGACGGCGACCGCGACCGCCGCCCCCGGCACACCGTGCTCCCGGGCCAGGCGGTCCAGGTCGGCGCCGAGCCGCTCGCGGACGTCGTCGATCGAGAGCATGGCCGCCTCCTGCGTGGTCCCGGAAAAGGCAAGTCTCCCACGGTGATCGGCCACGGCCCCATCGATCATGCGGGTGCGGCGAGGAACTCGGCGATGCGTTCGGCGAACTGCTCGGGGGTGATGGTCTCGATGCCGAGATCGGCGGCTTTGGCGAGCTTGCTGCCGGCGTTCTCCCCGGCGACGACGAGGCCGGTCTTCTTGGAGACGCTGGAGGAGGCCTTGCCGCCGGCGCGGGCGATGAGCTCGTTCATCTGGGTGCGGGTGTAATCGGCCAGCGGCCCGCTCATGCCGCCGGTGACGACGACGGCCAAGCCCGCCAACGGGAGTCCCTCGCCCGGCTCCGCATCGGACTCGGCGTCCGGGGCGGCGGGCGGGACCCAGCCGGGCTGGTCCAGGTTGACGCCGGCGGCCTTGAGCTTGGCGATCACGGGCGCCAGTTCGGCGACCTCGGCGACGATGACCGGGGCCTTCTCGCCGCCGATGCCGTCGACCAGCTCCAGCGCCGCCGCGTCGGCGGCGGTGATCGCGTCCATCGACCCGAAGTAGGTGGCGATGCGCAGCGACATCGACCGGCCGGTGCCCAGGACGCCGAGCGCGCAGAACACGCGGTTGAGCGGCCGCGTCTTGGCCCCGGCGATGGCGTCGACGAGCTTGTCGGCGCTGACCTCGCCCATCCGGTCGAGGTCGAGCAGCTGCCCGCGGGTGAGGGTGAAGAGGTCGGCGAAGTCCTCGATCAGGTCCTTCTCGACCAGCTGCACGACGATCTTCTCGCCGAGCCCCTCGATGTCGAGGCAGTCGCGGGCGACCGCGTACCGGATCGCCTCGACCTGGCCGCACACGCGGCCGCGCTCGCACCGCCACCGCTCCTGGCTGCGGTCGATCCCCGCGCCGCAGCGCGGGCAGGCGTCGGGGAACTCGATGACCTGCTCGGCCCCGGTGCGCAGCGTCGTCATCGCGCCCTCGACGCGGGGGATGACCTCGCCGGCGCGGTAGACGGTGACCTGGTCGCCGATCATGAGGTCGCGGCGGCGGATGTCGGCCGGGTTGTGCAGCGTCGCGTACGTGATCGTGGTGCCGCCGACCTCGACGGGTTCGAGCACGGCGCGCGGCGCGATGACGCCGGTGCGGCCCACGCTCCACTCGACCGCGAGCAGCGTCGTGATCTTCTGCGCCGCAGGGTACTTGTACGCCGTCGCCCAGTGCGGCGTGCGCGAACCGAACCCGGCCTCGGCGCGGTCGGCGGGCAGGTCGGCCTTGATGACGGCGCCGTCGAGCTCGTACGGCAGGTCCGGACGCAGCGTCCCGATCGCGGTGATCCGCGCCAGCACCTCGTCGAGGTCGGCGCACGCGAACGTGCCGACCGGCGTCCCGAGCGTCGTGCCCAGGCCCAGTTCCTCAAGGCGCCCGATGAGCTCGGAGTGCGGCAGGTCCGCCAGACCGGGATCGCTGGTGTGGGCCGGGTCGGTGAGGGCGTCGTAGGCGAAGAAGGTCTGCTGGACGCGGTAGGGGCGGTCCTTGGCCCGCAGCGATCCCGAAGAAGCGTTGCGGCGGTTGGCGAACACCGCCCCGCCGTGCGCGGCCCGCGCCTCGTTCGCGGCCGCGAACTGCGCCTCGGTCATCAACACCTCGCCGCGGACCTCCACGGTGACCGGCTCGGTCAGCTCCTGCGGCAGGCCGGTCAGGTCGCCGATCACGTGCGAGACGTCCTCGCCGGTGCTCCCGTCGCCCCGCGTGACGAGCTGCACCAGCTTCCCCTCGCGGTACCGGGCCGCGAGCGCGACCCCGTCGAGCTTGGGCTCCACCACCCACGCCGCGACCGCGCGCCCGCCCAGGCGCCGCTCCACACTCGCCGCCCAATCGCGCAGGTCCTCCTCGGAGAACACGTTGCCCAGGCTCAGCATCCGCACCGCGTGCTCGACATCGCCGCTGGTCACTCCGGCCGCGACCTCGCGCGTGGGGGAGTCGGCGGCGACCAGGTCGGGATGCTCGACCTCCCACGCGGTGATCCCGCGCAGCAGCCGGTCATAGGTGTCATCGTCCATACCGGACTCACCGGACCCGTAGTAGGCGTCGGCGGCCTGGCGGGCGCGAGCCACCGCATCCAGATAAGCGGCCTCATCGGCGAGAAGATCGGCCGGAGCCGAGGGGATCGTCGTCATGCCACCATGTTGCCACTAGGGTCCGACACTTTTCGGCTCGCCTGACCTGCGACGGAACCGGAAACCGGTGGCGGCGGCTCCGGATGCGAGGGACACCGGCCCGCGGGTTCATGCTGCTGCTCATCGCCATGGCGTACGCCCCGGTCTACACGACCAGCGGCGAGGCCGGCGGATACGGCCGCCGGCCCGGCGGCTCCGCCCTCGACCAGTCGGTGAGCTTCGTGTCGACGCTCGTGGTGGAGAACCGGGCCTTCCCGATGTTCGGCGTGCTGTTCGGCTACGGCCTGGTCATGCTGGTCGAAGGCGGCCGCCGCAGGGGCCTGAGCGAGCAGGAGAACCGCCGCATCCTGCGCCGCCGCAGCCTGTGGCTCCTGGTCTTCGGGACCGTCCACACCGTCCTCGCCTACACCGCAGAGATCCTCGCCGCCTACGGCGTCGCGGGCCTGACGATCGGGCTGCTCGTCTTCAAGCCGCACCTCAAACTCGGCAGGATCCTGGCGATCCTGGCCCCGATCTACCTGGCCACCTCACTGGTCATGATGTCGGTCCTGGTCGCCGACGGCGACTCGCTCGTCCACCCCGGCTACGCCACCGCCGAGGACTGGATCCTGCGTCTCGTCGGCATCGTCGTCGGGCCGCTGGCCAACACGGTCATGTTCCCGATGTTCGTCTTCGTCGTCATCGGCATCTGGGCCGCACGCAAGCGACTGCTCGACCGCCCCGCCGACAACGCGCCCCTGCTCAAACGCCTTGCCGTCATGGGCGTCTCGGTGTCACTGGCCGGAGCGCTGCCCCTGGCGCTGGCCGGTGCCGGGGTGATCGGAGTCGGCGACGTCGTCGGCAAGGCCGGCGCGGTCGGAGTGGCGCTGGCAGTCTGGTCGATCGGCGTCCTGGCGGCCCGGGTGCTCGATGCCGAAGGCGGGCAAGGGCCTGCCGAGACCCTGCTCCGCAGGCTCGTCTACAAAGGCTCACGCCCCCGAGGATCGACCCGGCGTCACCAGCTGCCGCCGCCGTACTCGTCGGCGGTGTAGACCCCGAACGCCAGAACTCGCACCATCGAGGACGGGTGGGCGCGCAGGCGCCGCAGCAGTTCCCGCCAAGGATCGTCCCACTGGTCGGCGCTCGCGGCGCTCTCGATGATGCTCGCGGCGATGACCGCAGCGTGGAGGTCGCCGGAGTCGGCCAGGGCGGTCACGAAGCCGAGCGTGAACGTGTGGGACCCGTAGCTCATGCGCTCGTCGAGGGCCTCGCCGATCAGCCGGGCCTCGACCGGGTCCTGGGCGCGGCCCGCCAGCGCGACCGCCGCATCCGCGTCCCAGCCGATCGTGCCCGCCAGGAGCTTCGTCCCCAGGTGGGAGGGCAGGCGCTCGACGAGCGCCGCGACGACGGCCGCAGGCGGGGTCGGGCCGCCGTACAGCGGGGACAGGACCGAGACGATCCGCTCGAAGCGCTGGCGGATCGGCAGGTCGCGGTCCTCCTCGGCGTTCGGTTCGTCGGTTTCGGCGTTCAGGTCGTCGACGACGCGCAGCAGCGGCCCGGGGTCGCCGCCCGCCGACACGTTGGCGCACAGGGCGTTCATGGCGGCGGCCCACACGTCGGCCGCGTCGAGGTCGGTCGCGAGGCCGACCAGGGCGTCGGCGGCGCGCGGCTCGTAGCGGGACCAGCGGGCCAGGCCCTGGGAGCCGGTGACCTGGAGTCGCGCGTCGTCGTCGGAGGCGGCCGCGGTGAGCAGATCGGTGTAGCGCGAACGGAAGTCGGCCGGGACCTGCTCGGGCGCGAGGCCGAGCGCGGCGGCCTGGACGTCCGGGAGGTGCTCGTCGACAGCAGCGACGATCGCCTGCGCCCAGGGCTCGGCGAGGCGGTCGGCGGCGGCCGCGGCGACGGCCTCGCGGACGCTGGGATGCAGGTCGGCTTCGGCCCAGAGCCCGGTCAGGATCTCACCCGCGCCCGCCACGCGGTGGCGGGACAGGACCCGGACGACCTGCTTGCGGACGGTCACCTTGGGGGAGTTGAGAAGCCGGGCCGCCTGGGCGGCGATCACCGCGGGCTTGGAGACGTGCGCGAGCCGGTCCATGACCGCGGCGGCCGCGGGCGCGTTCTTCGAGTCGAGGAATTCGGGCAGGACCTCCCAGACGGCCTCGGCCGGATGGGCGCGGTGGAGGTCCGACAGCGCCACGGTCGTGACGTGCGGGTTGTCGCCGCGCAGCAACGGCAGGAGCGCGTCGAGTGGGAGCCCGGGAACGCGGGCCAGGGCGCGCACGGCCTGGCCGCGTTGGGCGTCGGTGCGGCGGTCGTCGGCGGCGATCGCTTGCAGCGCTTCCCGGTAGGCGTCGAGTGCCGCCTGCGGCCACCGGCCGAGAACGGTCGGGTTCCGGGCCTGGAGCAGGACGCCGGGCACCTCATCCCGCTTTGCGGCGAGCCAGGCCGGGACGAGGTCGCCGCGGTGCAGGGCGAGCGCCGGGAAGAGCTCGGGCAGTCCGGGCCGGAGGGCGGCGAGTTCGGCGAGACGGTCGTGGCGGCCCTGCGGAATCGCGGCGAGGACGCGGATCGCTTCGCGGGCGTGAGCGAGCTTCTTGGAACCCGCCACCCGGTGCAGCAGGGCCACGAGTTCGGGGACCTCCGCGAGCCTCCGGCCGAGCGCACTCGCGATCGTCCACAGTAGCTGGTGTTCGCCGATCTGGGCCTTGACGGCGAGCGCGGGCGCGGCCCGCCGGGCCAGGTCGACCGTGAACCGGTGGGGGAGTGCGCGGAGGGCGGCGGTCAGCTGCCAATGGGTGGTCTCGGTCAGCAGGCGGTCGAACTCGTTCTCGCCGTAGGCGACGAGGTCAGGACGGTTCGCGCTGAGCCCCGCATTCACTGCCCGCGTGGCCAGGGCGACGATGAGCGCGACCGTGGTCGACGACCGCGCGGGCGCGGTCAGCCACGTCCCGGTCAGGTCCGCGAGCTCGTCCAGGTGCGCCGAGGTCCAGTCCTGCGTGCGGACCTTCGCCAGGGCCCGGAGGATCGCGTCGTGCACCGGGCCCTGGTCGCCCTTGGCGCGCTTGAGGCGCCCGAACAGGTCGGTGAGCGCGTCGGGACCGTTGCCGCAGGCCGCGGCCACCAGGTGGCCGTAGGCCCGCGCCCGCTCCTCGACGTCTGATCGCCTTGTCGCGGCGGTGAAGTCGTCCCGGACCTCCTCGTACGGCAGGTGGGCGCGGACCGCCTCCCGACGCGCGGCGTTGCCCGCGATGCGGCGCTCTTCGAGCAGCCCGCGGGCCGCTTCGATCCGGGCCCTCTGCGGCAGGACGTCGAGGATGATCTGGTCGTCGACATGGATACCCGTGCCGCGGATCGCGTCGAGCACCTCGATCCGGCGTGACGGCGCGACATAGCGCAGGACTCCAGGGACGTTCGCGTCCTCGCCGGCCCGGGCGGCCAGCGCCGCAATGAGATCGGCGGGTTCGGCGGCGATCCGGCGCAGGTGGGCGTTGCGCGCGAACAGCGAGGCGAGCAGCTCCTCGCGGCGCGGGTCGAGCAGAAAGACCCACGTGCCGTCGCGGTCGGCGGCGAGCAGAACCGGAAGGGCCTTCAACACCGCTCCACTGTCGACGATCGCCGCCGGGTACCGCACGAGCAGGTCGAGCCACGCCTTCGGCGCGCGCTCCAGCGCGGCGCCGAGCCCGGTCCGGTGGTGGCTCCACCAGTCGCCCCACTGGTCGGGAGTCCGCTCGGCGAGGGCCGCGGTCGCATACGCGGTGAAGACCTCGGTGTGGTGCTTGGCGTACGTCGACCAGGTCGCCGTGTACGCGGCGAACGCCGGGAGCTCGGCGGTGACCACCGCCGAGGAGCACGCCGGCAGCAGCCGCTCGGCCTCCTGCATCCCGTACCGCTCCTTGACGACCGGCAGCAGCCGGTCGGCCAGCGCCTCGTCCCGGTCCCGGCGCAGTGCCTCGTACGCGGCCAGGCGCACCGCCTTCGCCTGGTCCGGCAGCGCCGCGGCGACGGCCTCGCCCATCCCGCCGATCCTGATCGCGGTCGTGAACGCGCCCTTGGCCTTCCCGGCGTCGGACTCGTCCAGGGCCGCGGCATCGGGCAGGGTCGGCTTCGGCATCACAGGCTCCAGTCAGGATCGGCGAGGTACCGGCCGATCCTGCCACAGCGCGCGCGTTCGGTGAGCGAACGGCGCCTCAGGCGATCTCGAGGTTCGCCATCATGCCCATGTCCTCGTGTTCGGCGTTGTGGCAGTGGAAGAGATAGCGGCCGCGGTAGCCGTCGAAGCGGGTGATGATCTCGGCCGACTCGCCCGGGCGCAGGGAGATCGTGTCCTTGAGCCCGGCGTCGTGGGGGAGTGGCGGGCCGCCGCCGCGGGAGAGGACGCGGAAGCCGACGAGGTGCAGGTGGACCGGGTGGTGGACGTCGGCGATGAGCCGCCAGATTTCGACGTCGCCGAGGCGGGCGGCGACGTCGGTGCGGGCGGGGTCGAACGGGAGGCCGTCGACGACCCAGCCGTGGCGGCCGTCCTCCATCCGGCCCGCGCGGAAGGCGAGGTCGCGGACGACGGCGGCGTCGGCGCGGTCCCATTCGGGGAGGTCGTCGGCGAGGGCCTCGGGGATCGGGGCGCTCGTTCCATTGCGGACGATGTCGAACCGCATGACGTCGGCGGTGCGGCCCGAGCCGAGCCGGTTAGCAAGGCGCACTGAAGAACCGACGGGAAGGTCGCCGAAGTCCACGAGCAGGTCGTAGCGTTCGGCGGGCGCGATGGGCAGGCGCTCGTGCCGCACGGGCGCGGCGAGGAGGCCCTGGTCCGCGCCGATCTGGACCAGCGGGAGGACCCGCCCGTCGTCGGCGACGGCTTCGAGCTCGTAGTGCCTGGCGTTGGAGCCGTTGAGGATCCGCAGGCGGTAGAGGCCGGTGTCGGCTTCGTGCACGGGCCAGGGGGCGCCGTTGACGAGGACCGTGTCGCCGAGGACGCCGGCCAGATACGGCTCCCGGACGCCGTGCTCGCCGGTCAGCGACGGGTCGACCGAAGGGTAGGCGAGCTGCCCGTCCGCGTCGAAGGCGCGGTCGGCGATCATCAGCGGCAGTTCGTGGTCGCCGCGGGGCAGGTCGAGGGCGTCCTCGACGTCGTCGCGCACGAAGTGGAGCCCGGCGAGGCCGCGCCAGATCGCCGGGGCGGTGAAGTCCATGCGGTGGTCGTGGTACCAGAGCATGGTCGCGCGCTGGTCGAGCGGGAACCCGTACTCGCGCTGGACGTTCGTCACCACCGCGCGGTCGTCCACCATGGAGTGGGAGTGCTGGCCGGTCCAGCCGTCGGGGAGGACGAGGTCGGTCGGGTAGCCGTCGGAGGCGGCCGGGGTGCGGCCGCCGTGGAGGTGGACGACCGTGGGGACGGGGAGTTCGTTGCGGTGCAGCACGGTCACGGGCCTGCCGCGCCGGGATTCGATGGTGGGGCCGGGGAACGAGCCGTCGTAGGTCCACAGGCGGGTCGCATGGCCGGGCAGGATCTCGGCGTCGATCTCGCGCTGGACCATCTCGTACCGGTCGCCGTCGGGCCCCGAGGAGACCGGGACGGCCATCGGCGGGATCGGCAGCGGCACCGAGAACGCCTGCGGCAGTGGGACTTCGCTCGTCAACTGGTCGCCGGTCTCGGCGGGGCGGCGCGCCCAGCCGGCCGACAGCGCCAGGCCGCTCGCGGCGATGGCGCCGATGCCCGCGCCGATCCCCAGCAGCCGCCGTCGCGACACCTCAGGCATCGGCCCGCACCTCCTTGCGCCGGCGCGGCAGCGGCCGCATCCACACCGCGATGAAGCCCACGGCCAGCGCCGCGATCACCGCGACGCCCAGCGGCAGGTGGAGCCACAGCGCCCCGTCCATGCCCGCCAGGTACTGCGCGGTCTCGGCCGCGACCAGGGCGAGCGAGAGCCAGAACGGCCAGGCGCGGCGCACCCGCAGCCACACCGCCGCGGCGGCCGCGACTTGCAGGAGGCCGATGGTGAACACCACGTCCGCGCCGAGGCGGTGCCAGGCGATGCCGTCGTAGTCGCCGCTGAGGAAGACCCCGGCGAACACCGGTTGGGCGAAGGCGGCGGCGATGTGCACGGTCGCGACCGCGCGCAGCACCCAGCCGCTGGCCGCCGTCCGTTCCGATCCCGGCGCCGTGCCCGCCCCGGGCGGCACCGCGGCCGCGGCGATCGTCGATTCTCGTTGCATGACGCCAAGGTTATGATCTCTTGGTTAAGTCATCAAAGACCAATATCGCTATGATGCTATATCCGCAAAGGCATGGGAGGCACCGGTGGACTTGAACACGCTGCGCCAGTTCCTGGTGGTCGCGCGCCTGGAGCACCTGAGCGGGGCCGCGGCCGAGCTGCACGTGGCCCAGCCCTCGCTGAGCCGCAGCATCGCCCGCCTCGAATCCGAACTCGGCGCGCCCCTGTTCGAGCGGGCGGGTCGCTTGCGGCTCAACGACACCGGCAGGATCTTCCGCGACCACGTCGAGCGCTCGCTCGGCGAACTCGAAGCCGGACGCCGCGCCGTCGCCGAGTCGCTCGGCGGCGGACCGGGCAGCGTCCGGCTCGCCTCGGAGACGTTCCTGCCGCTCACCGGCCCGCTCCTGGCGTTCAAGGCCGCCCACCCCGACGTCGAGGTCCACCTCCGGCAGATGGCCCCCGCCGAGATGGAGCAGGCCCTGCGCGCGCAGGAGATCGACCTCGCCCTGGCCTCGCAGCCGATGCACGCGCCCGGCACCGAATCCGCGGTCGTCCACGTCGAGCAGGTCTGGCTCGCGACCCCGCCCGACCACCGCTTCGCCGCCGCGGAACGGGTGCGGATCGAGGACCTCGCCGACGAGCCGTTCGTGGCCACGCGGCCCGGCCAGTGGCAGCGGCGCCTCCTCGAACGGCTCTTCGCCGACCGCAACCTGGAGCCCCGGATCGTCTGCGAGACAGACGAACCCGCCGCGACGTTCATGCTCGTCGGCGCCGGGCTCGGCCTGTGCCTCTTCCCCTCGATCGCCCGCGCCAGCGGCGCGGCCGCGGGCGTGGCCTGGGCGGCCGTCGATCACCCGCAATGCAACCGCACCCTCAGTCTCCACTGGACGGATGAGCAGCGGCTCCCGGCCGCGGCCCGGCTCATGCGCTCCCAGATCCTCGAATGGGACTGGGACGCAAAAGCATGAGCTAACGGACGTCGTTCATCCACTGGTGGGTGGCGCCCATCGGGTGCATGCCCGCCGCGAGCGCCTGCTCCTCGGTCATGTCGGGCGCGTGCAGCCTGGTGCCCAGCGCCTCGGAGAGCACCTCGGCGATCTCGGTCATCGACAGGTGGTCGCCCGCGAGTTCCAGCTCGACGCCGTGGAACCGTTCGGGATCGGTGAAGGCCGCCGCTGCGGCGGCGCCGATGTCGTCCACGGCGATCAGCGACAGCCGGGTGTCCGGATCGAGGACGCTCACCAGGCCACCCTCGATCCCCAACGGGAACAGGAACCTCATGGACGGCAGGAGGTTCTCCATGAAGAACCCGGGCTTGAGAATGGTCCACTGTGAAAATCCGGCGGTGCGGACGAGGTCCTGCACCGCGGCCTTGGCCCCCAGCGTGGGCGCCATGTACGACCAGCGGCCCTCGTCCCAACCGGGCGTCTCGGTGTGCTGACCGGTGCACAAGTCCCTTGTGGGTTCAGCGGTGCCGTTCGGCGAAGCGGGCTGCTCGGGCGCGGTTGCCGCATGAGGCCTTGCACCACTGCTGGCGGCCGTGATCCTGCACGAAGTAGCGCACGCAGCGCGGCGCCTGGCAGGAGCGCAGCCGCGGTGCCAGTGGGCCGGTGAGGAAGTCGGTCACGGCGAGCGCGAGCGTGCCCTCCACCAGCGTCTGACCGGTCGCCGCGGTCGCCGACTCCCAGCGGACGCCGTGCTCGCCGATGGTGAAGGCCGGCTTGGCATCGAGTGCCGCCAAGGCCGCGGTGAGCAGCTCGCCGGCCTCGCGGTCGCTCATGCGCCGCTGCCGTTCGACGCGGCTGGCCGGGTGCGGGGCGACCGCGGCCGCGAACGCCGAGCGAGCGGCGAAGCGGAGCGCGCGCAGGCGCTCGGCCTCGTCGTGGCGGCGCGGCGCCAGACCGGGGAAGTGCTCGGCGAGCCACGCGTCGACCTGGTGGTCCTCGGCGAAGTGGTCGGCGACGCCGCCCTCGCCGTCGTGCGCGATGGTGCCGACGAGGGCGAGCGCGAGCCTGCCGTCGGCGCCGTCCGGAAGCGCGGGCATGTGGACCACCTAACGGTAAATCAGAATTTAGTGTTAGCGTAGCGCACATGAGTCCCACCCTGCTCCACCTCAGCGACCCGCACCTCGACGGCGGACCCGAACGCGCCGAACGGCTCCGCGCCGTCCTCGACCTCCTGCCCGCCTCGCGGCGACCCGACGCGATCGTGGTCACCGGCGACGTGGCCGACACCGGCACCGCCGCGGCGTACGAGCAGTTCAGGGCGGTGCTGGACGGACGCGGGCCCTGGCTCGCCGCACCGGGCAACCACGACCACCCCGACCGCTTCGCCGACGCCTTCGCCGGCGGCCGCCCAGTGAACGCACTCGACGTGGGGGACCTGCGGATCATCGGCATCGACGTCACGGTGCCCGGCAGCGACCACGGCGAGCTCCGCCCCGAAGTCGCCGACCTCGCCGCCGCCCGCGCCGAGGGGGCGGGCACCACCGTGCTCGCGTTCCACCAGCCGCCCATCCGGATCGGCCACGCCTACATCGACTCGATGCCGCTGGTCAACCCCGAAGCGCTGGCCGACCTCGTCGAGCGGATCGGCACGGTCGCCGCGATCCTGTGCGGGCACGCCCACACGCCCGTGGCCTCCACGTTCGCCGGCGTCCCGCTGCTGCTGGCGCCGGGCATCGTCTCCGCGCTGCGCACCGACCCCGACCACTCGCCGCTGACCGACCGCGAGCACCCGCCCGGACTGGCGCTGCACCGGTTCGACCGGGACGGGACCGTCACCTCCTCGTTCCACTTCGCGCCCTGATGCCCGAGGCGCTGTTCGCGTTCGCGCTGGCGATCGTGCCCGTCGTGGTCACGCCCGGCGCCAGCTTCACCCTCATGGCGACCCGCGTCCTCGGCGACGAGCACGGCGTGGTCCGCCGCGTCGCCGCGGGGACCGCCGCGGGCATCCTCACCCACGCGGTGCTCGCCGCCTGCGGCCTCTCGGCGCTGGTGATGCAGTCCGCCGAGCTGTACCGCGCGGTCCAGCTCGCCGGGGCGGCCTACCTCATCGCGCTCGGCATCGTGACGATCGCCCGGCGCGGCCGCCCGGCGACGGCACCCGAGGCGCCGGCCGGTCCACGCCTGCGCCTCCGGACCGCGTACCTGGCCAACCTGCTCAACCCGAAGGCCGCGGCCGTCTACCTCACGCTCGCGCCGCAGTTCCTCGACCACCGGACCTTCACGGCCGCAAACCTTCTCGCGCTCGCAGCCGTCCACGCCGCGCTCACCGCGCTGTGGCTGGCCGTCTGCGCGACCCTGCTCCGCTCGCTCGGAAGACGCGCGCTCGCCTTGCCGCGCAAGGCCTTCAATGTCGTCGGCGGCGCGGTCCTCATCGCGCTCGGCCTCCGCACCCTCGCACAGGCCCGCGGCGGCGCACCGGCCTGAGGACGAGAAAAAGCCGCGGAAGGCCATGGCCCTCCGCGGCTCTTCGCTTGCGTCAGAGCGGATCTAGCCGAACTGGCAGCAGGTGTTGTAGCCCCTGGCGGTCCAGAAGCTCGTCGGGTTCGGGTTGGTCAGCGTGGGGTCGCCGACGCTCGGGGCCGCGGCGGTCTGGCGGCCGTTGCGCATCTCGACGTGCGTGTGGGCGCCGCCGGAGGAGCTGATGCCGCGCCAGTCCTCGACGCCGATCCGCTCGCCCACGGAGATGGCCGTGCCGACGCCGACCGTCGGGTCCAGGTGCAGGTAGACGACGGTCTTGTCGAGGCTTGAGTTGTAGACGGCGAGGGTCGACAGGCCGCCGGAGCCCCGGGAGCCCTCGGTCATGCGGACCACGGTGCCGGAGACCGGCGCGTAGACCGAGGCGCCGACGGCGTGCGCGATGTCGACGCCCTCGTGGCGGCCCGACGTGGTGGTGTACCCGTCGAAGTAAGCGGTGATGTTCGCCGACGACGTGTGGTAGACGGCGTATTCGAGGTTGTCGGTGGCGTCGCCGCTGACGCCGAGAAGGTGGGCGGCGTTCTCGTTCTTCAGATAGGCGCGGAGGTTGGCCTCCGACCCCGGGCTGAAGTTGTCGATCGGCCCGCTGTAGCCGCTGTTGTAGAACACCGTGACGTACCGGCTGGTCCGGTTCCAGGCCGAGGCGGCGTTGTTCTTGACGCACTGCCCCTGGCCGGCACCGGCACTGACGAACTTGTAGCAGCCCGAGCCGGTGCCGTAGTCGCTGACGGACCCGCCGAAGTCGCTCACGGACCCGGAGGTGTCGCTGTTGTAGTAGAGGCAGAACTCTCCGGACTCGCACACGCCATTGCGTGCCGTCGCGGCCTGGGCGGGCGCGGCTCCGGCGAGCGCTGCCGCGAGACCCATCACGGCCGCCGCGAACAGCGCGAGCAAGGCCCGCCGCTTCGATCTGATCCAACTCATGACTGCTCCTTGTTGAAGGGGGGTGGGAAAGGAGGTCGGGCGCTTTTCATCATGGGGTCGAACGATGCCCGGTGGGATGGACTCGAATCGAAGCGATTGTGACGCTTGGGAATCCATTCCCGGTCCGACCGGACCTCATCCAGGATCTGACAGGAAACTCCACAAGTCAAGCAATCCATGAAGAAATTCTTCATGTCGGACCCGATGGTCCGGCGCCCGGAAAGCCCAGGTATCGGCAATCGTCGAACACCGGTGCGGTCGACCGGTCGGGCACAATGGTGCGATGCGCACCATCGGACTGATCGGCGGGATGTCCTGGGAGTCCTCGGCCGAGTACTACCGCCTCGTCAACCAGGACGTCCGGGCCCGGCTCGGCGGGCAGCACAATGCCAAGAGCCTCATGGCCACCGTCGACTTCGCCGAGATCGAGGACATGCAGCGCGCCGGCGACTGGGACGCCGCGGGCGATCTCCTCGCAGCTGCGGCCGCCGCGCTCGAACGCGCAGGCGCCGACTGCATCGCCCTGTGCACCAACACGATGCACGTCGTCGCGGACAAGATCGAAACGGCGGTGACCGTGCCGTTCGTCCATCTCGTCGACGCGACCGCCGAACCGATCCAAGCCGCCGGACTGACCCGGATCGGGCTGCTCGCCACGCGGTTCACCATGGAGATGGACTTCTATCGCGAACGCATGGCCGCGCACGGCATCGAAGTCGTCGTGCCGAACGAAGCGGACCGCACCACGATCCACGACATCATCTACAAGGAGCTCACCCTCGGCGTGCTCCGCGACGAGTCCCGCGAGGAGTACCGCGGGGTCATGGCCGACCTCGCCGAGCGAGGATGCCAGGGGATGATCTACGGCTGCACCGAGATCACCCTGCTCGTGGACGCCTCCGACAGTCCCGTCCCGGTCTTCGACTCCACGCGGCTGCACGCGGAGCGCCTGGTCGACCTGGCGCTCGCCTGAGCGGCCTCCTCGAACATGCGAACCACGCGAAGCGGCGTCATACGACAGTGATCGGTCACGCACCGGTGCGGGCCCGAGGCTAAGGTTTGCGGCGTGGAATTGCATGTCGCGAAGTCCGGGTCCGATACCGCCGCCGGAACCGCCGAGGACCCCCTGCTCAGCATCGGCGCGGCCGCGGCGCTCGCGCAACCTGGCGACACCGTGGTCGTTCACGAAGGCGTGTACCGGGAATGGGTGAACCCGCCCCGCGGCGGCACCGCCGCCGCGCCGATCACCTACCGGGCCGCGCTGGACACCGACGGCCGCTACGTGCCGGTCACCATCTCCGGCGCCGAAGCGATCGCCGACTGGCGCCCCCACCCCGGCGCCGCGGGCGTCTGGACGGCGACGGTGCCGAATACCCTGTTCGGGGACCGCAACCCGTACGCCGAGCGCATCGGCGGCGACTGGTTCTTCGACCAGGTCAACACCTGGCACACCGGCGAGGTCTACCTCGACGGCAAGTCCATGTACGAGTCCCTGACCCTCGACGGCGTCGAACACCCTGTGGCCACAGAGGACTCGTTCGACCAGGCGGGCTCCCTGCTGACCTGGCACAGCGAGGTCGGCGACGACGCCACCGTGATCTGGGCGAACTTCGGGGGCGCCGACCCGGCCGACCACGAGATCGAGATCAACGCCCGCACATTCGTCTTCTGGCCCGCGGCAACGGGAATCGACCACATCACGGTCCGCGGCTTCACCCTGACCAAGGCCGCCACCCAGTGGGCGCCGCCCACCGCCCTGCAAGAGGGCCTGATCGGCCCGCACTGGTCCAAGGGCTGGGTGATCGAGGACAACACGATCACCGACTCGAAGAACGTCGGCGTCTCCCTCGGCAAAGAGGCCGCCACCGGACAGAACGAGTGGACCGCGGGATCGAAGGGCGACAAGGGCGGCACCCAGCGCGAACGCGAGGTCATCCAGCGCGCGCTCGCCCTGCGCGGACCCGACGCCGGCGAACCGCACCCCTGGCATCGGGACCACGTCGGCTCCCACACGGTGCGCCGCAACACGATCCGGGACTGCGAACAGGCGGGCATCGTCGGGCATCTCGGCGCGGCGTTCTCCACGATCGCCGACAACCACATCTCCCGCATCCACGTGAAGCGGCAATGGCACGGCGCCGAAGTCGCCGGCATCAAACTGCACGCCGCCATCGACACCGTGATCAGCGGAAACACCATCCACCACACGCATCGGGCCCTGTGGCTCGACTGGCAGGCCCAGGGCACCCTGGTGCGGCGCAACGTCTTCTACGCCTCCACCGCCGAAGACTTCATGGTCGAGGTCTGCCACGGTCCCTACCTTGTGGACTCGAACCTGTTCCTCTCACCGTGGTCGGTCAAGGACATGTCCACCGGCGGCGCCTACGTGCACAACTACTTCGCGGGCCGCATCGCGAACTGCACCGAGTACCAGCGGTACACCCCGTACCACCTTCCGCACTCCACGGCCGTCTACGGCGTCTCGAACATCCTCGGCGGCGACAACCGGTTCTACAACAACGTCTTCGTCGGCGACGGGGAACCCGTACGACCTCAGACCGAACCGGCACTGGCGAGCTTCTGGAACGGCGCGATCGACATCGACGGCGTCCCCGGCCAGGCCACGTTCGTGCCCACCCCGGTCGGAACCTCGCAGTACGACGCCTACCCGACGCCCGAGGAGTACCCGAACGAGCAAGGCAGCGCCCTGGCCGGGCCGCGCCTCCCGGTCCGGGCTGAAGGCAACCTGTACACCGATGGCGCCGAACCGTTCCGCGCCGAACCTGCGCCCCTTGTCCTCGGCACGTCACCGGTCCGCGTCTCGGTGCACGACGCCGACGCCGGAGCCGTTCGCGTCGAGACGGCCGACGCCGTGGCCGTCGACACGGTCACCCCCGTGACGACCGCGCGCCTCGGCACGAGCTACCAGGCCGAAATGGGCTACACCAACCCCGACGGGTCCGACCTGGACCTGAGCACCGACATCACCGGTCTCCCACGCGACAAGCCGGTGCCCGGCCCGTTCTCGTCATCAGTTCCAGGCACCCGAATGCTCTTCGCGCCGACCCCGAACCGTCAGGGCTGACGGTGCCTGCAGGCCCGGCCGATGGGAGTGCTCCGCGTTCGGGATGATCGGCATGTGACAGCGACCAGTGACGACGAGGCGGACTGGGCCCGAAGGATCGGGTACACCGACGGGCTCACCAGTGCCGACCCGAGCGAGCGGGCGATCGCGCTCGCCCACCTCACCGCCGCCCGCGAGCGCGTCAACGAAGCGCTCGACCGCTTCAACGAAGGCTGGTTCCAGGCACAGAGTCTCGACCGCCTCCCGGAGTGGTACCGCGAACCCGAGTCCCGCCGGCTGACGGCCGCCCATTCCGAGGCGCAGCGCCACGCCTATCCCGACGCCCTGTGGCACCGCCCTCACGGCCCGCTCATCGACTGGCCCGGCCTGCCGTACGCGCTCCGGTACCTGGAGTGGGAGGCTCGGTTCCCTCGGGAGTGGACGCTCCACGCCAAGAAATGGGGCACCAAGCAGGACCTCATTCGCGACCTCGCTAGAGACGGCCACCGAGAGCCGTTGCGCGCCAGGCTCGTCCAACTCGTCACCGCAGCGGTGTCGCGCGCCTACCGCTGCAAGGACCGCGAGTACGTCCGTATCGCCCGCGCCGTCGACGGCGACGACCTTCGCGCCGCCCTCACCACCGCGGCGGACTCGGACAACCCGTGGGCGCGGCTCCACGCCGGCTACGTCCTGCGTCTCCTGGACGATCCCGCCCTCCCCAACTCCCGCCGCACCTGGCGGATCTGGTGCGAGCACCTCGCCTGACCGGCCGCACAGGCGCCCGCTGAGCAATTCGCGAGATCGCCGCCGCCCTCTACCTGGCGGTCGACGCGACCTTCACCACCGGCGTCGAACTCCCCGTCGACGGCGGCTTCGGCAAAGGCCTCGGCCACTGATCGCACCCGGCGCGGGTCTTCCACTGCTTCAGGCGAAGCGGATGAGGTGAAGAAAAGATGAACAAGATTGCAACCGGTAACGAGTCGGATGCGTTTAGTACATGTCCGGCCCCGGGCGGCGCCGGAGTCCCGGCGACCCGGCCACGCCTCCAGAGGAACTCCCATGTCTTCGCGATCGCCTCGAAACGCCAGTCTGCCGTTAATCGCCATGCTCGGTGCGGCCGTGCTCGGGGCGGGGGCGTTCGCGCTCCCGGCCGCCGCGCAGGCCGCCCCGCCTGAGGTCGTCGTCGACTTCCCGAGCCCGCTCCGGAACGACACGTCCGCCGAACAAGGCTCCATCGCCATCGAGTTCGGCGACGACTGGATCGCCGGCGAGCACGATGTCACCGCAGTGCTCGAACTCGACGACGCCTTCATGGCCTGGGCCGGCGACGGCGTCTGCACCGGAGACAACACGCTCACGTGCCTCGCCGAAGGCGCCGAGGCCTCGGTCCTGTTCGCCTTCGGCGTCCTCGCCGAGGAGAGCGCGGACCCGGGCGAATACGGGTACACGGTCACCGTCGGGGTCGACGGCGAGGACGTAGCGGTCGTCGACGGCACCTTCGAAGTCGTGGCGCCTCCCGGAACGACCGACGACTGGAGGCCCTTCCTCCACGGCGACGTCTCCTTCGTCGACGTGACCGCCGGCGACATCGCCGAGGTCCGGCCCGCCTTCCTCCAGGAACTGCCCGTTCCGGACGATGCCGCGGCCGTGGCCGTGGTCTTCCGAGGAGTGGACGAGTACCGCTCCAACACCACCGTCAAGGTGGTCTCCGGTTACGACAACTGCATCGATTCCAGCGGCGAGAACGAGATCGAGGCCACCTGCTTCGTGACCGACTTCGCGGACTCGCCGGGCACCGTCTTCCGGCCCACCGGCCCGGTCTCCTACACGGTCGCGGCCGACGCCCCCGGACCGTTCGCGTTCTGCGCGTGCGAGTACAGCGTCTTCGCGATGCATCCCGAGGTCTTCGACACGTACGGCGGCGAGTTCTGGGATGCGGGCTCGGACAACCTGTTCGGCCTGATCGAGGCGGACTCCGAAGGGCCGTTCGAGGGCCCCTCGTCCGGCGAGGTCCGGATCGAGACCGCCGAGAACCCCTACGACCTGACCGTCGGCGGGGTGAACATCGAAGGCGCCGAAGGCGACCAGGTTCCCGTCACGATCCCGATCGGCAATGAGGGTCCCGCGGGGACCTACGGGGTCTTCCTCGCGCCGGGCTCCTATGCGATCTTCGGCCAACTGCCCGAGGGCGTGGAGCTGTACCGGAACGAGACCGACACCGGAAACGCCGGCGACTGGGACTGCATCGTCTCGGGAGACGACTACTGGAGCGACTGGGAGTTCTACTTCCCCGACGTCGACCTGGCCGATCTCGACTTCGCCTGCTTCTTCGACCGCATCGAAGTCGGCGGCGAGTACAGCCTCAAACTCCACGTCAACATGATCGACCCGGAATCGACCGACACGGGATGGGTGGAGATCCGGGCGCTCCAGGACGGCGACTACCCGGGCTACATCGACGCCGACCTGTCGAACAACACCGCCGAGCTCACCGTCAACGGGGAAGGCTCGGAACCGCTCCCCAGGACCGGCTCGCCGCTGGCACTCGTATTCGGAGCGGCCGCCCTCGCCCTGTTCGCGGGCATCCTGCTGTACGTCCTGACCCGCCGCCGCAAGGCGGGTGCGACGGCCGGCGAGTAGGCCGGTGTCGAGGCGACCCGAAGTCCCGACCAGACCCGCACGGCAGAACAGGCCGAACCTGCAAAGGTTCGGCCTGTCTCCATGGCGCGGACCAGCTTCGAAGACCGGGATTCGGCGCATGAGCCCGCACCGGGCCTCCGTCACGGCAGCTGTTGACGGAGGCCGGTCGCGGCGGCGGAGGATCACCGCGGCCCGGCGGCTGCGGGAGGGCGACGCGCCGCTCTGAGCCGGTCGCGGGCCCGCGAGCGGCGGGGTGCCGTCGGGTGGGGGAGCGCCGGTCGGCGTCGTATCTTGGAGGCCATGAGCAGCCCACGCGATCCCGAGGCCGATGA
>NZ_QFRW01000091.1:0-23578 GCF_003265355.1 Glycomyces dulcitolivorans | reverse complement strand
CTTCCTGCGCAGCCGCCGGGCTCGGCTGGCGCCCGGGGACGTGGGGCTGCCCGAGGCCGGGCGGCGGCGCACGCCGGGGCTGCGGCGCGAGGAGGTCGCCGTCCTCGCCGGGGTCGGCGTCTCCTGGTACACGTGGCTCGAACAGGGCCGCGACATCAAGGTCTCCGGGGAGGTCCTGGACGCGTTGGTGCGGGCGCTCCGGCTGACCCGCGTCGAGCGGGCGCACCTGTACCGCCTCGCCGGGCTCAATCCGCCGCAGGCGGACCCGTCCGACCGCGTCCCGGTCGGCCCGGAGCTGCGGCGGCTCATCGACGCCTGGTCGCCCCGGCCCGCGTACGTGCGCGACCGGCACTGGGACTTCACCGCCGTCAACGACGCGGCCCGGCTCGTGTTCGGCTACGGCGACACCGATCACAACTGCCTGGTCTCCTTCTTCACCAACGCCCGCTACCGGGTGCTGCACCGGCACTGGGCCGACCTCGCACCCGACGTGGCCGCGGGGTTCCGGGCCGACGCGGCGCGCTACCCCGAGGACCCCGAGTTCGACCGGATCGCCGCCGACCTCGCCGCGGTCAGCCCCGAGTTCGCCGAGCTGTGGGAGCGCCATGACGTCGGCGAGCACACCAGCGCGGTCAAGGCCGTCGACCACCCCGAAGCGGGGCTCCTCGAATTCGAGGCCACGCTGCTTCCACTGCCCGAACACCCGGGCCAGAGTCTGATCCTGCACCACCCGCGTTCCGGAACCGGGACCGAGGAACGCCTGGCCGAGCTCGTGCGCCGCAGCCTGGTGCCGTCACCAACAGGATAAGCGCGCACTGTTTCGCGGCCGGGATCCGGCTTAGGTTCCCTCTCATGACGAACACGCACATGTACGCGGTGACCATTCCCGAGTTCGGCGCCGCCGATGTCCTCCGCCCCGACAGGGTGCCGCTGCCGGAGCCCGGTCCCGGGCAGGTCGCGATCGACGTCGTCTTCGCGGGCGCGAACTTCGCGGAAATCCTCTACCGGCAGGGCGTGGTCGACGTGCCCCTGCCGTTCGTGCCCGGCATCGAGGTCGCCGGCAGCGTCCGTGCGCTGGGGGAGGGTGTCGAAGGGCTCGCGATCGGCCAGCGGGTGGCGGCCCTGACGATCGTCGGAAGCGGCGGTTACGCCGAAGTCGCCCTGACCGCGGCCGACCTCGTGGCCCCCGTCGCGACCCTCGACCTGGCCACCGCCGCCGCGCTGCCGTCGAACAGCACCACCGCGTTCCTGGTCCTGGACCGGGTGGCACGGTTGGAGCCGGGAGAGCGGGTCCTCGTCCACGCGGCGGCCGGCGGTGTCGGGAGCCAGCTCGGCCAGGCCGCGCGCCTGCTCGGTGCCGGAAGGATCGTCGGCACCGTCGGCAGCGAGGCGAAGGTCCCGGTCGCCGAGCGCTTCGGCTACGACGAGGTCGTCCTGCGCGACCAGGTCGCCGACGTGGGGGAGTTCGACGTCGTGGTCGACATGGTCGGCGGCGGGACCCGCCGCGCGAGCCTCGACCGCCTCGCCCCCATGGGCCGCATGGTCGTCATGGGCAACGCCTCCGGCGCCGAGGACGTCGGCATCAGCGCCAACGATCTCTGGTTCTCCAACAAGACCGTCTCCGGCTTCAACCTCGCGGCCTTCGCCGCCGCATACCCGGCCGACGCGGGTCGCGCCCTGCGCCGGGCCGTCGCGGCCGCCGAATCGGGGAGCCTCCGCATCGACGTCGAACCGCTCCCGCTCGACCGGGCCGCCGACGCCCACCGCCGCATCGAATCCGGATCCACCACCGGCAAGCTCGTGCTCGAAGTCGGGCCCGAATAGCTCCGCAGGACGAACTCGGCGGTCCACCGGCGCAGGACGAAGGAGTCGTCATCGGTGCGGTCGCAGGCGATGCGGTGTGCTGAGCCGGGCCCTTCATCAGGTGACTCCGGACTCGGCTCGACGACCGGCTGCAGGCGCCCGGGCCGCACCACCAGTGCGTCGGGCCCCGGCTGGTGCATGCGTCAGCGGTCGATGTTGGCCATGTTGGCCTCCTCGTGGCGCTCGCCGGCGGCGGGCGTGAGGTTGTTCAGGCGTTCGATCTGGTCGGCGGTCAGCGCTACCTGGTCTGCGGCGGTGTTCTCCTCGACGCGGGCGACGCGCTTGGTGCCCGGGATCGGCGCGATGTCCTCGCCCTGGGCGAGCAGCCAGGCGAGGGCGATCTGCGCCGGGCTCGCTTCGGCTTCGGCGGCGACGGCCTGGACCTCGTCGACGATGCGCAGGTTCCGCCGCAGGTTCTCGCCGACGAAGCGCGGGTTGCTCTTGCGCCAGTCGTCGTCGGCAAGGTCGTCGGTGGAGCGGATGTTCCCGGTCAGGAAGCCGTGGCCGAGCGGCGAATAGGGCACGAAGCCGATGCCGAGCTCGCGCAGCAGCGGCAGGATCTCGGCCTCGGGGTCGCGGGTCCACAGCGAGTACTCGGTCTGGATCGCGGCCAGAGGGTGCACGGCGTGGGCGCGGCGGATCGTCGCGGGTCCGGCCTCGGAGAGGCCGATGTGGCGGACCTTGCCTTCGGCGACGAGCTCGGCGAGTGCGCCGACGGTGTCCTCGATGGGCGTGCCCGGGTCGACGCGGTGCTGGTAGTACAGGTCGATGTAGTCGGTGCCGAGCCGCTGCAGCGAGCCCTCGACGGCGGCGCGGACGTTGGCCGGGCTGGAGTCGAGGTGGCCGGGTCCGGCGCCGCGGTGTGACACGAACCCGAACTTCGTCGCCAGCACCACCTGGTCGCGGCGGCCGTTCAGGGCCTTGCCGACCAGTTCCTCGTTGACGTACGGGCCGTAGATCTCGGCGGTGTCGAGATGGGTGACGCCCAGGTCGAGGGCGCGGTGAATGGCGCGGATCGACTCGGCGTCGTCGAAGTCGGCCGTGTTGTAGAAGGCGGACATGGACATGGCGCCCAGTCCGATGCGGGAGACCCGCAGGTCCCCCAAGGAAGCGTGCTTCACGAGACTGCCCCGTTCGTTTCGGTGTTGCGCGGCCGGGTGTCGGCTGCGGTGGTGCCGCCTGGTTCCCACCCGGTCACAGGATGAGCGTGACACGGCCGCGGGGTGTCGAAAAGAGCCGGAAAACATACCGGGACCAGCGGTTCCGGGTAGAGATCGCTCCCCCTCTCAGCGCCGGTGCCGCGGCCGTTCCGGCAGTAGGGTGAGGACATGGGCAAGGACGTGCGACTGAACGAACTGGGGAGCTTCCTCAAGGCGCGGCGCGGCGAACTGGGCCCGCGCGAGGTCGGCCTGCCCGAGACCGGGCGCCGCCGCGTGGCGGGCCTGCGCCGCGAGGAGGTCGCGCAGCTGGCCTCGATCAGCACCGAGTACTACACCCGCATCGAGCAGGGCCGCATCCACGCGTCCGGGCCGGTCCTGCTCGACCTCGCCCGGGTGCTGCACCTGGGTGACGACCAGAGGGACTACATGCTGGAGCTGGCCGGGAAGGAACGCGCACGCCCGCGCCGCGCCGCGACGCAGCGGGTGCGCCCGCAGCTGCGGCGGCTGCTGGAGGCCACCGACGCCCCCGCGCTCCTGATGGGCCGGCGCATGGACGTGCTGGCCTGGAACGACCTCGCCGCCGCACTGATGACCGACTTCGCGAAGATCCCGGCCAAGGACCGCAACTACGTGCGGCTCGTGTTCACCGACCCGGCGTTCCGGAGCCTGTACGACGACTGGGAGACCGTCGCCAAATCCTGTGTCGCCTTCCTCCACATGGAGGTCGCGCACCGCACCGACGACCCGCGCCTGGCCGCCCTGGTCGGCGAGCTGTCCGTGCAGGACCCGCGGTTCCGGCAGTGGTGGGCCGCGCACCACGTCGCGCAGCGCTCCAGCGGGACCAAGCTGTTCCACCACCCCGTCGCCGGGGACCTCACCCTCGACTGGGACCTGTTCACCTGCCCCACCGACCCCGACCAGCAACTCGTCGTCTACTCCGCCGAACCCGGCACGCCCTCCCACGACGGACTCCACTTCCTCGCCTCCTGGGCCGGCACCCGACAGGCCTAAAGCGACACGGTCAAAGTTGAAGCTGCTGGATTGGTGGCGGAGCGGCCGATCGGCCGCTCCGCCGGTGTTTCGGATCCGCGGAGTGGCGCGGTGGTGAGTAACCACGGGTATCCCTGGTGCGTCCTGGGGTCTGGTCGAGCGGGGTGCGGTCAGGGCGCGGTACGGATGGTGGTCGGCCTGGTTGAACAGGGCGAACACGTCGAGTCGGCCGTCCAAGCCGACTACCTGGCCCGCCGCATCGCAATCCACGACCTCGCCGGCACCGCCGGCCACGCGGCAAACCGGATAGGCCTCGAAGACGCCCGCCGTCGGCTCACCCGCGAACAACCCGGCAGCGACGACGCGACAGCTCGGTGAGACCGGGCACGATCAGAGTCGAGAAAGAAACATCCGCGGCCCCGCGGGCGTTGCGCGGCAAATGAGGACTCCGCAACCTATTCGGCTCTCACTGCTCGACCGCGCCGTCATTGCCGAGGGCGAGACGGCCGCTGAGACCCTGCGGGAGGTTGTGAGCCACGCCAAGCAGGCCGAGGAACTGGGCTTCCACCGCTACTGGGTGGCCGAGCACCACAGTGTCCCTGGCATCGCCGGTTCGGCGCCCACCGTGCTCGCAGCCGCAGTCGCGGCGGCGACCGGCCGCATTCGGGTCGGCACCGGCGGCGTGATGCTGCCCAACCACCGGCCGCTGGTAGTCGCCGAGCAGTTCGGGGTCCTGGAGTCCCTGTTCGAGGGTCGCATTGACATGGGCCTGGGCCGCACCCTCGGATTCGTCCCGGCCGTCCGCGCGGCACTGGGCCACGACCTGGACGAAGGCGACGACTTCGACGACCTCCTGACCGAACTCCTCGGCTATTTCACCGGCGAACAGCGATTCCACCCGGGCGTGCACGCGCGGCCAGGCGAAGGGCTGCGCCCCGAACCCTTCGTCCTGGCGGTGGGATCAGGCGGCGGGTACGCCGCCAAGCACGGCGTAGGCCTGGTCATCGCCGCTTCGAAAGAGCTCGCGGCCACACGCGCCAAGATCGACGACTACCGGCTCGATTTCCGGCCCTCCGCGTGGCGATCTGAGCCGTACGTCGTCGTGGCGCAGACGGTCGCCGTCGCCGCGACCCGCGAGGCGGCCGAGGACCTGCTGCTCCCCGAGTACTGGTCCACCGCGCTGTCCCGCACCAAAGGCGAGTTCCCGCCGCTGCGGCCCTCGGCCGAGATCCGGGCGGCCGCGAAGACCCGCCGCGAGTCCATGTATCTCGGACAGGCGCTCGCGGGCGCGGTCTACGGGACCGCCGACGAGGTCGCCCCTCGTCTGGCGGGCCTGGTCGAAGCGACCGGTGCGGACGAGCTCCTCATCGGCACCACCTCCTACGACCGCAAGGCCCTGTTCGACTCCCACCGCCGCCTCGCCGAACTCACCGGCCTCGCAAGCCACTAAGTCGTGTTCGCGAACTTGATTCCCAGTCCAGTTTGAGTGCGACCTGGATGGTGCTTTGTAGGGGACGGCGAGTATGTCGAAGTGGGCCGAGGTGGCGCGGCAGCGCTTGAGACGGCCGGCGGCTTGCTCGACGGTGTTGCGATGCTTATAGATCTCGTGGTCGAATGCCGGCGCCTGCTGTTGCACCAGGAGCTTCTTCCTTGCCACGCAACGGAACTCATCTAAGTCGAGAAGAGTTCAATGAATGCCATGGGAGCGGCGTCCGCATCGCCGAGGTCGTGCGTCGCCGGGCCACTCCCGCAGCCATCCGATCATGCAGTGCGCCTGCGCGCTGCAGCGCTCAGTGGAAGGTGACGTAGCCGTTGCCGTCGGCGTCATCGCGCGAGGGTTTGTAGGAGTGGGAGTCCGCGCTCGCGCCCGACGGCTTGTAGAGGTAGATGGAGTCGCCGGTGTTGTTCCAGATGAAGTTGCAGTTGTCCCGGTAGACGACGTTGTCCCCGTCCGAATCGTTGCCGTTGCCGCCGCGAAGCCGGACGTAGTCGCCGGGCTGGAGGTAGTGGTCTGCGGTGAACTTGAAGCTGTTGCCGGCAGCGTCCTTCACCAGGTAGCCCCGGAGGTTGATCGTCGCAGTCGTGGAGTAGTTCTTGATGGTCAGGTACTCCTGGGAGGTGTTCCCTCCAACGCAGCTGTTGTCATCGGGGCCGGGCGCGTTGTACTGGATGCCGCGGATCTTGAGCGCCGACTGGTACTCGGCAGCGGAGGCCGGGGTTGCGGTGGCAGCGAGGGCGGCGACGGCCAGGCCGACGGCTATAAGCGTCTTCTTAAGCATCATAATGTCCTCATTGTTGCGAATTCAAATGATGGCTCGAATCGCACGTCGTGTGCATGCTCGAGAGGCTGAGGATAGATGTTAGCACTCATCGGAATTGGATGAGGGGAACAATGTCTGCACCCGTCGCCGCCTGTAGCGTCTCCATTCCCACAGGCCGCATATCGGCTGAATTCGAATGAGCGATAAACGCGGCGCCCTCTCCATCAGCCGAGGGCCGCGATGGCCCGGAGGATCAGGACCCGCACCGCAACACCGTCGACGGCGGTCTGCCGCAGTTTCTCGAATGCCTTTGCTGTTGCACCAGGAGTTTCTTCCCTGCCGCGCAACGGAACTCGCTCAAATTGAAAAGGATTCAGTGTCGATGTCAATGTGCCCTCGAAGCTCGCCTGCCATATTCGTCGAAGACGATTCCAACGTAGGTCTGAGAATTTGGTGATCAAATGTCGGCTTCAATCCATGGCAGGCTATGGCGATGATCCTCATCAATGTGATCTGGGGGTTTCATCGCACATCAGGTGGATTTGTGCTCCATTCAAGATACGACAATGCCGGGCTTGAAGTGTCGGCGCGACTCGCAGCGCATCGATAAGTGGTGAGCGTTGCCCTGTTCTGAAGGCTGAGGTTGGGGGATTGGTGGCGGAGGGGCTGATTGGCCCGCTCCGCCATCGCTTCCGGATTTGCGAGGTGGTGCTGGAGGGGTCCAGTGGTGAGTAACCACGGGTAACCATCGTTCGGGCTGGGGTTGTGGACGTGCGGGGCGCCGTCAGCGGCCGGTTCGGATGGAGGTTGGCCATTCGGTCTCGTCCAGGGAGACGAGCAGTCGGCGATCGCGCATCCTCATCTCGATGTCGCGGGCGCCTCCGACGGTGCCGGGGAGGTCGGCGGGGGAGCGGGTGTCGAGGAGAAAGACGGCGTGCATGGTGAAGGGCTGGTTGTAGTCGTCGGGGATTCCGTCGCTGTCGAGTCGGAGGTTGGCTCGCCAGGCTGCTTGGCACAGGACGGCGACGAAGGTGCCGAGGAAGGGCCTGTCGGCGAGGTCGTCGGCGTGGTCGATGATGATTGCGACGTCTTTGGAGTCGAGGCCGTGGGCGTGCCAGTCGTGGAGGCAGTCGGCCAGGGCATCCCAGTTCCTACCGAAGTAGTCCGGGAACGACATTGCTGCATTGAAAGCGGTGAAGACCTGTGATGGTTCGAGGAGTTCGCGGCCGTCGAAGCGGAGGATGCTGCCGCCGGCCGTTTGCAGTCGCTGCGTCTCGACCTCGACGTCGCGCGGCTATGACGGTTCGTTGGTTGCATCGCTTGTCCGCCCGGGTCCGTCGACGGGAGGCGTTGTAGGCGTTGGGGCTTGCAGCTGCGAAGCTTCCTGCGGGACAACCGTGGGGAGGGCGGTTCTACCGACCACATTCGCAATCGTCACCTGTGTGGCCTTCTTCCGTCCGGCCTGGATTCGCGTAACGGACTCATTGACGCAATCCTCCTCCAGCTCGCGATCACTAGTGCTACCGTGAATATCATGATTTGGCGATTTACCTCCTTTCAAGAGGTTGAAGCCAAATTATCAAGAGGCGACCAATGCGATGGGCGGCACGTGTACGCCTGATGCAGGTGAAAACCTCTGAGATTGATCCCCCTTTGTTATTTTCTTATCTTGCTTCGTGTAGGCGGGCCAGGGCGTCCAACACATCCTCAGATGCAGCTTTGCCCGATCAGCTAGCGTCGAACTCGCCAGTCGAATCCGCCGAGTTAGGGCGAGGTGGCGCTGTTCGAGGGTGATCACCTCCTTGGCGGCGCTGGAGGGCAGTGCTGGGGGCTGCTCGAAGGCGGCCATCCTCGACGCCGACGAGGAGGATACCGTCACCGAGCGCTGCGCGAACGCCGGATCAGTGACCGGATCGCTCGTCACGGCATCGAGTCCTCAGCCCACCTTGGCCGACACCGCTGGGCTGTCAAACGCACCATCGCCTGGCTCGGCGGCTACCGCCGCCTCACCATCCGATACGAACTGGGCGAGCGCGGCCCGATGCGTCATGCGAGTGAGTCCCAGGACCCGCCTTCGCGCCCGCGCAGCCCCGAGCGGGCATACTCGATGTATGAGCGAGGTCAAGTTCCGGCAGCCGCAGGACGCCGAGTGGCGCGACGTGGCCCGGCTCCGATGGCGATGGCTGACTGAGGAAGACGGCCAAGCCGGGACCGATCGCGGCGCGTTCGAGCAGGAGTTCGCACGCTGGGCGGCGGCGGCGCACTCCCACCGGTGCGTCGTGGCGGTCCGCGAGCGGGAGCTGATCGGCATGGCCTGGATCGCGATCACCCCTCGCGTACCCACTCCGCTCGTTCTGGACCGCTCCGTCGGCGACGTCCAGAGCGTGTACATCGTTCCGGAAGCACGCAACAGCGGCATCGGGAGCGGCCTCGTGGACGCACTCCTACTTCTCGCCGACGAACTCGGATTGGAACGCGTGACCGTCCACTCGACGACCCGAGCGGTCGCCGTCTACCAGCGCGCGGGGTTCACCCCATCGCACCGGCTCATGCATTTCGAGCCCGAGCTGCCTCCAGAGCGCCGCCCCCCGGGGCACTAGGGCGTCGTCGGGCGCGCAAGCCGGAAAAGCGGCGACGGCGTCAGATCGGTAGCATTGGACTCACCCCTTGAACGAACGGCGATGTCCATGGACCCCTTGAGCATTAGCATGTGGATCGCCTCCAAGCTCTCCCAGCGCGCCTCCGATTTCGTCGCCGCACGTCGACGCCGGGACTCCGCAGAGGTGCGACGAGCACTCCTCATCGCCGTCTCCCGGGGCGCCCGGACCGCGATCGCAACCTTGTGGGAGGACGATGCGCGACTCCGGCGCACCGTTCGCAAGTCACTGTTCGGCCAGCGAAAGGCCAACTGGCCCTTGGTGAACGGCACGGCAATTGAGGATCTGGTCGGCTCCGTGCGATTGTGGATCGATGCCGCCGGTACTGGTTTCCCGGCGGTGGTGGGGAACACGGAGCACTCGGTCGTCGCCGTGTTCTGCACGTCTATCCTGCGCGAAGTCGAGCATGAGGCTACGCGGGGCATGCAGGTGCTCAATCCGCTGTGGCAGGCGTTCCGCCGGAACGGCCTGGAGCGGCTCCCCGAACTCGAAGCCGCGGCCTCCGGTCGCGGCGACATCGAGATCGCTTCCGGAGAGGCCCGGTTCGGGTGGCGCGACTACTGGCACCCCGACCAGAGCGGCACCGGGTTCGTCGGCAGGGAGGCGCACCTCGAACGGATCCGAGCGGCAGTCGAGTCCGCCGACGGGATCGCACAGGTCCAGTCGATCGGCGGGTTCGGCGGAGTCGGCAAGACCGCTCTCGCCATCGCGTTCGCGAATCGAGCCCACTCCTTCGAGGGCCGGGTCTTCTACGACTTCCACTCCTACGGGACGAAGCTCCCTCAGACCGCCGACCAGGCACTGGCGACGATGCTGCCGACCGTGAGCGGACGTTCGGTCATGGAGATCGGCAAGCTGACCGCGCCGGAGCGGCTGGCACTATGGCGATCGGTCACCGCAGGTCGGCGGCTCCTCATGGTGTGGGACAACGTCAGGGCCGCGGAGCAGGTCACCGACCTGATGGTGCGCGCCCCTGGATGCGCGACGATCATCACCAGCCGGAACCGCATCGAGATGGAGCTGGCGAGCAGTCCGATCCGGCTCCACGTGCTGGAACCGCCGGAGGCGCAGGCCATGTTCGAGCACATCGCCGGAGTCGGGCACGACCGCTCCCTCGTCGCGGCACTGCTGGAGCGCGACCTGTACATCCCCGTCCTCATCGCCTCGCACGCCAGGAAGGTCGCCGCCGGCTGGCCGCTGGCCGAGGTCGTCGAGGACCTTCCTGAGTCACGCGAAAGCACGGAACCGGACTCGTTCTCCGACCTGTTCGTGCGATTGGGCGGCTCTTACCGCCACCTCGACGAGCAGCAGCGGCGGGCCTTCCGCGCGTTCGGCGTGCATCCTGGGGCCGCTGCCACGCTCGACAGCATCGCGTCGGTCCTCGGCCTCCCGCTCCGGCGCACGGCCGCGGTGATGGACATGCTCATCCGCGCGGGTCTCGCCGAGCGCCCGGCGGCCGCCGCCTCGGCCTCCGACCTGGGGCTGCGCAGTTACGTCGCTCACGACATGATCCGCGCATTCGGCGATCACCTCGCCCGGCTCGGATGGTCTGACTCCGTCTCGGACCCGCTCAGCGCCGACTCCGATCCGGCCGATCACGACCGGATCGTCGCCGCGCTCGTCGCGCACTACCGCACCAGAGTCGCGTCGACGAACGAGGAACGGCGGGACTGGTTCGAGGCGGAGGCCGAGAACGTGCGCGACGTCGCCTTGTCGGGCCGAGACGGCGACCGCGCCCGTCTCGCGCGCGCGGCGGGCGGTCTGGCGATCCTGCTGGATCGGTTCGACATCGCCGCCACCGCGCTGCTGCACGCCGCAGAGGTCTTCGGTGAAATCGGGGACCAGGCCGGCCGGGCCTCGGCCCAGTGGGGGCTCGGCGAGGTCGGGCGCCTGCGCGGAGAGCACGCCGCTGCCGAGCGTCATTACGCGGAGGCCCTCTCGACGTACGAGGCCCTCGGTGACCAGGGAGGCATCGCCGACGCGGTTTCGGGCCTCGCCCACATCGCACGCCTCCGGGGCGATTTCGACACCGCAGAGACGCACTACAAAGCGGCGGGAGTGATCTTCGAGGCGACCGGGATGCTGGGCGGGGTCGCCGGGGTGCACCGCGGACTCGGCGAGGTGGCCCGGCTGCGCGAGGACTACGCGACGGCCGAGACGCGGTTCTCGGCGGCCTTCGAACTGTTCGCGTCGCTGGGCAAGCGGCGGCGAGCCGCGTACGCCCAATGGGGACTCGGGGCGGTGGCGCTGTCCAAGGGACGACTCGCTGACGCAGACACCTGCTTCCAGGCGGTCCTGGAGACGTTCGAGGAGATCGGCGACCGGCTCGGCGGCGCGAACGCCCGGCTCGGCCTGGGAGAGGTGTCCCGGGCCAGGGGAAAGCTCTCCCAGGCGCTGAACCACTTCGGAGCGGCCGGGGAGATATACGAGCAGATCGGGCTCACCGAGATGGCGGGCCGGATGCGATCGCGAATCAACCGACTGCTCCTCGGCGACACGGTCGAGTCCTCGGCGTGGATCTTCGGACTCATTGCGGAGCACAAAGGAGAGAAGGACTCCGGTTGAGTACCCTCGCACGCTCCTACGCGTCCCGATATTTCCCCTGGCGCAGACTGAGCGGCGGAAAGCGCTCATCGGTGCGAAAGGACCAGTTCGGCTCAAGCGCTCGGAGCGAGAGCATCCTTCTCGCGAGAGCGGCACGCTCCACGGATTCGGGATCCCGACCGTCGAAGATCATCCCGGCGACGGTGCCGCTGTGGGATATCTGGACCCCGAGCGCCCCGCCTCGCTGGGCGACTCCCATGAACTCGGAGAATCGCCGTTTCGGAATGTAGCGCTGGTTGATCAGGGCACTGTCCGTGGCCACCGATGCCAGTGCCGACGCGTCGTCGTCGCGGACGGCGGCCCGAATCCGACTCCGGAGCTGTTCGAAGTCGCGCTGATCCGCAGGGGTGTACTCGATCAGCGCTTGATCGAGCGTCTCCACCGTTCCGTCGTCGCAGCAGCACCCGACCACGATCATCGACGGAAGCCGGCTTCCGAGGGCCTCGATTACGCGGCCTTCGCGTTGGGCGAACAAGACGACCTTGCTCTGGAACA
The DNA here is from genome assembly GCF_003265355.1 of Glycomyces dulcitolivorans. Taxonomy (GTDB): domain Bacteria; phylum Actinomycetota; class Actinomycetes; order Mycobacteriales; family Micromonosporaceae; genus Glycomyces; species Glycomyces dulcitolivorans. Next base: position 11,548 of record NZ_QFRW01000091.1, on the reverse strand, counting down.
TCAGCGAATCGGCCGCCTTCTCGGCCTGGACCGCCAACCCCGCCACGCGCGACTCTGACAGCTGCCGACCGGCAGCGCCCGCGATCGCATGGATGGTGGAGACGACGTCGGCAGTCGATGAACCCATACCGAGGCCGGGAGGGAGGTCCGATGAAAGGGTGATTCGCAATCCGGCCTTGATACGGAGTGCCTTCCTGGTAAGTTCCGCCGCGCGGAACGCCTTCCAACGCCCGGCGGGAAACACTCGAATCCCGTCCTCCGTGGTCAGTTGCGCGAATGCGGTGGTACCGCCGCCGTGGAACGGCATCGTGACCAATGCGCGCACGGGCTTGCCGCCCTCCGTGTGGAACACTCCCTGCAGGATCTCTCCGTGATGACCTATGCAGTATGCAGAGCAGTATCGCTCAGGTGTCAACGTGTACGTTTTCCTGTCCTGGGCCGACATTCCGCCGTCCTCCCCTTGAGTCCGGTGAGCGACCCGCTACGCAAATCGTATGCGAGAGTTGTACACATCGGGGTACACGGTTGAACGCCGAGGAACGCGCCGCTGAATGCGAAGCGCCTGGCGGGTCCGAAGGGCTCCAACAGATCGACGCTGCGTTCTCCGAGTCGTTCGTGGACTGCTTGTTCGCTGCCGGCGCCGTTCTGGTCGAAGGCGACACGGACAAGGTAGTCATCGAAATCGAGGCCGAGGACCGCAAGAACCGCACCCTCAACCGGGCGATCATGTAATACCACGGCGTGCCGAACTTGACCGACTACCCGGTCGGCAGGCAGAACGCTCACCTCGTCGTCTGGGACGACAACCTCGAGCAGGTGCTGCAAGACCGCTGGCCCGCATGGACCCCTACCTATGAGGGCCTGCTCGCCGAGCTGGGCGAAGGTAAGACGAAACGGGCGGCCGCCGTCTACCGCCTGACAGCCCGCCGCTGCGAGGGACCGCCCAGTGAAGTGCTAACGGAAGTCATCACCATGGCCCGAGGCCTCTCGGGACTCTGAGCGATCCGCCCTCAACACGCCTTGCCGGATCAGCCCTGGTCGACTGGGATGATTCGATGCCAGGACATGTCCAGTCAGGGGATTTCATGGATGCGGCAACATGGGCACAATGGACTCTATGGGGTTGAGAGAAAGGTTGAGACGGGTGAACAGGTACAGCGATCCGGAAGCCGACTCGGATCCGGCAGCCACCGGTGGAGATCGGAAGGATCCGGAGGTACGGGGAAAGCGTGACACTTGTTGGTGTCACGCCTTGGAAGTCTCGTTTATTCCCGTATTAGAACTAACGCTCTGAATGTCTGGTAGCCCGGGTGGGATTCGAACCCACACTGTACGGGTTTTGAATCCGTCTTCTCTGCCAGTTGGAATACCGGGCCGGGGCCCTGCCGGTGCGGGCGGGGCCGGTGTGAATGATACCTGGGGGTTGCTGGGGCCGGTCAGGGGAGTTGGTCGATGAGGTCGGCGGCGCCGGCGAGGGTCGGGGCGAGGGATTCGCGGTCCTGGTCGGTGAGGTGGACCTGGTCGAGGCGGTCGAGGAGCTGGCGGGCGAGGGCCTGGTCGCCTTGGCGGGCGGCGAGTTCGGCGCGGTAGGCGAGGGCTTCGACGAGTTCGCGGGCGGGCGTGTCGTCGGCGGTCTTGGCGAGGGTCGCGTCGAGGATCTTCGCGGCTTGGGCGGCGTCGCCCTTGGCGTCGCCGAGGACGATCGCCCTTTCAAGCGTCTTGCCCAGCTTGCTCGCGGGCGCCGCTCGCTGCTCGGAGTCCTCGGCCGCCGGGAAGAAGCGGATGACGTTGCCGCCGGGGTCGACCACGGAGAAGCCGGCCCTGTTGCCGGTGTTGGCGCGCTTGCGGGGGCGGGTCATGCGGGGAATGCCGGAGACGAGGAGTTTGCCGTGCGCGGCGCGCATGCCGTCGGCGAAGCGGTCGAAGAGCGCGCCGGTGTCGGGGACGATGACCACGCAGGTGCCGTAGGTGGTCTCCGGGTCGAGGTCGTCGACGCCGAAGAAGTGCAGCTGGATGTCGTCCTTGACCACCACGGTGTAGGGGTTGGGTCGGGTCTGGTGCAGGGTCTCCTTGAAACCGAGCATCCGATAGAAATCGGCGGTCTCGTCGATCGACCGGCAGGGGAGCAGCGGGATCGTCTTCTCACCGGCCATGCGGTGCCTCCTGTTCGAGTGCGGTGGCGAGGTCCTGGAGTGCGGCTTTGGCGGCGGCGATCGTGCCGGGGTCGAGGCGTGCGGCGAGGGCGTCGGCCCATTCGGCATGGCGGCGTTCGACTTCGGCGAGCGCGCTCAGGCCCTCGGGGGTGGGTCGGATCAGCTTGGCGCGGCGGTGCTTCGGGTTGTCGCGGTAGGCGGCGAGGCCGTCGCGGACGAGGGCGTCGGCGGTCTGCTGGACGCTCTGGCGCCGCAGGCCCATCGTGCGGGCGACGTCGGCGACGGTGAGCGCCTCGCGGTCGACGACGCCGAGGACCTGCCAGCGCGCGCTGGTCAGCCCCGCCGGGCGCGCCAGGTCGTCGCCCGCGGCGATGAGTGCGCCGTTGGCGCGGAAGACCTCGATGATCAGCTCGGAGACGTCGAGCGCGCGCGGACTGAGTGCTGCCACGCCTTGAGGCTAGCAGGTGTTGACAGGTACCTGTCAATCGAGTCGGCGGGCCTCCGGGTCGGGGCCCTGCGCGGCGCGGCCGCCGTCGACGGGGAGGACTGCGCCGGTGATGAAGGAGGCGGCGTCGGAGAGCAGGTAGGCGACCGCGTCGGCGGCTTCGGTGCCCGAGCCGGCGCGGCCGAGGGGGTGCAGGTCGCGCATGTGCCGAGCGTGCGCCGCCCGTTCGGCATCGGTCATGTCGGCGAGTGCGGCGTCCATCCGCGGGGTGGTGATCGAGCCGAGTGCGACGGCGTTGACGCGGATGCCGAGCGGCCCGTAGTCGACGGCGAGGGAGCGCGTGAGTCCTTCGACGGCGGCTTTGGCGGTCGCGTAGGGGAGGGCGCCGCTGACGGCCCGTTGCGCTTGGTGGGAGGAGACGTTCACGATCGCGCCGCCGGTGCCGGCGGCGAGGAACGCCCGGATGGCCGCGGCCGAGCCGGCCAGGCACGGTTGGAGGTTCGCTCGGACGAGGTCGGCGACGGCGGCGCCGCCGGCCTCGTGCAGCCACGCGTCGCGGAAGACTGCGGCGTTGTTCACCCAGCCCCGCAGCGCCCCCAGCGCCTGCGCGGCCGCTGCGGCCTGGGCCGCGGTGTCGTCGTCACCGGCGTCGCCGGTGACCAGGGCGGCCCGGCCCTGGTCGATGAGCGGGTCGAGCCATGCCTCATGGCGCTGTTCGAGGACCACGACCGCGTTGCCGGCCGCGAGCAGCCGCTCGGCGACCGCCCGTCCGACGCCGCGTCCGCCGCCAGTGACGACCACTGCCCGTCGCATCGCTCCCGCCTGCCTCAGCCGGTGACGGCGAGGCCCTGAAGAGCCAGGACCACCGGGTCGTCGCCGGTGTAGTCGAGGTCGGCGAGGAACACCGCGACGGCGGTCGCGCCGGTGTCGAGGGCCTTGCGGACCTCGCGCCAGGTCGCCAGGTTCGGGTGCTCGTAGGCGGTGCACGCCTCGGCGGGGGCCAGAAGGCGGATCGCCTGGTCGAGGGCGGTCGCGTCCACCAGGTAGGCGGCCGATTCGGTCCCGTGGCCGAGGATCGTCGCCATGACCACGGCCGGAAGCGGGTGGACGCCGATGTTGGCGCGGGCGAACGCGACGGTGTCGTCGGCGTCGATCACGGCGATACCGTATGCGGCCGGGAGCCGCCAGCCGGGGAGGTCGGCGATGAGCCGTTCGCGGGCGGCGGTGATCTTCTCGACGGTCTCCCACGTGTCCCCGAGTTCGGCGAGCAGGGCGGTGACGGTCGCATCAGTGTCGCTCATCGAGGCAGTCTCGCACCGCCGATGCAGGGAGGCAAGGACATTCCCATCGGTCGTCCTCCGGCTTCGCCGGTGGTCGGCGACCAGTCATTAAACACAGGCCAAACCATCGCCAAACCCTCACAGCCACAATGATTCCGCCACAATCCACCGAGATCATCGCATCTCGCGCCACGTGGTGCCGAGCGGCCCGATCTCTTGCAGCACGGGGAGGTGAACCCCATGACCACCAAGACCGAAGAGCGCACCGAGGCCGAGAAGCAGGCTCCGGCCCGCAAGCTCAGTGTCCGTCGGCTCGACAAGATCGAGACGACCGGCCTGTCGGGCGGGAACGGCGGCGACTGACACCGTGCGCCCGGGTCGGACCCGATCCGATCCGGGACGCCCCCACCCGAACCAGCCCGGCCATCCGAGTCCTGCAAGGAGCGCGACCGTGGAGAAGCCACGCATCAAACCCGAACACGACGCCTTCCTCACCCGCAACGGCAACGTGCGCATCGGCGGCGGCGTCCACGGGATCGCCGCCGAGATCGAAGACCCCGACGGATGGGTGTGGACGCTCGTGCGCGCCTGCGACGGCACCCGCGACCGGCGCGCCATCGTCGCCGAGGTCCAAGGCGCCCACCCCGCGCTGACCGAGCAGGACGTGGCCGGCGCGCTCGAAGACCTGATCGCCGCCGGGCACGTCGAGGACGCCGCCGCACCCGTCCCGAGCGAGTTGAGCGAGCGCGAGCGCGAACGCTACGGCAGGAGCGCCCAGTACTTCCGCTGGACCGATCTGACACCGCGCCAGAGCATCTGGGACGTCCAGGTCAAACTCAAGCAGGCGCGCGTGCTCATGCTGGGAGTCGGCGGGGCCGGCGGGGCGGCCGCGCTGTCGCTGGCCGCGGCCGGGGTCGGGCACCTGCACCTGGTGGACTGCGACACCGTCGAGCTGTCGAACCTGAACCGCCAGACGCTGTACACCGAGGCGGACGTCGGCCGGCCCAAAGTCGAGGCCGCGATCGAGCACCTGCGGGCGCTCAACTCCGACATCACCGTCACCGGCGAGCACGCCCGCATCGAGGGCGTGGAGGACTTCTTCCCGCTGCTGGAGGGCCGCGACCTCATGGTCCTGGGCGCCGACGGCCCGCCCGGCATCCGCCGCTGGGCCAACCGGGCCTGCCTCAAGACCGGCACGCCGTGGGTCGAGGGCGGCTACCACGGCCCCCACATGATGACCGGCGGCTACGTCCCCGGCGACGGTGCCTGCTGGGAGTGCCTGCGCTTGGCCGAAGACCGCCGCCGCGACCTCAACCTCGCCTCCGAAGAGGACTTTGACAAGGCGCTGCCCAAGGCTCCCGGGCACCCGGTCATCTCCGTCACCGCGGCCATCTCGGGCCAGCTCAAAGCCCACTGGGCCATCGCCCTGCTCACCGGCGCCGGCGCTGCCCGGCCCGGCACCACCTGGGGCGTCAACCTCATGACCCCAGGCGAGCCGCAGACCGTGGATTTCCCGCCCCAACCCGACTGCCCCGCATGCGGCGGGCGCTGAACACGATCACGAGAGGAGAGGAGGTGACACCCATGGCGAAGCAGACCAAGACGGAGGCGACGGCCCCGAAGCCCGTCCCGAGTCGGAAGCTGGCGATCCGCGTCCTCGACAGGATCGAGACCACCGGCCTCAGCAGCCCGGACGGATGAGCCCCGGAATCGCGAGACCCCCAGCGGCATCAGAGGCGCTGCCGCACAGCCGCACCGCTCGACGGAAGGAAGTGGCACCATGCCGAAGGACCAGGCCAAGACCGACAAGCCCGCTCCGGCACCCGCACGGAAGCTGACCGTTCGCACGCTCGACAAGATCGAGACCACCGGCCTCACCGCCGCCGGCAACTGAACCATCGGCGCCCGGACCTCCGGGTTCGGGCGCCGTTCGTCCAATCCCGCAACGCCGATCGACCCGAGGAGTCGCATGCGCCCGCGAACCGACCCCGAACTGTTGCCGCGCACCGGAAGTGCCGATGAGCAGGCGGCACGCGAACGCCTCCGGCACGCGTGCGTGGTCGTCGTCGGCGTCGGTGGCGCCGGCGGCGCCGCCGCGCTCGCCTTGGCTGCGGCCGGGGTCGGGCACTTGCACTGCGTGGACTTCGACACCGTCGAGCTGTCGAACCTGAACCGGCAGATCCTCTACACCGAGGCCGACATCGGCCGCCCCAAGGCCGAGGCAGCTGTGGGCCGGCTGCGGCAGCGCAACCCCGGCATCGACGTCACTGGCGAATCCATCCACATCGGACAGATAGAGGACTTCTACCCGCTTCTAGAGAGGCGTGACCTGTTGGTGCTGGGCGCCGATCGTCCGCTTGAGGTCCGCCGCTGGGCGAACCGCGCCACGCTCAAGACCCGCACTCCGTGGGTCGACGGCGGCTACCACGGGCCGCACATCATGACCGGCGGATACGTCCCCGGCGAAGGGGCCTGCTGGGAGTGCCTGCGCCTGGCCGAGCGCCGCCGCAGGGATCTGGGGACCGCCTCCGAGGACGACATGCTCAAAGCCCTCCCCAAAGCTCCGGGACATCCGGTCATCTCTGTGACCGCCGCCCTCTCCGGGCAGCTGATGGCGTACTGGGCCATCGCCCTGCTGACCGGCGACCCTGCCATCCGGCCCGGGACCGTGTGGGGCGTCAATCTCATGGCTCCCGGTGAACCGCCCCTAGTGGACTTCCCGCCGCAGCCGGACTGCCCCGCCTGCGGGAGCCGTACATGACCACCGGGACTGCGCACGACTCCACGGCGATCGGGGCCGACACCGTCGTCGCCTTCCATCCGCTCGCCAAGCGCCTCGACGGCGACTGCGTTGTCGTCGGCCGCACCGGATCCGACGTGTTCGTCGCCCTCCCGTCGATCGGGGCCGACGTGATCGCCCTGCTCGAAGCCGGTGCGAGCATCGGCGAGGCCGAAGATCGGATCGCGGCGGCCACCGGTGAGCGCATCGACGTCGCCGACCTGGCCCAGGAGCTGCTGCACCTGGGCATGGTCGCGAGTCTCGACGGCGAGTCCGTCCCCGGCCCGTCCCCGGCCCGCGTTACCCTGCCCCGGCTGCGGCGAGCGCACGTGGGCTGGATGCTGCACCCGCTCGTCCACCTCCTGACGGACGCCGCGCTGGCGGTGCTGGTCGTCGCCGCCCTCACCGTCGCGGTCAGATCCGAAGCGCCCCTGCCGGGCTATCAGAGTCTGCTGTGGACCGACCACGGCAGCCTCGTCATCGCCGTGCAGGTCCTCATCGGCTGGAGTCTGATCCTCATCCACGAGACGGCCCACCTGGTCTGCGCCCGCGCCGCCGGGGTGCCCGGGCGCGTCGAGTTCGGGACCCGGCTCCAGTTCCTGGTGGCGCAGACGAACGTCACCGGCATCTGGGCCGCGCCGCGGCGCCACCGCCTCGCCGTCTACACCGCCGGCATGCGCTCGGACCTGGCCCTCGGCGCGACCGCGCTCGCCGCCTCGACCTGGCTGGGGTCCGACCACCTGGCCGGGCGCCTCGCCGGGGTCGTGGTCGTCCTCGCGGCCACCGCGTTGACGCTGCAACTGCTGATCTTCATGCGCACCGACGTCTACTTCATCGTCCAAGACCTCACCGGCAGCCGCAACCTCTACGGCGACAGCGCCTCCTACGCCAAATACCTCGCCGCCCGCCTCGCCGCGGCCGTGCGCGCCCGGCCCGGTCCGGCGGCGAACCCGCTCGCGGGCATGGCGACAGGGGAGCGGCGCACCGTCGTCGGCTACACCGTGCTGCTGGTGGCCGGCACCGCGATCTGCCTGAGCTATGCGGCCGTTGTGCTGGTGCCCTACACAATCGGACTGCTGTCGGGCGCGGTGGCCGCGATCGCCTCCGCTGAACCGGTGGCCGTCCTCGACGGGACGACCGTCCTGGCCGTCCAGGCCCTGTTCCTGGCCATCTGGTCGCGGGCGTGGTGGGCCCGGCACGGCCACCGGTTCCGCACCCGGCGCGCCCTCACCGCACCGGACGCGGCGGCAGGGCGATGAGCTTGGCCCGCACCCGGGACGCGTCAGGATGACGGAGCGCCTCGAACATCCCCAGCGCCCGCTTCCAGACCTCCAGGGCGGCACCGCGATCGCCGACCGCCACGTGCGCATCGCCCAAGCGGTGCAGCGTGACGGCGGCCAGATACCGCTCCCCGCGCAGATGCAGTGAGGCGAACGAGCGCCGGTAGCACTCGATCGCGAGGTCGAACTCGCCCAGCCGGGAGTGGATGAACCCCAGACTGTCGAGCGCGTTTCCTTCCCCCACCGGGTCGTCGAGACCGACCAGCAGCTCCAGCGCCTCCCGGCAGTCGCGCAGCGCCCGGTCGAAGTCGCCCAGCCGGGCGCGGCAGTGCCCGACGTTGTTCAATGCCCTGGCCTGGCCCGGCAGGTACCCGGCGCGCCGGTGCCGCTCCAGGCCCTCAACGGCGTAGGCGAGCGCGGCGGCGTAGTCGCCGACGGCCTCGCTGCCCAGGCACAGCATCGCGAAGGTGTTGCCCTGCCAGTCGAGGTCGCCGAGTTCCTCGAAATACCGAAGCGCCGCAAGGAGGTTGGCCTCGGCGTCCTGCGGATCGCCGTACCTGATCTGGGCGGCGGCGAGGCCGTAGCCGGTGACGGCCTGCGCCCGCGTCTGCCCGAGCCGGTCGGCGGCCGATCGGGCGAGGCGCTGCGTCGCCAGCCAGTCGGCCCCCATGCCCTCGCGCCGCAGATACGTCGCCAGGCACTGCGCCAGCTGCCAGACGTGGTCGTCGAAGCCGGCCTCGAACGCGGCCGCGACGGCGCCGGTGAGGACGTGGCGCTCGGCGGCGAACCAGGCCGTCGCCGCCGCGTCGTCTCCGAACGCGGCGATCTGCGCGCCCGGGTCCGGATCGCCGATCGGGATCGGACTGCGGTGCGGAGCAACGAGATCGGCGGCGGCGTGCGCAGTGTGCAGGCAGTGGTCCAGCAGCCGCCCCAGCGCCGCACGCCGCACCGACGGGGCGTCGAGTGCCTCGCCCAGTTCGGCGGCGTAGGCGGCGAGTAGGTCGTGGAGGTCGAACCTTCCCGGGGCGTGCTCGGCCACCAGCCGCATCCGGCACAGCTCGCGCAGGAGCCGCCCGGCCGCCGGCGCGCCGATCCCGGCGAGGCTCGCGACCGCTCCGAGGCCGGCGTCCGGTCCCCGGTGCAGGCCCAGCAGCCGGAACAGCCGGGCGGCTTCGGGACTGAGCTGGAGGTACGACCAGGAGAACACCGTCCGCAGGTCGACCGAGGCGTCCGCGCTCGCGAAGGCGTCAAGGACGACCTCGCCGCTATCGAGTTCGGCCGCAAGCGAGGACAGCGAGAAATCGGCCCGGGCCCCGGCCCGGGCCGCGACCATCGTCAGCGACAGCGCCAGTCCCGCGCAGCGGTCGATGATCCGCGCGACCGCCTCCGGCTCCTCGGCCACGCGCGCGGGGCCGAGCCGCCCGACGAGCAGATCGCGCGCCTCGGCTCGGTCGAACACGTCCAGGGCCAGCAGGTGCGCGCCCCGCCGCGCGGCCAGCCCCGCCAGCTCGGTGCGGCCGGTCACGACCACCGCGCACCCGGTCGAACCGGGCAGGAGCGGGCGCACCTGCGCTTCGTCCCGGGCGTTGTCGAGCACGATCAGCACCCGCCGCCGGGCCAGCACGCTTCGGTACAGCGCCGACCGGGCATCGGTCTCGGCCGGAATCCTCGCCGTCGCGACCCCAAGGGCCTCAAGGAATCGCGCGAGGGCGTCACCGGGTGCGACCGCCTCGCCCGTGGCCTCGAACCCGCGCAGGTTCAGGTAGAGCTGGCCGTCGGGAAAGCGGTCCTTGACCCGGTGCGCCCAGTGCACCGCCAGCGTCGTCTTCCCTGAGCCGGGAATCCCCGCGACGGCGGCGATGAGCATCCTGTCCTCCCGTTCGGCGTCCTCCAGCAGTCCGTCCAGGCGCGAGAGCTGGTCGGCGCGGCCGGCGAACACGCTGACGTCGCCGGGCAACTGCTGCGGCAGCGGCCCGGCGACGACCGCCGCCCCGGCGTCCCCGGAGGCGGCGAGCAGCCGCTGGTGCTCGGCACGCAAGACCGCGCTGGGCTCGATGCCCAGCTCTTCGACCAGGCGCCGCCGCGTCCGGTGGAACGCGGCCAGCCCTTCGGCGGTCCGTCCACTCGCATGCAGCGCCGACATCAGCAGCTGCGTCAGCCGCTCGCGCAGGGGGTGCTCGGCCACCAGCACCGACAGCTCCGGCGCCACGGCCTGCCCGGCGCCCGATTCGAGGTCCCAGGCGATCCGGTCCTCGACCGCGGCGAGCCGCTCGTCCTCCAGGCCCTCGACCAGCGCGCCGGTGAGCGCGTCCCCGGACGCGTCGGCGAGCGAGGGCCCCTGCCACAGCGCCAGTGCCTCGCGCAGGCGCGGCCCGGCTTCTGCGCCCGCGCCGTTGCGGGCCTGCTCGACCAGGGCCCTGAAGCGGTACAGGTCGACCCGGGCCGGATCGCAGTCCAGCCGCCACCCGTCGCCGACGGTCACGAGCCCGATCTCGGGGTCGGCGGCCAGGAGTTTGCGCAGCTTCGTCACGTACACCCGCAGCGAGTTGCGGGCCGAGGCCGGCGGATCGGCGGCCCACAGCGCCGAGACGAGCCGGCCGATCGACACGACGTGCCCCAGATCCAGCAGCAGCACCGCCAGGACGCACCGCTGCTGCGGAGTGGTCGGGCCCAACCGCTGCCCGTCCCGGAGGATCTCCACCGGCCCCAGTACCCGGAACTCGATTCCCGCCACTGCCGACGCCCCCTCCACTCGACCATAGGTTTCCTTGCCCGCCAAGAGGAACGGCACCGACTCTACCGCCCGGAAGGTGCGGCGGGAACCATCTCGAATCCACCGGGTCGCTCGGCCCCGGGACGGAAAATCCGTAGGGTCCTGCAAATAATCGAAGGAACCTGTTGTCATTCGAAGGCTCCTTCGGTTATGGTATGTGAAGGAACCTTCGGAAAGGCCGGAGGTCCGAACCGAAAGGAACGGTCATGTCGAACGAACATGATGACAACGCCCCCGAGCGCGACGAGAGCGCCGGGGAATGGGACGACAACGGGCTCAACCTGGGCGCGCGACTCCCGTACCTGCTGATGCTGCTGCGCCGCTCCGACGCGCAGCTGCGCGGGCGCCACCCCCGGGCCGGCGCCTACCAGGGGCAGGGCCGCGTCCTGCACCTGCTCTCCCTCCAGTCGCCGATCGCGCAGAAGGAGCTCGCCTACCTGCTGGGCATCCGCTCGCAGTCGCTCGGCGAACTGCTGACCAAGCTCGAAGACGCCGGCCTCGTCCGTCGCTCACCCAGCGCCGAGGACCGCCGCACCAGCATGGTCGACCTCACCGACGCCGGCCGCGCCGCCGCCGAGCAGCACGAGGCCGAGCCCGCCGGGGACCCGTTCGCGGTCCTCAGCAAGGAGGAGCAGGAGCAGCTCGCCGCCCTGCTCGACCGCGTGATCGCCGAGATCGAATCCGGTCTCCCCGAGGGCCTCGACCCCCACATGCGCAAGTTCAAGCAGATGGCCTTCGGCTTCGACGGCCCCGGCCCCTGGGGCGGCTTCGGCGGCCCGGGCATGGGCCACGGCGGCCATGGAGGTCACGGCGGCGGCCGAGGCGGGGGCCGCGGGCG
>NZ_QFRW01000090.1 GCF_003265355.1 Glycomyces dulcitolivorans | reverse complement strand
GCCGCTCGGCGGCCCGCGCCTCGGCGACCCGCCGCCCCTGCTCGGCCTCGGCCCGCCGCGCCCGCTCCCGCAGCGACATGACGAGGTCGCGGTGCGACCGCGCCAGCGTCCCCCACCCCAGCAGCGCCCCGTACGCGACGGTGACCAGCAGCGCCCACCAGCCGAACCCGAGCGCCGGGATCGGATGCCACACCCACTGGAGCAGGTGCGCCCCGATCCCGACCGCGCTCACCGCCACCGCGGTGAGAAACCGTGTCCGCCAAGCGACTTGGAGCGCCCCGATCGTGGCCGCCGTCGTCGCCACCGGCGACAGCACCGCCAACGCCGTGGCCGCGAGCACCCCGGCGACCGGCCGCCACAACTGCGCCATCGCCGCCGCGACCGCCAGGACGGCGACCGCGACCTCGAACGGGCCGGGGGACGGCCGCGACCACAGCGACAGGAAGGTCAGCACGCCCGCGCCGGCGGCCATGCCGGCGATCTCGGCGGGGCGGGGAGCACGGGGAAGGTTCACGGGCACATGCTAGCCACCCCCGCACGCCGCCGGTCACCTCCGAAAGTAGGAGGCGCCCCGTCCCTGCGCCGGAGCCGCCGCGACCGCCGGACCGATGCGCCGACCCCGCCCCGGCGGCCAGAATTCCCCTCATGAAACGACAGCACCGCCCCCTCCTCATCATCACGCTGATCGCGCTGGTGCGCCGATGAGCATCCCCTGGGGCTACCTCGTCTCCCTCGCCGTCCTCACCCTCCCGGCCCTGCCGGTGCCGCGCCTGCCCGAGAAGCTCGGCACCGCCCTCTTCCTGGTCTGCCTGGCCGTCAACGAACTCCCGTTCCTCGCGATCGCCCTCTTCCTCGCCAACACCGGACTCGCTCTCGCCCAAGGCGACCTCGCCTCCCCGGTCGCCGTCGCGGCGGCCGTCGTCGGCGGCGCCTGCATCGCACTGACCACCCGGCGGAGCCTGCGCGCCGCACCCGTCCTCCAGGCCGCGACCGGCGAGGCCCGCACCCGCCTCCCGTGGGCCGACATCCTCCTGCGCCCCTTCCCGATCCGCCCGTGGCAGGTCGAACGCACCGCGAACCTCGCCTACGGCCCGAACGGGAAGCGGAACCTGCTCGACGTCTACCGCCACCGCTCGCACCCGACCGGCGCGCCCGTCCTCATCCACTTCCACGGCGGCCACTACGACATGGGCCGCAAGAACAGCCAGTCCCTGCCGCTGCTCCACCGCCTCGCCGCGCACGGCTGGGTGTGCGTCAGCGCCAACTACCGGCTCCGCCCCGAGGGGTCCTTCGACGAGCACCTGACCGACGCCAAGCGCGTCATCGCGTGGGTCCGCGAGCACGCCGGCGACTTCGGGGCCGACCCCGACCGCATCGTCCTGTCCGGCTCGTCGGCGGGCGCGCACCTGTCGGCGCTGGCGGCGCTCACCCACGACCATCCCGGGCTCCAGCCGGGCTTCGAGGACGCCGACACGTCCGTGTCCGCGGTCGTCGGCCTGGGCGGCTGGTACGGGACCTACTTCACCGGCGAGCCGCGCACGGCGCCGCTGACCCACGCCCGCGCCGACGCGCCGCCGTTCCTGATCGTCCACGGCGACCACGACTCGGTCGTGCACGTCTCGCACGCCCGCCGCTTCGCCGCGGACCTGCGCGCCGCCTCCGGTGCGACCGTGCACTACGCCGAGCTGCCCGGCGCCCACCACGGCTTCGACCTGTTCCGTTCGCCCCGTTTCGAAGCCGTGGTGAGTGCGGTCGAGGCGTTCGCGTCCCGGGCCGTGTCGATCAGGAGCTGATCCTGTTGAACGTCAAGTGCGTGACGCCCGAGGGCGCCGAGGTCGCCTCGATCTTGAAGTCCTGCTCGATCCCTTCGAGGCCGTCCCACAGGCGCACGCCCCTGCCGAGCAGGATCGGGACGACCGCGACGTGCATGTGGTCGATGAGCCCGGCCTTGAGGAACTCGCGGATCACCGTCGCGCCGCCGCCGATGCGGACGTCCTTGCCGCCCGCGGCCTTGCGGGCCGCTTCGAGCGCGTCGGCGGGGGAGGCGTCGATGAAGTGGTACGTCGTGCCGCCCTCCATCTCGACCGAGGGCCGCACGTGGTGGGTGAGGATGAAGACCGGCGAGTGGAACGGCGGGTTGGGGCCCCACGCGCCCTTCCAGTCGGGGTCCTCGTGCCAGCCGGGGAAGCCGAACTTCCCGGCGCCCATGATCTCGGCGCCGATGCCGGGGTCGTGCTGGCGCACGAACACGTCGTCGACGCCGCCGCTGCCGCCCTCCTCCCACCAGCGGGTGGCGAACATCCACTCGTGCAGGCGTTCTCCGGCATGTCCGAAGTAGGCTTCGCGGCTCGTCCCCTCGCCGGTGCCGAAGCCGTCGAGCGAGACGGCGAAGTTGTGGACTCGGGCCTGTGACATGGCTGGTGCTCCTCTGCTCTCCGGACCCCCGTCGCCGGGGTCCGGTCCTGCACCGATCCTCGCGGCTCGGTGTCATGATGTCCAATGCCAATCCCCTGCGCGACTCATAAAGGAAATTGATGGATGCTGAACCCTGTCCACCTGAAGGTCCTTGAGGCGGTCGCCCGCCACGGCTCGGTGACCGACGCGGCGAAGGAGCTGCACTACTCGCAGCCCTCGATCAGCCACCACCTGCGGCGCTTGGAGGCCGCCACCGGGGCCACGCTCATCCAGCGCGCGGGCCGCGGCATCCGCCTCACCCCCGAGGGCGAGCTGCTCGCGGGGCGCGCCACCGAGATCCTGGGCCGGATGGACGCGGCCTCGGTCGAGCTCGCCGCGCGCGTGGGCCTGCGCACGGGCCGGGTCCGCATCGCCGGGTTCGCGACGGCGCTGAGCACCCTCGTCCCGCGCGCGGCCGCCGAACTCGCCCGCGCCCACCCGGGCATCGAGCTGCACCTGGTCGACGCCGACCCGGTCGAGAGCCTCGACCTGCTCCGGGCGGGCCGCGTCGACATCGGCCTGGTCTTCCGCGACGCCGACGCGCCGCCCGAAGCCGAGGACTGCCGCCTCGTCCACCTCCTGGACGACCGCCTCTACTTCCTCAGCTCCCGCGCCGGCGACCGCATCGAGGACCAGCGGGACGCGGCGTGGATCGGCGGTTGCGAACGCTGCCGGGCCGCCACGGTTGCCGCGTGCGAGCGGGCCGGCTTCACCCCGCGCCTCGCCTTCTCCTCGGACGACATGGTCGTCATCCAGTCCCTGGTCGCGGCCGGGATGTGCGTCGCGGTCCTCAATGGCCTCGCCCTCAAGGCCCACCCCGAACCGGGCGTCCACGCCACCGCCCTCCCCGACGGCCCCCGCCGCATCTACGCCGCCACCTACGGCGACCCGCCCGACCCGCCCGCCACCGCCGCGATGCTCGACATCCTCGCCTCCGTCGCGGCGGACCGCGCCAATGTGGTCCACGACTGAGGGCCGGGGCGATCGTTCACGCCCCGGCCTCTTGACGAAACGTGCGAAACCAATACTCTTGTCGCATGAGCAAACTGGAACAACTCCCTCCTAAGTCTGCGAAACGCGGGCGCACGCTGATCGCGGCCCTGCTGACGCTCCCGGCCGTGCTCGGCCTGCTCGCGCTCGCCCCGGCCGCCGCGCAGGGCGCGACGGGCGCCGACCACTGCGTCGTCAACCTCGTGACCGACGAGGTCAGCTGCGCCGCAACGCAGGCGGCGGCGTTCGCCGAGGACCGGGCCGCCTCCGCGGAGGTCGGCGTCCTGGCCGACACCGTGCTGATCACCCTGTACGACCGCACGAACTACGACGTCGCCGGCGGCACCCGCTCCTTCGTCGCCACCGACTACACCTGCACGGCCGCATACTCTCCGGTCGAGTTCAGCGTCGACTACCTCGACGCGGCGGGCTGGAACAACCGCGCCAGCTCGGTGCACACCTACCGCTCGTGCGACATCAAGCTCTGGGACTCCGTGACCCTGTCGGGCGCGTCCTCGACGTGGATCGACAACCTCGCCAACCTCGACACCATCGGCTGGGCCAACCGCGCCGGCTCCTACCAGATCAGCTAGCACCCGTTGCGCCGCAAGCGGTGTCCGCCCCGGTCCGGGGCGGACACCGCTCGTCTGCGAAGCTCACCCCCATGACCCGGCCCCTGGACGTCCGCGACCTCACCCCCGGCGACCTGCCCGACTGCGGCTGGTCGGGCTCGGCCCTCCACCTCGACAGCGTTGCGCGCGAACTGGTCCGGGCCGAGGCGGGCGAGGTCGACTACCTCGTCGTCTGCACCTCCTCGGGCTCCCCGATCGCGATCGGCGGCGTCGACTTCGCGAAGCTCCCGGGCGCCGGATACCTGTACCAGCTGGGCGTGCGCCCCGCGATGCAGCGCCGCGGCGTCGGCACGCTTCTCGTTCGCGCCCTTGAGGACCGCATCCGCCGCCGCGGCCTCGCCCGGTCCGAGCTCTGCTACGAGCGGCACACCAGCGGCAACGGCGTGTTCTACCGCGGCCTCGGCTACCTCGCGTACGGCACGGTCGTCGAAGGCTGGGAGCAGGCCGGGCCCGACGGGACGCCCGAGTGGTACGAGACCACCTGCGTCCAGATGCGCCGCGACCTCACCGCTCCAGCGGCGTAGCCGCCACCACCCGCCCGGCCGCGAACAGGATCACGACCGCCGCGATCGCGAAGAGCGCGTTGCCGATCAGATCCGCCGCAGGCGACACCGGCGTCTCCGGCACCACCGGGAACGCCGACCACGCATACGTCAACGTCGCCCCGGCCGCGAGCGCGAACACGTGCCGGGCATCCCAGCCGTCCTGCCGCGACCACCGCAGGACCAGCACCGTACCTGCAACGGCCACAACGCACCACACCGCCACGTTCACCCACTCGTACCAGGACGCGGTCACCAGGTTCGCCGGCCCCCAGAACGCACTCGTCCCCACCAGCGCCGCGATCCCCGCCGTCCACGGCGAGGGCGCCCGGCCCGGCAGCGGCGGGCGCGGCGCGCGGCCGACCCGGAACGCCAGCACGATCAGCACCGCGATCACGACGCCGATCGAGGCGAACTGCAAGGGGGAGGCCATGAAGTCCTCCTCCGTCAGGGTCCCCCAGAACACCAGGTTCACCCCGCCCAGATAGATCAGCGCGGTGACGACGAGCCCGGGCGTGCGCAGCCACGGCACCGTCCGCCGGCCGGGGACGAACGACTCGACGATCGCGATCGGCACGCAGATGCTCCAGACCGTGTGCAGCGCCAGGATCGTCACCGTCAGCTCGACGTTCATGCCGAACACCGGCAGGTACGAGTCCCCGTGCAGCAGATCGTGGCCCGCGTACGCGTCGTTCCACAGCAGCTGGTCGACCGGGCCCTCCTCAACGAGCGCGTACGCCGCCGCCAGCAGCACCATCGTCGGCCACCCGCGCCCGGTGCGCCGCGCGATCTCGCGGATCAGCAGCGCGCCGCCGCCGTACAGCGGCGCGAGGACCACCGCCAGGCCGAACTCCGAGAGCGCGAGGTTCCCCAGCAGCAGCTCGCCCACGAAGGGCGCCAGGAAGAACAGCCCGACCGCGGGCGCGATCCGCCGCCATCGGCCGAGCGGGGACGGCTGGCCGGACATGGGACCTCCTCGAAAGCAATGCGACCGCATCGTATACCGGTCCGCACCCGTAGTCAATGCAGTCGCATCGCCTACGGTTCGCGGCTACACTGCCGACATGCCCCGCGCCGTCGACAGCCAGCAGCACGAGCGCCAGCGCCGCCTCATCGCCCACGCCCTGTGGCGCCTCGTCGAACGCGCCGGCCTCGAAGCCGTCAGCCTGCGCGACGTCGCCGCCGAAGCCGGCGTCTCCATGGGCCGCGTGCAGCACTACTTCGCCGGCAAGGACGACATGCTCCTCTTCGGACTCCAGCTCGCGCAGGAACGCCTCGGCGAACGCATCGAACAGCGACTCGCCCGCCTCGGCACCGAACCCGACGCCGAGACCGTCCTGCGCGCCGTCCTGGGGGAGCTGCTCGGCGAGCACCCCGACACCCGCCAGGCCCTGCGCGTCAGCGCCGCCTACTACGGCCGCGCCGCCAGCGACCCCAAGATCGCCGCCGTCCTCACCGACGGCGACGACGACATCCGAGCCCTCGCCGCCGACGCCGTCCGCACCGCCCAGGACGCCGGCCGCACCGACCCGGCCCTGTCGCCCGAACGCGAAGCCGACCTCCTGCTCACGCTCGCAACGAGTCTCGGCGTCGACGCCGCCCTCAGCCTGCGCTCCCGCCACGACGCCCGGGCCGCACTCGACTACGCCCTCGACCGAACCCTCGGCCGACCGACACGAGGACACCGATGACCGACCCGACCATGGAAGCCGTCACGAGCGCCGTCACCGAAGCCCAGACCGGCGACCGCACCGCGGCCAAACGCCGGCTCCTCGACCTCTGGGACGCCCTCAGCCCCACCGGCGACCCGCTGGCCCGCTGCACGCTCGCCCACCACCTCGCCGACCTCTACGACGACCCCGCCGAAGCCCTCACCTGGGATATCCGCGCCCTCGACGCCGCCGACGCCCTCACCGACGCACGTCTCCAAGAGCACGCCGCCGGCCTCCAGGTCGCCGGGTTCTACCCCTCGCTCCACCTCAACCTCGCCGACGCCTACCGCCGCCTCGCCTCCTTCGAAGCGGCCCAGCGCCACATCGACGCCGCCCGAGCGTGCTCCCCGGCGCTGGCCGACGACCCGTACGGCCGCCTCATCACCGCCGCGATCACCAGGACCGCCGACGCCATCGCCCGCAAGGACACGAGTTCACCGCTCACCCCATCGTCAACCGGATGATCGCGGTCCCCTCGGCGAAGTCGATCATTTCGAGGACGAGCACGCCGGGCTCGGATTCCGGGTCCGGAACGTCATCCTCACCGGAGTCCGGATAGCAGCTCATGGAATTGCTGGAGGCGGTCAGGTAAGCGATGCAGTACGCCTCCGACATCCCGCTGCCGCTCATGTTGCTGGCGCCGCTCGACGAGTTGTCGCTGTTAGCCGTGTAGGTCTCGATGCCATCGGCGGTGATCGTGACCATCAGTGTGAAGTCGTCGTACCCGAACTCGACCGCGCCGGACACGGCGACCTCGCAGGAGCCGTCATCGCAGGCGGCGTAGTCGGTCCCGTCGGCCGCGGTCGGCGCCGCGGACACGGTGGGGGAGGGCTCGGCGCTGCTCGCGGCCGCCGAACTCGCGGACTCGGAGACGTCCCCGGTCGCATCGGAACCGGACCCGGCCCCGCACGCGCCGGTAGCGAGCGCCGCGAGCAGGACCAATGCACCTGTAGTACATCGGGAAAGGAAAGGCGAAGTGCTCATGCGCCGATGCTAGGAGGCAGGGCCCGGGACCGGTCCCGTCTCAGCCGTCGAGGCGGCGGCGCAGCAGCGGGGGATTGAGCAGGGCCGCCTCGCCGCGCCGGTACAGGCGGGCCGGGCGGCCGGTGCCGCCCTCGGTCGAGGTCCCGGTGAGGGAGACGAACCCGGGGGTCGAGGTCGCCTTGCGGTGGAAGTTGCGCGGGTCGATCGACTCGCCCCACACCGCCTCGTAGACCTGGCGCAGCGCCGCGATCGTGAACTCCGGCGGGCAGAACGCCGCCGCCAGCGGCGTGTACTCCAGTTTGGACCGCGCCCGCTCGACCCCGTCGGCCAGGATGCGGTCGTGGTCGAACGCCAGGCCCAGCTTCCCGACCGGGCGCCACTGCGCCTCGGCCGCATCGGTTCCGGCCGTCGGCACCGGCAGGTCCGGCAGCAGCGCCAGGTACGCCACGGTCACCACCCGGCCCCGCGGGTCGCGGTCGGGCTCGCCGTAGCTGCCCAGCTGCTCCAGGTGCCCGCCCGGGCCGTCGAGCCCGGTCTCCTCGGCCAGCTCGCGCCGCGCCGCGGTCGCCAGGTCCTCCTTCGCGAGCACGAACCCGCCCGGCAGCGCCCACTCGCCGAGGAACGGCTCGCACCCGCGCCGCACCAGCAGCACGTGCAACTCGCCTTGCCGGACAGTGAGAACCACCAGATCGACCGTGACCGCGAACACCGGATAACTCATTATCACCACCTTGACGATAACCTAGCACATGGATTATCGTCATAATGACGAGAAAAGGAGGCCCTCCCCATGGCCGATGTCACCAAGCTCCTGTTCCTGCGCCACCTGCGCGGCACCCCCACCGTCTGGGTCCGCTTCCAGAAACGCGGCCGCACCATGAAAGAAGGCACCGGCCAGTCGTTCTGGTACCGCCCCCTCACCGCCGTCCTCTCCGAAGTCCCCGTCGACGACCGCGAACTCCCGCTCATGTTCCACGCCCGCACCGCCGACTTCGCCGACGTCACCGTCCAGGCCACCGTCACCTACCGCATCGCCGACCCCGCGCTGGCCGCCACCCGCCTCGACTTCTCCGTCGACCCCTACCACGGCCAGGCCCGCGCCCGCCCCCTCGACCAGGTCGCCACCCTCCTCACCGAGCTCGCCCAGCAGCCCGCCCTCGACCTCCTCGCCCGCGTTCCCCTCGCCGACGCCCTCACCCGCGCCATCACCGAGATCCGCGAAGCCGTCGCCGCCGCGCTCTCATCCGATGCCCGCCTCGCCGACGTCGGCGCCGAGGTCGTCAGCGCCCGCGTCGTCGCCATCCGCCCCGAACCCGAGATGGAGCGGTCCCTCCAGACCCCCACCCGCGAAGCCGTCCAGCAGGACGCCGACAAGGCCACCTACGCCCGCCGCGCCCAGGCCGTCGAGCAGGAGCGCGCCATCGCCGAGAACGAACTCCAGAACAAGATCGAACTCGCCCGCCGCGAGCAGCAGCTCGTCGAGCAGAAGGGCGCCAACGACAGGCGCCGCGCCGAACTCACCGCCGCCGCCGACCTCGCCGCGGCCCAAGGCGAAGCCGAGAAGGCCCGCACCCTC
The DNA here is from genome assembly GCF_003265355.1 of Glycomyces dulcitolivorans. Classification (GTDB taxonomy): domain Bacteria; phylum Actinomycetota; class Actinomycetes; order Mycobacteriales; family Micromonosporaceae; genus Glycomyces; species Glycomyces dulcitolivorans. The sequence continues at coordinate 38,185 of NZ_QFRW01000090.1, read as the reverse complement.
GCCGCCGCCCAGGCCGACCGCGTCCGCGACGTCGGCGCCGCCGAAGCCGACGCCGAAGCCGCCCGCATGGCCGTCTACCGCGACCTCCCGACCTCGGTGCTCCACGCGCTCGCACTGCGCGAACTCGCCGGGCAGCTCCCCGAGATCGGCCAGCTCACCGTCACCCCGGACCTCCTCAGCGGGGCCCTGGCCCGGCTCGCGGAGGGGCAGCGGTGAGCGCCACGCTCGCGCCGCGGGTGGTCGTCGTCAGCCGCCGCAGCGAACTCGACGAGCTCCTGGTCCGCCACGGCACCCGCGCCGCCGCCGCGCACTTCCTGCGCGAGCGCGGCCGCGACCTCGACGAAACGACCGCCCGCCACGAGGCCCTGCAAGCCGCGCTCACCGCGGTGGACGCGGCGATCCCGGCCGACTGGCGCCGGGGCCGCGTCGACCGCGACGACCTGCCGCGGTTCCTGTTCGGGCCGGAGGACATCGCCGTCGCCGTCGGCCAGGACGGCCTCGTCGCCAACCTCGCGAAGTACCTCGACCGCCAGCCGGTGATCGGCGTGGACCCCGAGCCCGGCCGCAATGCCGGAATCCTGGTCCGCTTCCGGGCCGCCGAGGTCGGCCGCGTCCTACGGACCGTGGCCGAGGAGAGCGCGGCCGTGCGCCGGCTCGCCATGGTCGCCGCGCGCCTCGACGACGGCCAGGAGATCAACGGGCTTAACGAGGTCTACGCCGGGCACGCCGGCCACCAGTCCGCCCGCTACCGCCTCGTCGACGCCGCCGGGCGCGGCGAGCGCCAGTCCTCCTCGGGGGTCCTGGTCGGCACCGGCGCGGGCGCCACCGGCTGGAGCGCCTCCATCGCGGCCGACCGCGGCCGCCGCGAGATCCTGCCCGCGTTCGAGGCCTCGTCCCTGTCCTGGTTCGTGAGGGAGGCATGGCCCTCGCCCGCGACCGGCACCGAGCTGAGCTCGGGGACCCTCGGCAAGGGGGAGGAGCTGCGCCTCGTCTGCGAGAGCGAGCGCCTGGTGGTCTTCGCCGACGGTGTCGAGTCCGACCACCTCACCGTTACCTGGGGTCAGCAGGTCGCCATCGGCCTGGCCGACCGGCACCTCCACCTGGTCGTCCCCGCATTGCAGTCGGTCCGTCGCATCCGGTTACGGCCCATGGGTTCTTGGCGTTACGGTGTTCCGATGAACCGATTCGAAGGCAAAGTCGCCGTCATCACGGGTGGAGCGAAGGGCATCGGCGCGGCCTGCACGGCGCGCTTCGCGAGCGAAGGCGCGGTCGTGTACGTCGCCGACGTCGACCAGGAGGCGGGGGAGCGGATCGCCGCCGAGACCGCCGGAACGGTCCACTTCAGGCGGTGCGACGCCTCCTCCGCCGCCGACTGGGCGGACCTGGCCGAAGACGCGGTCGAGGCGTACGGGCGCGTCGACGTCCTGGTCTCCAACGCCTTCGCGAATCTCCTCGGCGCGCCCCACGAACTGGCCGAAGCGGACTGGGCCCTCACCCTCGACGTCACGCTCAAGGCCGCCTACCTCGGCGTCAGGACCCTCATCGGCCCCCTGCGCGAGGCCCGCGGCTCGGTCGTGGCGGTCTCCTCCGTCCACGCCCACCGCTCGCACCCCGGCTACACCGCCTACGCCGCCGCCAAGGGCGGGCTCAGCGCGCTGATGCGCCAGCTCGCCGTCGAGTACGCCCCCGAGGTCCGGTTCAACTCCGTCGCCCCCGGCCCGATCCTCACCACCCACTGGGCCGACACGACCGACGCGGAGATCGCCCGCAACGGCGCCGCGACCCTCGTCGGGCGCATTGGGCGCCCCGACGAGGTCGCGACGGCCGTCGCCTATCTCGCCTCCGAGGAGGCCAGCTACATCACCGGCGCCGAACTCCCCGTCGACGGCGGCTGGCTCGCCTACAAGACCCTGCCGTGAACCACTTGCGGCGGCCTGGAGGTCATTCGCAGGGCTCGGGATCGCCGGTCCAGCTCAGGGCGGCGGCATCGACATAGCCGGGGCCGACGTGGAAGAAGCACATCTGCGTCCCCAGGAACGATGCGGACCAGTTCGCGCCGTTGTAGCCGCTGGGCTCGAACGTCCCCGCATACGTCGCGCCGACACCGGCGAAGCAGGCGTCTCCGGGGAGCGTCAGACTGTGGACGAGGTCCTTGTGGCTGAGGCTGTACACCCTGGTCCCTCCTGGCGCGGTGGCCACGCATTGGGCTTGCACCGGGAACGGGTCGTACTGGATCCATCCGCGCCTGTCGAGATCGAACTTCCAGGGCCGGAACGCCATGCGGTCGTAGGCGGTCAGGTCGCCCTTCTCCGCCCATCCCTGGGTGCCGTCGGCGGCGGTCACGGGGATGAACTGCTTGAACTCCGTCTCTGGCGGCGCCTTGGGGTCGTAACTCGTAGGCCCGAACTTCCAGCCGCCAGGCGTGGGGTTGTAGTCGCAGTTGCCGTCGGCGTCGCAGGCGTTGGCGGTGTCGTCGATGCCGGGGACCGGGTCGAAGTCCATGAACTGGTTGCTCCGCTGGCCGTCCGCGGTGAGGTCCGCCGACGTCAGGCAGGTGCCCTTGGGCCAGATCGCGACCGGGTTGAAACCGTTGACATCGACGGTGTCGTCGTCCTGCTCGGCCCGCTCCTCGTCACCATGGTCCACGGCCTTCCAGGTGCCGAGTTCGTAGCGGACCGCCCCTTCCCTGGTACTGGCCACGCACGTCGGTTCCGCGGCCGGGTCCTGCGCCCAGGCGCTCCCGCCGCCCGCTGCCACGGCGGCCGCCGCGAGCGTCCCGGCCAGTGCCATCATCGCCCTCATGTTCATGAACCCCCCTGTTCACGGCCCCACCCTGGCTCCACTGCGGACAGTATGCCAGCGGCCCTGCGCCGCCGTTCCGAATCGACACGTCGCCGCCCGCAAGTGGCCGAAACTAGAGAGTTATATCGACATCGAGGCAATAGGCTCGCCGTGGTGGCCCGGTGCGATCCACACGTTGACATCGATGAGTTAGTTAGTTAACCTGACTATTTATGGCGGCCGTCCCCCGGCCGGGCATTGACCGAGAGGACCTTGATGAAGATCGCCGTGGTCGGTGGCGGATCCACCTACACCCCTGAGCTCGCCGAAGGCTTCGGCACCAACGCCTTGGACATCGACGAGGTCGTGCTCGTCGATCCGGCCGCAGACAAGCTTGAGGTCATCGGCCCGCTGGTGCAGCGCATCATGCGTCGGCACGGCAGCGCGGCCCGCGTCGCGTGGACCTCGGACCTCGACCGCGGTGTGGAGGGCGCGTCGCTCGTGCTGTTCCAGCTGCGCGTCGGCGGCCAGAGCGCCCGGATCGCGGACGAGGCGTTCCCGCTCGAATGCGGCTGCGTCGGCCAGGAGACCACCGGCGCCGGCGGCCTCGCGAAAGCGCTGCGCACCATCCCGGTCGCCCTCGCCATCGCCGAGCGGGTCCGTGAGCTGGCCGCTCCCGGCGCGTGGATCGTGGACTTCACCAACCCGGTCGGCATGGTCACGCGGGCGCTGCTCGACGAGGGCCACCGCGCGATCGGCCTGTGCAACGTCGCGATCGGCTTCCAGCGCCGCTTCGCCGGGCTGCTCGGCCGCGAGCCGGGGGAGGTCGTGCTCGACCACGTCGGCCTCAACCACCTGACCTGGGAGACCGGGGTCCGCCTCGACGGCCGCGACGTCCTCCCCGACCTGCTCGCCAAGCACCGCACCGAGATCGCCGAGGAGGTCGACCTGCCCGAGGCGGTCTTCGCCGACGGCCTCGTGCCCTCCTACTACCTGCACTACTTCTACGCCCACGACCAGGAGGTCGAGCGGATGCGCACCGCGCCCTCGCGCGGGCAGGAGGTCGCCCGCATCGAGGCCGAGCTGTGGGACGTCTACAAGGACGACACCCTCGACCGCAAGCCCGACCTGCTCTCGCAGCGCGGCGGCGCCTACTACTCCGAAGCGGCCGTGGCGCTCATGCGGTCCCTGCTCACTCAGGACGGCGCGGTCCACGCCGTGAACGTGCGCAACCGCGGATTCCTGCCGTACCTGCCCGACGAGGCCGTCATCGAGGTCTCGGCCACCGTCGGCCCCGAGATCACCCCCGCCGTCCAGATCCCGCTCGGCACCCGCCAGCGCGGGCTCGTCGCCGCCGTCTCCGCCTACGAAGAACTCGGTGTCGAGGCCGCGGTCCGCGGCGGCGAGCGCCGTGTCTACGAGGCGCTGCTGGCGCACCCCCTGGTCGGCCAGCACGACCTCGCCGAGGGCCTGACGCGCCGCCTCATCGCGACCGGGCGGGACCACCTGCCTTGGGCGTGAACGAGACCCGTGCCTTCATCGCCGTCGATGGGGGCAATTCGAAGACCGATGTGGTGGCCGCGACCGATGACGGCCGCGTCCACGCCTACGTGCGCACCGGGACCTCCTCGCCGCACCGGCTGGGCTACCGCGAGTCGATCGACCTGCTGGGCAAGCTGATCGAGGTCGCCCGCGACGAGGCCGGATGGGGGAGCGAGGTGCCGTTGGCGCGCGTGGACGCCCTGCTGGCCGGGGCGGACCTGCCGGTGGAGGTGGACCGGTTGAACGCCGACGCGCGCTCGCGCGGGTGGGCCGAGTCGGTGCGCGTCGAGAACGACACGTTCGCGCTGCTGCGCGCGGGGACCGGGGACCGGAACGCGGTCGCGGTGATCTGCGGGGCCGGCATGAACAGCATCGGGCGCAACGAGACCGGCGAGTGGTCGAGGTTCCCTGCCTTGGGGCCGATCACCGGCGACTGGGGCGGCGGCGAGGATCTCGGCGAGGCCGCGCTGTTCCACGCCGCCCGCGCCGAGGACGGCCGCGGTCCGGCGACGGTGCTATGCGCGGCCGTGTGCGCCCATTTCGGGACCGGTTCGGTGGAGGAGGCCGCGATCGGCCTGCACCTGGGCCGGTTCGAGCGGGACATGGTCCACGGCCTGGTCCCGCACCTGTTCGCGGCCGCCGATGCCGGGGACTCCTGTGCCGAGGCGGTCGTGGAGCGCCAGGCCGAGGAGGTCATGGCGATGGTGCGCGTCTCCGCGAGCCGACTCGGACTCGGCAAGGGGCCGTTCACGATCGTGGGCGGCGGCGGCGTCCTCGCGGCCGCCCCGGCCGCGCTGCGACGCCATTTGGAGCCGCGCCTGGCCGCGGAGTTCCCGCTCGCGAAGTACCAGGCCCTCGACCGGCCGCCGGTCCTCGGAGCCGCATGGTCGGCGCTCGACGTCCTCACTGGAGTGGTCGAGTCTCCGGCGCATGAGCGGCTCGCGGCCGAGATCGCCGGCCGGGAACCCCTGCGGGTCTTCGGCTAGGCGCTCACCGCATCGCCGGCCGAGAACCCCGCAGGGGTGCCCGGCCGAGCGCTCACCGCGCATTCCTGAAGCCTGCTTCAGGCGGCTTCAGGTCCCGTTCAGGTCGGCTCCGGCACGATTGCCCCATCGCGATTTCACCACCGGGGCCGAAGGAGAGGAGCCGACCAGGACACGATGAGCTTTCCGCGCAAGGGGTTCCGCTACTCAGTCTCGGGTCGATGACGGGGTCGGCCAGGCGACGTCGTCGATCGCCAGCCACGGTTCCGCAGCCAGGCCCGTGGGGGTCAGCCCGGTGAACGTCTTCACCTCGCGGTGGAGGTGCGACTGGTCGACGTAGCCGCTTTCGATTGCGACGCTGCCGGGGCTGCGACCGGCCGCGAGGAGGTGGGCGGCGTGGTCGAACCGCACCAGTCGGGCGGCGCGTTTGGGGGTGATGCCGAGTTGGGCCCGGAAGCGGGACCACAGGCGCTTGCGGCTCCAGCCGACCTCGGCGGCCAGGCCGTCGACCCGGATGCGCCCCTTGTTGGCGAGGGTCTGCCGCCAGGCGTGGGCGACCTCGGGGTCGACCGGGGAGCGGGCGTCCAGTCGTCGGCCGAGGAGGTCCGCTGCGATCGCGAATCGTTCGCCCCACGATGCGGCACTGCGCAACCGGGTTTCGGCCTGCGCGGCGTCGCGGCCCCAGACGTCCTCCAGTGACACTGCGGTCCCGGTGAGCTCGGTCGGGGCGTCGAGCAGCGCGGCCGCGGCGATCGGGTCGAGCCGGATCTGAAGGCACTCGCGTGCCCGCTGGCCGGTCACCCGCAGCTCGCTGGGCGCGAGCCCGGCGACGACGCTGCCGTGGACGCGTCGGCCGTGGGTGTCGGAGACGATCGGTTCGTCCTCGCTCAGATCGATGAGCACGGTGACGGACGGGTGGGCGACCATGGCGATGTCGGCGAGTGCGTGGCCGCGATTGCCGAACCCGACCATGTCGATCCCCGGCAGCCGGACAGGCGAGGGTGGGACCGCCACGTCCACCTTCGTCCAGTCGATCGTCCCGGCAGGCAGCACGCGGCCAGTCTAGAGCCCGGTGCTCGCCCGTGCGGTGTCAGCGATCCGCTGCCGTGAAGTCCAGCAGCAGTTCGCCGACCGTTTCCGGCGCTTCGAGGAGGGGCAGGTGTCCGACGCCGTCGAGCATTTCGATCCGCGCGGTCGCCACCGTGCCGTAGTCGCGCGCGGACGAGGGCTCCCAGCGGGGATCGGCGGCGCCGAAGACGACCAGCACCGGGATCCCGAGCGGTGCCAGGCGCTCGGGTGCGCTCCGCTCGGCGATGTATTCGGTGTTGCGGCGCAGGATCGTCCGGAACACGCGGTAGGGGAGGGACTTGACCTCCGCGATCAGCTCGTCGGGGAGGTCCACCGGGCGGGCGGCGGTCGCGCGCAGTCCATTGCGGATCATCGCTTCCGAACGCCGCGCCCAGACCAGCGGGCCGAGCGGCGGGGCCAGCATCGCCCGCAGGATCGGCGGCTGCGGCAGGAGCGCGTCGGGGCTCGGGCCGGTGCTGATCAGCGCGATCGACCGCACCAGGTCGGGGCGCTGTTCGGCGAGCGAGGTGGCGACGTAGCCGCCGCTGGAGTGCCCGACCGCGGTGACGGGTCCGGAGCCGAGGTCGTCGAGCATGGCCGCCACTGTGTTGGACTGCGCCGGCACGTCGTATGAGGGCGCGGGTGGGGATTGGCCGCAGCCGGGGAGGTCGATCTGGATGACACGGTGGCGGTCGGCCAGCGCTGGAGCCATCTGGCCCCAGAAGCCGCTGGCGGCCCCCGATCCGTGGATGAGCAGCAGCGGCGGCGCCTGCCGCGGGCCGGCCTGGACCACGTGCATCCCGTGCAGGTGCTCGGTTTCGTACTCGGTCATGCAGTGAGGATGCACGGTTCGGCGGCCGTCCGTCTTGGACGAATGTCACCGGGGGGCGGGCCCCTCAGGCGAGGGCGGTGTCGAGGACTCGGTGCTTGAGGTCCTCGTACGCGAGGTCGAGGACGCCGATGGCGACGGCGTCGCCGTAGACGGCCGAGGGCAGGATGCGTTCGGCGAGTGCTTCGGCGTGGCGGCGGACGCGGTCGACGAGGGTTTCGCCGCCGGCGCGGGCGATCTCGCCGCCGATGACCAGGCTCGGGGGGTCGAGCAGGCAGGTGAGCAGGTGGAGCGCTCCGGCGACGCGGTCGGCGTAGGCGTTCAGGAACCCTTCGGCGCCTTGTTTGACGGCCGCGGTCATGACCGCGGCGGCGTCGGGGCCCTCGATGCCGTGCGCGCGGCCGAGCTCGATGACCGCGGGCGGGCCGATCCAGTCCTGGTAGGTCGGGTCGTCCGGTCCGGTCCGGTCGGGGTAGACCGGCACGTACCCGAGTTCGCCGGCGGCGCCGCGGGCGCCGACGATCAGGCCCTGGCTCAGGTCGATGCCGGTGCCGATGCCCTCGCGGCCCAGCCACAGCAGCACGAGTCCGCCCGAGACGGACGGGTTGCGCCGCTCGGCGACGGTGGCGGCGTTGACGTCGTTGTGGATCGTGACCGGGCAGCCCATGTAGGTCTCGATCGCCTCGCGCATGTGCACTTCGGGGGCGCCGGGGATGTCGGCGTAGCCGATGGTGTCGGTCTCGGCGTCGTAGGCGCCCGGCACGGCCAGGTGGACCACGGCGATGCGCGCGAAGTCGATCCCGGCGTCCCTGGTGGTGGCGCTGAGCATGTTCTGCACGGCGCGGTCGACGGGGACGGCGGTGAAGTCGATGCGGCGCGTCGAGGAGGCCCGCTCGCGTCCTTTGAGGTCGCGGATGGCGACGGTGACGCCGTCGGGTTCGTGGAGGGTGACGGCGGCGGCGAACGCGTGGTCGGCGTTGACCGAGTACACCTCGGCGCGGGGCCCGACCTGCTTGGCGGTGGTGCGCCCCAGGGTGACCGCGAGCCCGGACTCGAACAGCCGCAGCATCACCTGGGAGGCGGTGGGCTTGGCCAGGCCGGTCAGCTTGCGCAGCTCGACGCGGGTGAGCGTGTCGTTCTCCAGCAGGTGGTAGAGCGCGGCGCGCTCGTTGATGGTGCGCAGCAGGTGGGAGGACCCGGAGGGGACCGGTGATTCCGGCGTGCCGGTGGTTCGCATGGGCGTCCTTCTTCCTTGAAGCGCAGGTGGCCGGGGGTGCGGCGATTTTATTCGCGCCGATGTTGACCCCGGGGCCCGCTGAGTATACTATCGGCGCTTATAAGTTAGTAATCTTATCTAACTATTAAAGCTCTGTTGACGCCACATCCCCGATGGCGACCCCTCCGTCGCCCCGAGCAAGGGACACCACCATGACGCACCGCCCCGCGCGCCCCAGCCGCCGCATCCTCCTCCAGGCGTCCGCCGCCGTCGGCGCCGGCGGACTCCTCGCCGCCTGCACCGGGACCGGCGGCGACGACGGCACCGCCACCGTCCTCTACACCGCCGGACTCCAGGACGGCGAGCCCGCCAACTTCAACCCCCTCGGCTGGACCGCCTCCTGGCCCGTCGGCAACTACGCCGTCCACCTCTACGAGACCCTGTTCAACTTCAACCTCCTCACCGGCGAGTCCGAGCCGCTCCTGGCCTCCGGCATCGAATGGGCCGACAACACCGGCACCGTCACCCTCCACGAAGGCACCGCCTGGCAGGACGGCAAACCGCTCACCAGCGCCGACGTCGTCGCCACCTTCCGCCTCGGCGACCGCAACGAAGGCATCGCCTACGGCGACGTGTGGACCTACGTCGACGCGATCGACGCCCCCGACGACCGCACCGTCACCTTCACCCTCAACGCCGAACGCCCCCAGCGCCTGCGCCTGATGGACCTGCTGTGCTTCACGTACATCCTCCCCGCGCACATCTGGGACGGCGTCGCCGACGCCGACCTCACCGAGTTCGCCAACACCGAACCCGTCGGCTCCGGCCCGTACACCCTGGAGTCCTACACCCACCAGGACGTCACTCTCGCGCTCCATAAGGACTACTGGGGCAACGAGGCCCACGGCAAGCCCGTCCCCGCCAAGGTCGTCCACGCCATCTACGAAGGCAACGACGCCGCGAACCTCTCCTTCCAGAATGGCGACATCGACCTGTCCGCGTTCTTCCTGCCGCGCGTCAACGAGCTGTGGGAGGACCGCGGCCTGCCCGTCAAGACCTGGGAGCCCGACGCCCCCTACCACCTGCCCGGCTCCATCCCGATGCTCATCATCAACACCACGACCGGCCCCCTCGCCGACGCCCGCGTGCGCCGCGCCCTCGCCCACGCCATCGACTACGCCAAGATCGCCGAGAGCGCCATGGCCGGCATGAGCGACCCCGCCCAGGCCAGCGTCATCCTCCCCGAAGGCGCCGAGAGCGTCCACTTCAACGCCGAGGCCGCCGCGGCCGGCTGGTCCTACGACCCCGCCGAGGCCGCCCGCATCCTCGAAGAGGAGGTCGGCGCCGCCAAGGGCGAGGACGGGATCTACGTCCTGCCCGACGGCACCCGCCTGGGCCCCTTCAAGGCCGCCACCCCGCAGGGCTGGACCGACTGGAACGCCGCCCTCGACATCGTCGCCACCACCGCCACCGAGGCCGGCATCGACGTCGTCACCGAGTTCAGCGACTTCTCCGAGGTCAACGACAACCTCGGCAACGGCGCCTTCGACATGGTCCTGTGGTACGTCTCCGACGTTGCCCCCTCCAGCCCCTGGTCGCGAATCCGCGACCTCATCGACGACCGCGAGGTCCCGCCCGTCGGCGAGATGGCCTTCTGGAACTTCGGGCGCTTCCACCACGACGACGTCCCCGCCCTCCTCGACGAGGCCGCCACCGCCCCCGACGCCGCGGGCGCCACCGCCGCCTACACCGCCCTCGACGACATCATCCGCGCCGAAGCGCCCGCCATCCCGCTCATGTACCGCCCCTTGGAGTTCTACCAGTTCAGCGAGAAGCACTGGACCGGCTTCCCCACCAAGGCCGACCCGTACTGCGCCCCCATGCAGGGCATGACCGGCATCCAGATCCTCACCAAGATCAAGCCGGTCGAGCAGCAGTAGATGACCCTCCTCCGCCACATCCTCTCCAAGCTGGGCTGGTACGCCGCGGCCTTCGCCGCGGCGCTGGCGCTCAACTTCTTCCTGCCCCGCCTGCTCCCGGGCAACCCCGTCGACACGCTCATCGGGCAGGCCCTGCGCGGCCACGCCTCCTCCGACACCAAGCAGCGCGTCTACGAGACCTACGTCCGCGAGTTCGGCCTCGACCAGAACCTGTGGTCCCAGTTCCTCACCTACATCGGCAAGACCCTGCAAGGGGACTTCGGGACCTCCTTCAGCCGCTACCCGTCCGACGTCGCCACCATGATCGGCGACGCCCTGCCGTGGACGATCGCCCTGCAACTGCCCGCGGTCCTGCTCGGCTGGCTCATCGGCAACCTCGTCGGCGCCGTCGCCGCCTACCGCCGCGGCGGCTTCGACCGCGGCGTCTACCTCTCCAGCCTCTTCCTCACCGCCGCGCCCTACTACTGCCTCGCGGTCCTGCTGCTCTACGGCCTGGCCGTCGCCCTCCCGCTGTTCCCCACCGGCGGCGGCTGGTCCTTCGGCAACCACCCCGAATGGACCGCCGTCTTCGCCGTGGACGCGGTCTCGCACTGGTTCCTGCCGTTCCTGTCCCTGCTGCTGGTCTTCATCGGCGGGCAGGCGATCGGCATGCGCTCCATGGCCGTCTACGAAGTCGACGCCGACTACGTGCGCTTCGCCGAGAGCTTCGGCCTCGCCGACCGCAAGATCATCGGCTACATCTTCCGCAACGGCATGCTCCCGCAGATCACCGGACTCGCGCTCGCCATCGGCACCCTCGTCGGCGGCGCCCTGCTCACCGAGATCGTCTTCTCCTACCCGGGGATCGGGACGCTCCTGTACGACGCCATCCTCAACAAGGACTACCCCGTCATCCAGGCCGTCACCCTGCTCGTCCTCATCGTCGTGCTCGTCGCCAACTTCCTCGTCGACGTCCTCTACGGCCTCATCGACCCGCGCATCCGCGCCGCTGAAAGGGGCGAACGGTGAAGGCGCTCAAGGCACTCCCCGCCCGGTTCCACGCCGCCGCCGCGGTCTTCCTGCTCATCGCGGCCGCCGGCGTCATCGGGCCCCTGGTCGCGACCGCCGGGCCCGGCGACCTCCTCGGCGGCCCGTTCCTGCCGCCCGGCCCCGACTTCCTCCTCGGCACCGACCACCTCGGCCGGTCCGTCGGCGTCCAGCTCGTCCACGGGATCCGCACGTCCCTCTACATCGGGCTCCTCGCCGGCGTCGCCGGGACCGTCCTGGGCGTCCTCATCGGCACCCTCGCCGGCTACCGCGGCGGCCTCGTCGACGAGATCCTCATGGGGCTCACCAACATCATGATCACCGTCCCGGCGATCATCGTGCTCCTGCTGCTGTCCATCAGCCTCGACACGCGCTCGGTCACCGTCATGGGGATCTGCATCGGCGCGGTCTCCTGGCCCTGGACCGCTCGCGCCGTCCGCTCCCAGATCGCCAGCCTGCGCCAGAGGGAGCACGTCGACATCGCGCGCCTCTCCGGCTCGCGCACCTGGCGCATCATCGCCGTCGAACTGCTGCCGTACATGATGTCCTACATCGTCATGGCCTTCGTCATCCAGCTCTACGGCGCGATCCTCGCCGAAGCGGCCCTGAGCCTCCTCGGCCTCGGCCCCGCCGGCACCGCCTCCCTCGGCGTCATGCTCCACTGGGCCATCGCCTGGGAGTCCATCCGCGGCGGCCAGTGGTGGGTCTTCCTGACCCCCACCGTGTTCATCACCGCGATCACCTTCTCCCTCCTGCTCGTCCAGTCGAGCCTCGACACGGTCTTCAACCCGCGCCTGCGGGACCGAAAGGCGGCCCGATGACCCTCGCGAGCCTCAAGCACCTCTCCGCCCACTACGCCACCGGCGCCGACCGCTTCCACGCCCTCGACGACGTCGCCGTCGACGTCCAGGCCGGCCAGATCCTCGGCGTCGTCGGCGAATCCGGGTGCGGCAAGTCCACGATGGCCTCCGTCCTCTCCCTCAACCCCGGCCCGTCCCTGCGCGTCACCTCCGGCACCCTCGCCATCGACGGCACCGACGTCGACCTCACCGACCCCGCCTCCCACCGGCCCCTGCGCGGCGGCACCGTCGCCCTCCTCCCGCAAGGAGCCCTCAACGCCCTCAACCCCACCCGCCGCGTCGGCGCCATGGCACACGACATCCTCGCCGTGGGGGACAAGCGCATCACCCGCGCCGAGTCCCTGCGCCGCACCGCCGCCCGCCTCGAAGCGCTCGAACTGCCCCCGCGCGTCCTCCGCGCCTACCCGCACCAGCTCTCCGGCGGCATGCGCCAAAGAGTCGTCACCGCCCTCGCCACTCTGCGCAACCCGCGCCTGCTCGTGGCCGACGAGCCCTCCTCGGCCCTGGACGTGTCCTCCCAGCGCCTCCTGGTCGACCTCCTGCGCCGCCTGGTATCCGACGGCCTGGTCGAGGGCATCGTGTTCATCACCCACGACGTGGCGCTGCTGTCCGAACTGGCCGACCGCATCGCCGTCATGTACGCCGGCCGCGTCGTCGAGGAGGCCCCCGCGAAGGACCTCGTCGCCGCCCCGCGCCACCCCTACGCCCGGGCGCTCCTCGCCTCGGTCCTCGTCCCCGAAGCGGGGACACGCGGACGGCGCCTGTCGGGCATCCCCGGCGCCCCGCCGGACCTGCGCGTCCCGATCCCCGGCTGCCCCTTCGCACCCCGCTGCGGCCACGCCGTCGACCGGTGCGCCGACCAGCGCCCGCCGCGCCTGGTGATCGGCGACCGCGACGACTCCTGCTGGCGCAGCGCCGAATTCGAGGAGGCCGCCAATGTCGGTTGATGACAACGCAAGCGAACTGCTGCGCACCGAGGGCCTGGCCAAGGTCTTCGGACGCGGCAAGGACGAGGTCCGCGCCGTCGACGGCGTCGACCTGACCCTCGCCCGCGGCGAGGCCACCGCCCTGGTCGGGCAGAGCGGCTCGGGCAAGAGCACGCTCGGGCGGCTCCTGCTGCGCCTGATGGACCCGACCGCCGGCCGGGTCCTCTTCGACGGCCGCGACGTCACCACCGTGCGCGGCGCCGCCCGCCGCGACTACTGGAGGGAGGTCCAGGCGGTCTTCCAGGACCCCTTCGCCGCCTTCCACCAGTACCGCCGCGTCGAGGCGACCCTCGCGACCGCGTTGCAGCTCATGCCCGCCGCCACCCGCGAGGCCGGACGCGAGACCATGGGGGAGGCCCTGACCGCGGTCGGGCTCGACCCCGTGGAGACGCTCGCCAAGCGCCCGCACGAGCTCTCCGGCGGCCAGCGCCAGCGCGTCATGCTCGCCCGCGCCCTGATGCTGCGCCCGCGGCTGCTCATCGCCGACGAGGCGACGTCCATGCTGGACGCCTCGGTGCGGGTCACGGTGCTCAACCTGCTGGCCGACCTGCGCGACGAGCGAGGGATGACCGTGCTGTTCGTGACCCACGACCTGGGGCAGGCGTACTACCTGGCCGACCGGATCGCGGTCATGCACCGCGGCCGTATCGTGGAGTCCGGCCCCGCCGAGCAGATCGTCGGCGAGCCCGCGCACGCGTACACGCGCTCGCTCCTGGCCGACGTGCCCAAGCTCCACCGCAGCGCGTGAGCCGGGGCCGCGAATCCGACAATATTGGTACTAATCAATCTATTGACTCGAATTCGCGGTCCCCGTAAGGTGATCAATAGATAGTAATACTGCCTAACTATTGAGGAGGAGTACATGGCGCTCCCACCCCGCCGCAAGCGGCTCTTCGGCCTGCTCGCGGTCCTCGCCGCCGTCGCGGTGATCACCCCGCTCGGCATCAGCGCCGCCTCGGGCGACCACGCCGACGACACCGGCACCGAGACCGCCGACGACACCGCGGCCGTCACTCCGGCCGCCGAGCACGGCAAGCTCCTCGTCTGCGGCACCACGCTGTGCGACGAGTCCGGGAACGAGGTCCAGCTGCGCGGCATGAGCACCCACGGCCTCCAGTGGTACTCCCAGTGCCTCAACGACGCGTCCCTGGACGCCCTCGCCTACGACTGGGGCGCCGACATCGTGCGCCTGTCGATGTACATCCAGGAGGACGGCTACGAGACCGACCCCGAGGGCTTCACCCAGCGCATGCACGACCTCATCGACGAGGTGACCGCGCGCGGCCAGTACGTCATCGTCGACTGGCACATGCTCGACCCCGGCGACCCCACCTACAACCTGGAGCGCGCCGAGACCTTCTTCGCCGAGATCGCAGCCGAGCACGGCGACCAGGACAACATCTTCTACGAGGTCGCCAACGAGCCCAGCGGCGTCGAGTGGCCGACCATCAAGGCCTACCACGAGGCGATCATCCCCGTGATCCGCCAGTACGACGACGACGGCGTCATCCTCCTGGGCACCCCCGACTGGTCCTCCCTGGGCCTGTCCGGCGGCTCCGACGAGCAGGAGGTCATCAACGACCAGGTGGACGCCGAGAACATCATGTACACGTTCCACTTCTACGCGGCCTCGCACGACGAGTGGTACCTCGACGGGCTCGCCCGCGCGGCCGACGAGATCCCCATGTTCGTCACCGAGTTCGGCACCCAGGAGTACACCGGCGACGGCCCCAACGACTTCGCGATGACCCAGCGCTACCTCGACCTCATGGCGGACAAGGGCATCAGCTGGGTCAACTGGAACTACTCCGACGACGAGCGCTCGGGCGCGGTCTTCGAACCCGGCACCTGCCCCGGCGGCCCCTTCACCGGCACCGGCAACCTGAAGGAGGCCGGCGTCTGGATCCGCGACGCGATCCGCGCAGGCTGATCCACCGCGCCGCAAGGAACTTCGCTTGCGGCCGACCGCCCGCGATCCGGTGAGGGCCCGGACCGCGGGCGGCTCCGCGCCCGCGCCAAGCCCGCGCTCCAGGTCACCTCGCCAGGAGCGACCCGAGCCGCTCGGCGGTGCCGGTGCCCTCGGCGGGCACGTAGACGACCAGGTTCAGGTCCGGATGATCGGCCGGGGCCAGGCGGTGGTGCTCGAACACCAGGGTCCCGGCCTCCGGATGAGCGAACACCCGCTCGCGGGAGGTGAACCCCTCGACGCCGTAGCCGCTCCACGCGGTGCGGAACGCGGGGTCGGCCTCCAGCAGGCGCGCGATTGCCGGAGCCCGCTCCAGATCGCCGAGCCGGGGCCCGGCCTCGGCGCGGAACTCGGCCAGGAACCGCAGGCTCGTGACCTCCCAGTCCGGCAGCAGCCGGCGCAGCCCCGGGTCGGTGAAGACCAGCCACAGCAGGTTCCGGTCGGCCGCCGCCACTTCGGCGACGTGCGGGTACAGCGCCTCGTAGGCGGCGTTCCACGCGATGATCGTCCAGTCCGGGGCCAGCGTGAACGCTGGGTTGGCGCCGATCGCGTCCAGCAGCCGCGAGACGTGCGTGGGCGCCTCCACCGCGGCGGCCTCGGGCTGCGGGAGCGGCGCATATCCCGCGAGCGACAGCACGTATGCGTGCTCGGCGCCCGTCAACCGGAAGGTCCGGGCGAGCGCGTCGAGGACCTGCCGCGACGGCTGGATGTCCCTGCCCTGCTCAAGCCACGTGTACCAGGTGACGCTGACGCCTGAGAGCGTCGCGACCTCCTCGCGCCGCAGCCCACCGCGCCGCCGCGGCCCGGCAGGGGGCAGCCCGACCTCGACCGGGTCGATCCTGGTGCGCCGGGCCCGCAGGAACGCGCCCAGCTCGGCGCGCATGTCCGCGGCGGTGCTCATCGCACCAGCCTAACGCTGGTAGTCCCACTACTAGTATTGGCGGCGTCTTCGCAGGACCGGATTCGCGCCCGATGATCTGAGCATGACGATGCTCCGATCCCGTACTTCCACGCACGGCCGTCAGATGGCGGGTGCTCGCGCGCTGTGGCGCGCTACCGGTATGACCGATTCCGATTTCGGGAAGCCGATCGTGGCGATCGCGAACTCGTATACGCAGTTCGTGCCCGGGCACGTGCATCTCAAGGACATGGGTGACATCGTCGCGGAGTCGATCGCGGCGGCGGGCGGGGTCTCGAAGGAGTTCCATACGATCGCCGTCGACGACGGGATCGCGATGGGGCATGCGGGCATGCTGTATTCGCTCCCCAGCCGGGAGATCATCGCCGATTCGGTGGAGTACATGGTGAACGCGCATTGCGCGGACGCTCTGGTGTGCATCTCGAACTGCGACAAGATCACGCCGGGGATGCTGATGGCCGCGTTGCGGCTCAACATCCCGGTGGTGTTCGTCTCGGGCGGGCCGATGGAGGCCGGCAAGACCATCGACAACGACGGCACGGTGACGCGCCGCCTGGACCTCATCGACCCCATGGTCGCCGCCGCCAGCGACGACGTCTCCGACGCCCAGTTGCAGACCATCGAGGAGAACGCCTGCCCCACCTGCGGTTCGTGCTCAGGGATGTTCACCGCGAACTCGATGAACTGCCTCACCGAGGCCCTCGGCCTCTCCCTCCCCGGCAACGGCTCCACCCTCGCCACCCACACCGCCCGCAGGGACCTCTTCTCCGAGGCCGGACGAGTCGTGATGGACCTGTGCCGCAACTACTACGAACAGGACGACGAGTCGGTCCTGCCGCGCAGCATTGCGACCCGCGCCGCGTTCCAGAACGCCATGGCCATCGATGTCGCCATGGGCGGCTCCACCAACACCATCCTCCACCTGCTCGCCGCCGCCCGCGAGGCCGAAGTCGCGTTCGACGTGGCCGACCTCGACGCCATCTCCCGCCGCGTCCCCTGCCTGGCCAAGGTCGCCCCGAACTCCTCGCGGTACTACATGGAGGACGTCCACCGCGCCGGTGGCGTCCCGGCCCTGCTGGGGGAGCTGCGCCGCGGCGGCCTGCTGAACGAGGACGTGCACACCGTCCACGCCGCCTCCGTGGCCGAATGGCTCGGCAAGTGGGACATCAGGTCCGAGGCCCCCTCGCCGGAGGCGATCGAATTGTTCCACGCCGCGCCCGGCAACGTCCGCACCACGCAGGCGTTCTCGACCTCGAACCGGTGGGCCAGCCTGGACACCGCCCCCGACGGCTGCATCCGCTCGGTCGAGCACGCCTACACCGAGGACGGCGGCCTGGCCGTGCTCTTCGGCAACCTCGCCGAAGATGGCTGCGTCGTCAAGACCGCGGGCGTGCCCGAAGAGAACCTGACCTTCACCGGCCCCGCCCACGTCTTCGAATCCCAAGAGGATGCGGTGCAAGGCATCCTCGACAAGTCCGTGGCCGAAGGCGAAGTCGTCGTCATCCGCTACGAGGGCCCCAAAGGCGGCCCCGGCATGCAGGAGATGCTGTACCCGACCTCGTTCCTCAAGGGGCGCGGCCTGGGCCGCAAGTGCGCGCTCATCACCGACGGCCGCTTCTCCGGCGGCACCTCCGGCCTCTCCATCGGCCACATCAGCCCCGAAGCGGCCGGCGGCGGCGTGATCGCCCTCGTCGAGACCGGCGACCTCATCGAGATCGACATCCCGGGCCGCCGACTCGAACTCAAGGTCACCGACGCCGTCCTGGCCGAACGCCGCATCCACCAGGAAAAGCGCGAACGCCCGTACACCCCGGCCAGCCGCCACCGGGTCGTCTCCCGCGCCCTCCAGGCGTACGCGGCCATGGCGACCCCCGCCAGCGACGGTGCGGTGCGAGACGTCAGGGGATAAATTGATTGACAGGACCCGGCCGCGTTTCCTACCGTGGTCGGGTCCGCTCACTGCGGACGGTTGACCGGGCTCCGGCCCTAGAAAGTAGCGTCCATGTCCCGGTATGCGCCGAGCGCGCCTCGCAGCCTCGCCTAAGCATCCGACCACTCCGCCGCACCACGTGCGGCACCGGATGCGTGCGTCCGTTCGACCGAGCCGCTCGGCCTGCTCTTGCTGTCATTGCAATTCACTCCAGCAAGGAGCTCCGGGTGTCAACCACCAGCAACACGCTCAAGATCCACACCTTCACCTGCGCTTGGTGCGGCCTGACCGCCACCAAGTCCACTTCTGACGGCGCCCTGCGCAACCACTGCCCGTCCTGCCTGCACTCCCAGCACGTCGCCGACCACGTCGAAGGCGGCCCGAGCGAGTGCGAGGGCCGGATGAGCCCGATCGCGATCGCGGTCCTGCGCACCGGCGACTGGATGCTCATCCACCGCTGCGTCCGCTGCGACGAGCTCACCTCGAACCCGGTGTGCGGGGACGACAACCAGCTCATCCTCATGCGCATGGCGGTCCGCCCGCTCGCGCAGCCGCCGTTCCCGCTCGAAGCGCTCGGAAGCCTGTAGGGGGATCGACATGCCACGACGGACCCGACCCCGCACGCAGGACCAGCGCAGGCAGCGCCACAAGGACGTCCTGCACGACCGCGGCGGCCACCGGGCGAACGACTTCCGCTGCGTCGGATGCCGGCTCGACGTGTCCGTGGACGCGCCGGGCACCGCCCACCGCAACCACTGCCCGCAGTGCCTCGCGAGCCTCCACGTCGACCGCCGCATCCCCGGCGACCGCGCGTCGGAGTGCCGCGGGCGCATGGAGGCGCTGGCGGTCTTCACCCGTCCCGACGGGGAGTGGATGATCGTCCACCAGTGCCTGTCCTGCACCGAGCTGAGCTCCAACCGCATCGCCGGCGACGACAACGCGATCGCCTTGATGCGCTTGGCACTGCGCCCGCTCCAGGACACCGACCGGGCGAGCAGGACGCTGATCAACCTCTGACCCTGGGCGGGGGCGCTCCTCGCGTCCCCGCCCGGGCCCGTTCACGTACCGCAGATCGCGAGGGCCAGGTCCTGGACCGAGCGGGTGAAGCGGCGCGGTTCGCCATTGGTGGCCAGGTGGCGGACCAGGGCGCCGTCGAAGACGGCGAGGATGCCGTGCGCCAGGAAGTCGCCGTCGAGGCCCGGGCGCTCCTCGGCCGCGGCCCTGCTCGACCGCACCGTCGCCGGAAAGGCCGTGCTCGACGTGACGCCCTAACCGGCCGCGCCGAGCGGCTCGTCTTCACCTCACCTGGCGCACTCTGGGCCCCGCCTGGGAAGGAGCGGCCCCCAGGGCCGCCCCTCTCCTACTCGCCGAGCGCGTTGCGGCGCAGCTGCTCGATCAGTCCCAGGCGGGCGATCTGGATCCAGTACTCGGCGATCCGGCCGTCCTCGACCCGGTAGACCGCGCTGGCGACTTCGACCACGGGCTTCCCGGTCGGCGCGAAGCCCTCGACCTCGACCAGGTGCGTGCCGTGCTGGGTCCAGCGGGCGTAGACCCGGTCGCCGTCGGCGATGAGCTCGTCGATGCGGAACGTGAAGGGGCCGTAGGCGTCGAGCATGTCCTGCACGTGCTGGGCGTACTGGTCGGGCGTGCGATGGACCGTGACCTCCTCCTCCGACACCACCTGGTGCGCCAGGACCTCCGGGGCCATGAACCGCGCGGCGCGCTCGGGGCGCGCGCCCGAGCGGACCTCGTCGAGGAATGCCTTCACGATCTGCTTGGGGTCGTCCATCCCGCCATCATCCGCCACACGAGGCAACCGCCGTCACCGGACCCCGCGCGGAGTCGCCTCAACGCCAGACGGTGCGGGTGTGCGTGATCTGGAAGCCGAGCCGGGCGAGGTTCTCGTGGCTGGGGGAGCCGAACGCCACGGTGACGACCGCGAGGTCGCATTCCGGGCCGAGATCAGCGAGCCGCCTGGCCACCAGCGCGGTCTGGCATCCGCGGCGCCGAAACGCCGGGTCCGTCGCGGCCCCGGCCAGATACGCGGTGCCGCCGTGGGTGAACGAGGCGGCCGCGGCCGCCGGGCAATCGTCGATGAACGCCAGGTACCGGCGCAGTCCCGGTGTCCGGTGCTCGGCGGCCAGCATCGCGCGGAACGCAGTCTCCCCTTCGGCGACAACGTAACCGCGGTACAGGGTCTCCAGATACGGGTCGTCCTCCCGGGCTTCCCGGACCTCGACTCCGGCCGGGGCCGGGAGGCGCCGCGGGCGGGCGTGGAGGACCGCGGTCGGTGCCGCCGGGACCAGGCCCGCGTCGATGAGCCGCCGGTGCAGGTCCGGCCCGGCGTCGCCCGCTGCGACCTCGACGGCCGGGCGCAGCCCGTGGTCGCGGTAGAACGCCAGGACCTCCCCGAGGCGCCCGAGGTCCCCGGCATGGAACGGCCGGGCCTTGTTGTAGCCCAAGTGGTCCGGAAGCTCGGACACACGCGTGGCGAGGACGGTCCCGAACCGCTGCGCGGCCGCGCCGGGCACGTTCTGGGCCGCTTCGGCGAAGTCGAGTTCGGCCTTGTGCCGCAGCAGCGCCTCGGCCCGCGCCGCCGACTGCGCCAAGGTGTCGCTCATGCGGGCACACGCTACCGGTGACCCGGGCGGCGAAGGGCCGGGAGGGCGCATCGCCCTCCCGGCCGCATCACTTTGGGTCGTTAGACGCCCCAGTCCTCCAGGACGTCGTCGGTGGCGCCGTTGTCCAGGTCGCCCGCGCACAGCATTGTCTGCGCGTCGACCTCACCGGGGTAGGCCGCCTGGCAGTCCGCGTCGGTCACGAACGGCACCTCGACCCACCGGGCCACGGTCGGGAACGTGCCGTCGCCCAGGTCGCCCCAGCCGGCGGTCTCCAGCACGTCGTACACGGCCGGGTCGACGGCGAGGTCGATCGGCTCGACGTCCAGGTCCTCTTCGAGCAGGAGCAGCGCCCAGTCGTTCGCACTGTCGATCGGCTCGTTGTAGTCGTGCGCGATGTGGACTTCCTCGACGCCGGTCTCCACGAGGTCGTCCGACTCCAGGTCCACGGACCCGGAGTCGACACCCCCGCGAGTCGATCGCGAGCGGCGCAAGGACATCGGCGAGAATCCGGTGATGGGAGACGCTTCGCAAGACTCGGTGGTGACGCGGTCGCGCCTGGCGGCCGACCTGCGTCGGCTCGGCCTCGGCGACGCCGATTCGGTCATGGTCCACGCGGCGTTCAGTCGCGTGGGGACGGTGCTCGGCGGGCCCGACGCGCTCATCGACGCCGTGCTGGACGCGACCGGCCCCGGCGGGACGCTCCTGAGCTACCAGGACTGGGAGGTCGGCGCCGAGATCTGGGACGACGACGGCCGGGTCCTGGACGTATTCCGCGACGAGGTCCCGCCCTACGACCCGGCGACCGCCCGTTCAGCGCGCTACATCGGTCTGCTCGCGGCCACGGTCGGCACCCGCAAGGGCGTGCGCCGCAGCGGCAACCCCGGCGCGTGCGTGGCGGCCCTGGGCGCCCGCGCCGAGGAGCTCACCGCCGACCACCCGCTCGACTACGGCTACGGGGAGGACTCGCCGTTCGCGCGCCTGGCCGCCGCCGGCGGCCGGGTCCTCATGGTCGGCGCGCCCCTGGACACCATGACGTTGCTCCACCACGCCGAGCACCTCGCCGACCTCCCCGGCAAGCGCGTCATCCACCCCGAGTACCCGCTCGCGACCCCGCACGGCACCGTGTGGCGGACCGTCGAGGAGTTCGACACGGACGACCCGGTCGTGACCGGGCCGCCCGAGGACTACTTCGGGTCCATCGTGGAGGACTACCTCGCGACCGGCGCGGGCAGGCGCGGCAAGGTCGGCGAGGCCGACAGCGTCCTTGTCGACGCCGCCGGCATCCTCCCGTTCGCCGTCGCCTGGCTCGAAGAACGCTACGGAGCCTAGAACTCCAGCGGACCGAGCTCGGGCTCGGCGACGAAGCGCAGGACCGCCTCCGGCGCGCCGTCGAGTTCGAGCAGCACCGCCTCGTTGCGTCCCGGGCGCAGGACCGGGCCCGGGACGTACAGCGTGCGCTGCGGGCCGCGGGACCAGTAGCGGCCCAGGCAGAACCCGTTGATCCAGGCGATGCCCTTGCCGAGCGCCGACGTGTCCAGGAACCGGTCCGATGCGTCCTCCGCGTCGAACTCGGCGCGCGCGAACACCAGGCCCGGCAGCGCCGGACCCGCCGCGCCCGCCTCGGCGGCCAGCGCGAGCAGGTCGCCCTCGCCGAGTGCCCGGGTCGACCAGTGCGCCAACGGCTCCCCGTCGAGGCGCACCCCGCCGATGAGGCCCTTGTCCTCGCCCAGGCGCGGCCCGTAGTTGACGCGGCCCTGGTTCTCGACCAGGAGCGTCAGCGACGCCGTGACCGCCGGGATCGCCAGCGCCCGCTGGTGCAGTTCGCGCGAGAGCACCCCGACGCCGACGCCGTCGACGACCACGTGGACCCGGTCGCGCACCTCGCCGATCGTCAGCACGCCCGCCTCGGCGCTGAACGCCTTCTCGTGCAGCAGGAACGCCGCGTCGTGCCGCGCCTCGGCGAACGTCGGGACCTCAGCGGTCGCGATCGCCGGGAGCGCCTGGGCCGCGGCGAGGAACGACCCGGCCCGCCGCAGCGGGGCCTCGCCGGTCGGCGCGGGCGCCGCCGGGTCCGGGACCTCGTCGGGCAGGTCGGTGTAGCGGCCGAGGACCTCGCGGAACGCCCAGTACTTCGCGGTCGGGCGGCCCGCCTCGTCCAGGGGCGCGTCGTAGTCGTAGCTGGTGGTGATGGGCATGTAGGTGCCCTTGTCGTTGGCGCCGCTGGTAAGTCCGAAGTTGGTGCCGCCGTGGAACATGTAGAGGTTCACTGAGGCGCCGCGGCCCAGGAGCACGTCGAGGTCGGCCGCGGCCTCGTCGGCCTTGGTCGTGTGGTGGTGGGTGCCCCAGGAGTCGAACCAGCCGTCCCAGTACTCCGAGGACATGAGCGGCCCGGTCGGCTGGTGCTCGCGCAGGACGTCGAGGCGCGAGTCGGAGCGCGAGCCGAAGGACGCGGTCATGTGGAGTCCGGGCGCGGAGCCGCGCTTGAGCATCCACGGTTCGGGCTGGTCCACGGTGGTCAGCGGGACGGTGATTCCGTTGCCGCGGAACATGGCCGTGAGGGTCTCGATGTAGGCTGTGTCGTCGCCGTAGGCGCCGTACTCGTTCTCGACCTGCATGAGGATGACGGGCCCGCCCGCGTCGATCTGGAGCGGGGCCACGATCGCGCACACGCGCGCCAGGTAGTCCTCGATCGCGGCCAGGAACTTCGGCTCGCCGCGGCGCACGCCGACCTCGGGGTCGGCGAACAGCCATGCCGGGAGGCCGCCGTTGTCGAACTCGGCGCAGATGTAGGGGCCGGGGCGCACGATCGCGTGCATGCCCTCGGCGGCGACCGTTTCGAGGAAGCGGCGCAGGTCCAGGCGCCCCTCCTCGGTCCACGAGCCGGGTTCGACGGCGTGGAGGTTCCACGGCACGTACGTCTCGACGGTGTTCAGGCCCATCAGCCGCGCCTTGCGGATGCGGTCGGTCCAGTGGTCGGGGTGGACGCGGAAGTAGTGGATCGCGCCCGAGAGCACGCGGCGGGGCTCGCCGTCGAGCAGGAAGTCGTGCTCGCCGATCGCGAAGCGGCTCATGCGCTGGTCCTTCGTTCGGGGTAATTATGTCCATTGGAAAAAGTACCCGGAACCTTCGGCGGTCCGCCATGCCGCCCCGGGCCGCGGTGAGATGGGCCCCTTCCATGGGGACGCCGCCCCGTCCGCGGTTCGCATAGGATCAACGCACTACGCGTGGAAGGGCGGGCATGTCGACGTTTCGAGGGGCGCGGCAGCCGACCATCAAAGAGGTCGCCAGTCGCGCCGGGGTGAGTCCGATGACCGTCTCGCGCACGCTCGCCGGGGGTCGCAACGTGCGCCCCGACGTGCAGGAGCGCGTCATGGCCGCGGTCAAGGAGCTCGGCTACTACCGCAATGAGAACGCCCGCAGCCTGCGCCCGGGCCAGCCCAGCGGCCTCATCGGCGTCGCGATCACCAACCTCGCCAACCCCTACTACGGGAACTTCGCGCTCGGGGTCGAGGAGGTCGCCGCCGAGCACGGGCGGCGGATCCTCCTCGGCAACACCGGCGAGGACGACGCCCGCGAGCGCCAGCTCGTCTCGGACTTCATCGGCCGCCAGGTCGACGGGCTCATCCTGGTCCCCACCAGCGGCGACGCCGCCCACCTGCGGCCCGAGCGCCTCGGGGACGTCCCCCTCGTCCTCGCCTCGCGCCGCGTCCCGGGCCTGGACGTGGACACCGTCCTCCTCGACGACGTCGGCGGCGCCTACCGGGGCACCGTCTCGCTCCTGGACGCCGGGCACACCCGCATCGGGTTCCTCGGCAACCGCAGCTCGGTCTTCACCGGCGAGCGCCGCTACAAGGGCTACGAGCGGGCCATGCTGGAGCGCGGCGCCCCCGTCGACCTGTCGATCGTCGCCCGCGACCAGCAGGACGTGGACGCCGCGAGCCGGGCCGCGAAGGCCATGTTCGACCTCGCCGACCCGCCCACGGCGATCTTCAGCGCGAACAACCGCAACACGATCGGCGCGATGCGCGAGATCGGGCGGCGCATCCGCGAGGGCGTGGCCGGGCCGCGCCCGGCCGTCGTCAGCTTCGACGACTTCGAGCTCTCCGAGCTCATGCCGGTGCCGGTCACCGTCATCGACCACGACGCGCGCCTGCTCGGCCGCGAGGCCGCCACGCTGCTGTTCTCCCGCCTCGACGGCTCCGCCGCCGACGAGCCGCGCACGGTCGAGCTGCCGGTCTCGATCGAATTCCCCTGACGCCACACCCGCCCCTCGCATCGGGGTTGCAATCCGCCGCGCTATGTTGGTAACGTTACCAATCGCGAGGTCGCCCGAAAACGATCTTGCGGTCCCCAGCCCGTGCACCAGGAGGCAGGCGAGCGATGGAGCTCTGCATCGACTTCGGCGGCACCGAGATCAAACTCGGCGTCCTCGACCGCGGCGAACCCGTGCGCACCGCCGCGGTCCCGGTCGGCGACGGCGACCTCGAAGCGGCCGCCCTCGCCGCCAACGACCTCGCCGCCGGCCTCGCCCCCACGAGTGTCGGCATCGCCGTCCCCGGCGTCGTCGACCGCGCTGCGGGGCGCCTCGTCAGGGCCCACGACAAGCACCCGCGCCTCGACGGCCTCGACCTCGTGACCTGGGCCCGCGACGCCTTCGGGCTCCCCGCGGGCTCGAACATCATCATCGAGAACGACGCCCGCGCCGCCCTCGTCGGCGAGACCACCACCGGCTCGGCCGCCGGGGCGCGCAACGCCGTGATCATGACGCTCGGCACCGGCATCGGCACCGCCGCGATCATCGACGGCGTGCTCCTGCGCGGCGCCCACGACCACGCCGGGATCCTCGGCGGCCACCTCACCGTCGACCTCGGCGCCTCCCGCTGCAACTGCGGCAACCTCGGCTGCGCCGAGTCCATCGCCGGCGCCTGGGCCCTGCGCCGCGACCTCGCCGCCCGCGGCGACGCCGTCACCGACGTCAAGGAGATGATCGCCGCCGCCGAAGCCGGCGACCCCGCGGCCCTCGCGCTGTTCGACCGGGCCCTCCTCGCCTGGAGCGCCACCGTCGTCTCCCTCTGCCACGCCTACGACCCCGAGGTCGTCGTCCTCTCCGGCGGCATCATGCGCGCGGGGAACACCGTCGCCGACCCGATCGAGGCGTACGTCGCCGAGTACCTCTGGTCGAGCCTGGAAGCCCCCGCCTACGTCGTCCCCGACCGTCCCGACCTCTCGGTCCTGCGCGGACTCGCCGTCCTCGCCGCCGCCGCACATTCCTGAAGGAGCGCACGTGCCAACCGCCAGTCCGTCCGAACCGACCGGCCGCTACGAGAAGCAGCCGACCGTGCCGCTGCCGGCCGACGCCCGCGTCCTCCACGGCCCCGCGGCCTGGAACGCCGCCGCCCAGGCCGCGACCGAACGCGCCGGAGACCGCGCCCCGCTCCTCGCCGTCGACGCCTACCCCGGCACCGACCTCCCGCTCCTGGCCAAACTCATCGCCGACGCCCTCCCGCAGTGGAAGATCGTCGACGTGGAAGACGCCGCCGCGCTCCCGATCGAGGTCATCGACGCGCGCATCGCCGACAACCTCACCGACGACCGCGTCTTCGGCGTCCTCTCCCACGCGAACGTCGACGCCTTCTACGACACCGAGCACCTCGCCAAACTCGCCGTCGAAGCCGACGGCGACGACCGGCCCGTGGTCCTCCTCGGCTGGGGCGCCGACCTCGCCGCCCGCCGCACCGGCGCCCCCTACGCCCTCGTCCTCGCCGACATGGCCCGCTGGGAGATCCAGCTGCGCCAGCGCAACGGCGCGACGAACTGGCGCGCAGGCAACCCCGACGAGGACCGGCTGCGCAAGTACAAGCGTGGATTCTTCGTCGAGTGGCGCGCGGCCGACCGCCACAAGCGCACCCTGTTCGACCGCGTCGACTTCGTGCTGGACGCCAACGCCATCGGCGCCGCCGTCCCCGCCGACCGGCAGGCCGGCATGATCACCGGCGACGCCTTCCGCACCGCCATCGCCGCCGCCGCGCAGGCCCCCTTCCGCGTCGTCCCCTTCTTCGACCCCGGCGTGTGGGGCGGCCAGTGGATGAAGGAGAAGCTCGACCTCGACCCGTCCCAGCCCAACTACGCCTGGTGCTTCGACTGCGTCCCCGAGGAGAACTCGCTCCTCCTCGCGGACGCCGCGGGCGCGGTCGTCGAGATCCCGTCCCTGGACCTGGTGTTCACCCAGCCGAAGGCCCTGCTGGGGGAGCGGACCTACGCGCGCTTCGGCGCCGAGTTCCCCATCCGCTTCGACTTCCTCGACACCATGGACGGCGGCAACCTCTCCCTCCAGGTCCACCCGCTCACCGACTACATCCAGCAGACCTTCGGCATGCACTACACGCAGGACGAGTCGTACTACATGCTCGACGCCGGCGAGGACGCCGTGGTCTACCTCGGCGTCAAGGACGACGTCGACCGGGACGCCATGCTCGACGACCTCCGCACCGCCGAGACCGGCGAGCGGCCCTTCCCCGCCGAGCAGTACGTGAACGCCTTCCCCGCCAAGAAGCACGACCACTTCCTCATCCCCGCCGGCACCATCCACTCCTCCGGCCGCAACTCCATGGTCCTGGAGATCTCCGCGACCCCGTTCATCTTCACCTTCAAGCTCTGGGACTGGGGCCGCGTCGGCCTCGACGGCATCCCCCGCCCCGTCCACCTCGACCACGGCGAGCGCAACCTCGTCTGGGAGCGCGACGGCGACTGGACCGCGGCCAACCTCGTCAACACCGTCGAAGTCGTCGCAGAAGACGGCGACACCCGCGAAGAGCGCACCGGCCTCCACGAACTCGAATTCATCGAGGTCCGCCGCCACTGGTTCACCGGCGAGGTCGCCCACGACACCGAAGGCACCGTCAACGTCCTCAACCTCGTCGAAGGCGACGAGGTCGAAGTGGTCAGCCCCACGGATGCCTTCGCGCCCTACACCGTCCACTACGCCGAGACGTTCATCGTCCCGGCCGCCGTGGGCCCCTACCGCATCCGCCCGACCGCGCGCTCCCGCAGCGAGCGGTTCGGCACCGTCAAGGCCTCCGTCCGCGGCACCCGCACCGGCGAGGCATAGCCCAAACCCCTTGAGAACAAAGGAGTTCGACATGAGATCCCCGAGGATCCCCCTCACGATCGCGGCGGCCGCCGCGGCGAGCCTGGTGCTCGCCTCCTGCGGCGGCGGCGGAGAAGACGACGGCGCCACCACCGGCACCCTCGACTTCTACACCAACAAGGCCGCCTGGGAGCCCGACTTCGACGAGCTCAACGCCGCCAGCGAGTCCGGCGCCGACATCACCCTCGACACCACCGGGTACTCCGACGCCGCCCAGTACGACGCGTTCATCAAGCAGTCCTTCCGCACCGACAAGAGCCCCGGCCTGTTCACCTGGCAGACCGGCCCCTCGCTCACCGAACTCGTCGAAGAGGACCTCATCGCCGAGACCACCGACATCTGGACCAAGGCCGTCGACGAAGGCTGGGTCTCGCCCGACCTGCGCGACTCCTACACCGTCGACGGGAAGCAGTACTGCGTCCCGATGAACATCGCCTACTGGGTCATGTACTACAACAAGGACATCTTCGCCGAGCAGGGCCTCGAAGAGCCCACCACCTGGGCCGAACTCGACGCCATCGCCACCCAGCTCTCCGGCGCCGGCATCACCCCCTACTACCAGACCAGCACCCTGTTCACGTTCCAGTGGTTCCAGCAGCTCGTCGCCGGCACCGACCCCGAGCTCTACAACGGACTCGCCACCGGCGACGTCAAGTACACCGACCCCGAGATCGTCGAGATCATGAACACCTGGCTCGAACAGGAGCAGGCCGGCTGGTTCTCCGACGCCGGCTCCACGATCGACCCCGCCGTCGGCCTCAAGCAGGGCGACTTCGCGATGATCAACTTCGGGTCGTTCTTCAACGGCTCCCTCGACGGCGCCGGCATGGTCTCCGGCGAGGACTACGACATGTTCGTCATCCCCGCCGTCAACGGCGCCCTGGAGAAGACCCCCGTCGCGGTCGAGTCCGGCCCGCTGTGCGTCGCCGAGAACTCCACCCAGAAGACCCTCGGCCTGTCCTACTCCGAGTGGTGGATGTCGCCCGAGGCCCAGACCGCCTGGAGCGAGGCCCGCGGCGACGTCGCCTTCAACCCGCAGGCCACCGTCGCCGACCCCATGCTCGAAGAGCTCGGCACCACCGTCTCCGGCGACGGCTACGAACTCTACGACCGCTACTACGAGGCCACGCCCACGCCGATCCTCACCGTCGCCCTGGAGCAGTTCGGCGCCTTCATCGCCAACCCCTCCGACCCGCTCCCGTACCTGGAGGCCATCCAGGCCGAGGCCGACGACTACTGGGCAGACCAGGGGTAGCACCGGAATGACCGACAAGACCCTCAGCCCGAGCGCCCTCCGGCGGCGCGACCAGTACCGCTGGTCGGCCCTCGGGTTCATCGCACCGGGCGTGCTCCTGGTGGCGGTGCTGCTGTACCTGCCGCTGCTGTGGACGACGTTCCTCAGCCTCACCGAGTACAACGGCCTGGGCGATCCCGAATGGATCGGCATCGAGAACTACGTCGAGATGTTCGACGACCCCGGCTTCATCGGCTCCGTGCTCAACACGCTGCTGTGGGTCGCCGGGACCCTCCTCGTCCCGGTCGGCATCGGGCTGGGGGTCGCCCTGCTCACCTGGAACCTCAAGGGCGGCACCTGGCTGCGCCTGCCGTTCCTCATCCCGTACGCGCTCTCCGGCATCGGGGTCGGCGTCATCTGGTCGTTCATCCTGTCCGGCGACGGCGCCCTCGACCAGGCCCTGGCGGCCTTCGGGATCGACGACACGCCGCGCTGGCTCGTCGACGCCCCGCTCAACACGGTCGTGATGATCCTCGCGACCGCGTGGCAGGGCGTCGGCGTGAACGCCCTCCTGTTCACCATCGGCCTCCAGTCGATCCCGCGGGAACCGCTGGAGGCGGCGAAGATGGACGGCGCCAACGGGCTGCGGATGTTCCGCTCGATCCTGTGGCCGATGCTGCGGCCCCTGACGGCGGTCGTCGTCGGCCTGTCGATCGTCGCGTCCCTGAAGACCTTCGACATCGTGCAGGGCATGACCAAGGGCGGCCCGGGGCGCGACTCCGAGACGCTCGCGCTGACGATGTACAAGGAGACCTTCGTGAACAGCGAGTACGGCCTGGGCTCGGCGATCGCGGTGTTCCTCACCGTCGTCACCCTCATCGCCTCCATCCTCTACCTGCGCCAGCAGCTCTCCAGCAAGCACGGGGCCTAGCCATGCAGTTCAAAAGCACAGCACGAGTGATCCGAACTTCCGTCCTGGCCGTCCTCGGCCTGATCTGGCTGCTCCCGGTGTACCTGCTGCTGGTCAACGCCGCGAAGTCCCCGGAGACGTTCACGACCAAGGAGTCGTGGCTGCCCACCGACTTCTCCCTGTTCGGCAACATCGCCGAGGCCCTGGAGCTGTCCGGCCTCGCCGAGTCCGCCGCCAGCACCCTGCTGTACTCGGTCGTGTCACCCGCGATCGCCGTCCTCGTCGGCGCCGCCGCCGGGTTCGCGATCGTGGCGCTGCGCCTGCGGCACGGCTTCGCGTGGTTCGTCGCGATCTTCGGCGGCACCGTGTTCCCGCTCCAGATGATCCTGCTGCCGCTGTTCGACGCCTACTCGCGCACCGGCCTGTTCGACACGCAGGCGGGCATGATCGTCGTCTACACGGCGATCTCGATCCCGTTCTCGGCGTTCGTGATGCGCAACTTCTTCTCCGGCATTGCGCACAACGTGTTCGAGGCCGCTGTCATCGACGGCGCCACGACCTGGCGGATCTTCGCCCGCGTGTACCTGCCGATGGCCTCCAGCGCCCTGGTGGCGATCTTCATCCTCCAGGCCACGTTCATCTGGAACGACTTCCTGCTCGGCCTGGTGCTCAGCCAGTCGGACACGGTGCGGCCCATCGTGACCAGCCTCGCGGGGATGCAGAGCACCTACGGCGGCGCGCAGATGTCCACCGTCCTCGCCGGGGGCCTGCTCGTCTCGCTGCCCACGGTGGTCCTGTTCCTGTTCACGCAGAAGTTCTTCGCCCGCGGCCTCGCCCTCGGGCAGTACTAGGAGTCCACATGCGTCCCGTCCCGAACGTCGACGACCTCGCCGCCGACGCGGTCGCGCACCACTACGACGACATGATCGCGCCGAGCGGCCTGACGAACTTCCTCGGCACCGCCCGGGTCGACCACGACCTGACCGCGATCAGCGCCGTCACGTTCCCGCCGGTGTCCCAGGGCCTCACCCGCACCGCGGCGTGCTTCGTGGACGGGCGCCTCGTCGAGTCCCACGGCACCGACATCACCCACGAGTGGCGGCCCGACCGGGTCCGCCGCAGCACCTCCCTGCCCGGAGTCGAACTGGCGACGCTCACCGTCTGCGCCCCCGGGGAGACCGGCGTCGCCATCGACGTCAGCGTCACCAACACGGGGGAGCGGGACCGGACGATCCCGGTCACGCTCTCCCTCGCCGCCGGCGCCACCCGCTCCACCGGGACCTGGCTCGACGCCGTCGCCCCCGAGGAGCGCAACCGCGCCACCTCCGGCGCTTCACGCCTGGTCTTCGGCAACGGCGCGGGCACCGCCTGGAGCGTCCAGGGCGTCGACACCGACGCCGAGGTCCGCCTCTCCGGGATCGCCCCCGCCGCAGGCGAACACGAGGTCGGCATCGGCGGCATCGAACGCGGCGGCGAGGTCACCGTGCGCCTGCGCCTTGCCCCCGGCGCCACCGCCCGCTTCGGCTACGTCCACACCGTCGCCGCCACCCGCGACGCCGCCGAAGCGGCCTTCGACCGCATCGCCGCCGACGTCCCCGCCGTCGTCCAAGCGGCCGAGACGTTCTGGAACGCACAGCTGTCGGCCGCCTTCACCCCCGGCAACACCGAGTTCTCCGGGCACCTCCCGGTCCTGGAGACCACGTCGGAGCCCCTGCGGCGCCTGTACTGGTGGGGCGTGCTCGGCACGATCTGGTTCCGCCGCGACTTCGACGGCAACGTCCTCGGCCGCTCCTACGACACCCTCATGCCCAACTACTGGGCCACCACCACGTTCATCTGGGACTACAGCCTCAGCTCCATCGCCCACGCGCTCCTCGACCCGGCCGTCATGCGCCGCCAGGTCGAGCACTGGATCGCCTCCGACATCCACACCCACTTCGGCACCTCCTCGCTCACCGGCGGGCCCGTGGGGCGCTGGTACTCGGTCAACGACTACGCGATGACCCGCCTCGTCCACGACTACCTCCGCTTCACCGGCGACACGGCCCTCCTCGACGCGACCCCGGGCGGGCGGCCCGTCGCCGACCACCTGCGGGACTGGGCCCTCGCCTGGCAGGACCTGCGCGGGTCCTCGCCGCTGGCCGACTACGGCGAGATCGACAACCTCCTCGAATGCGTCAGCTCCTACACCCACGAGGTCGCGAGCCTGAATGCCGCCAACGTGTGGAGTATGCGCACCGCCGCCGAGATCCTCGCCGCCCGCGGCGACGCCGACGGCGCCGCGGCCCTCGCCGCCGCGGCCGACGCGCTCGTCAAATCGGTCGCCGACCTCTACGTCCCCGGTAGCGGCCACTTCGCCGCCCGCCAGCCCGACGGCACGCGCGTCCCCGTCCGCCACGTCTACGACTTCTCCATCGTCGGCACCACCATCGCCGCCGACCTCGACGAGACCGTGCGAGGCGAGATGGTCGACTTCTACAAACGCGAACTCCAGACCGAGGTCTGGCTCCGCTCGCTGTCCCCTTGGGACTCCGACGCGTCCTACAGCATCCGCCCCGACCACCAGTGGAACGGCGCCTACCCCGCCTGGCCCGCCGACGCGGCCCGCTCCCTCGTCGCCCTCGGCGCACCCCAGGTCGCCATCGACTGGCTCCCGGGCCTGGCCCGCTCCGCCAACCAGGGCCCGCCCGGCCAGGCCCACTTCACCGAAGAGGCCGTGCCCGCCGTCAACGGCGGCGCCCGCAAGGCGCCCCCGCAACTGCCGTACATCATCGACTGGGCGTGCTCCTCCGCCGGAGCGTATGCGGCCCTGGTCATCGAGTCGTTCTTCGGCGTCGACCCCCGCGTCGGCACCGATGCACTGGACACCTCGCGGGCGTGCATCGCCGACCTCGACCCCGACGCGGTCCTGCGGGGCCTGCGCCTGGGCGACCGGCTCGTCGACGTCCACGCCGACGGCACGGTGGTCGACGCCGCATGAACCCGTACCCCATGCGCCACTTGATCAGAGGCGCCGTCGAGATCGAGGAGACCCACCGCGGCCTCCTCCCGCACCGGCTCCCGCGATGGGCCCGGCGCCAGATCCCCGACCGCTTCATGGTCCAGACCAGCGCCGAGAGCACCG
The DNA here is from genome assembly GCF_003265355.1 of Glycomyces dulcitolivorans. Classification (GTDB taxonomy): domain Bacteria; phylum Actinomycetota; class Actinomycetes; order Mycobacteriales; family Micromonosporaceae; genus Glycomyces; species Glycomyces dulcitolivorans. The sequence continues at coordinate 5,103 of NZ_QFRW01000090.1, read as the reverse complement.
GCGTGCGCCTCGCCCTCCGCACCGCCGCCGACGTGATCGAGCTCGACGTGCAGGCCCGGCGCATCGCCGCCGACGCCGACACGCCGTTCCCGCCGAGCGCCTACGAGCTCACCGAGGACGGCGCCGTCGTCGCCACCGCGACCGCGACCGCCGGGTCCCGCTTCGTCTTCACCTTCGAGCGGCCCGAGGGCGAGATCGTCCCCGGCCCCGACGCCACCGCCCGCTTCACCGGCCTCGGCCAAGGCCGCGAACGCGATCTCGAACTGTGGCTGCCGTACCACGACGCCGTCGAACTCCTCGCGCTCCGCGCCGACGCCCCCGTTGCGGCCCAACCGGACTCAGGAGTACTGCGCTGGGTCCACCACGGCTCCAGCATCAGCCACGGCTACCGCGCCGACACCACCACCGGCACCTGGCCCGCCGTCGCGGCCCTGCGCGCCGGCGCCCGCCTCACCAACCTCGCCTTCAGCGGCAACGCCATGCTCGACCCGTTCACCGCCCGCACCATCCGCGACACCCCCGCCGACCTCATCACCCTCAAGCTCGGCATCAACCTCGTCAACGGCGACACGATGCGCCTGCGCGCCTTCCGACCCGCCGTCGACGGCTTCCTCGACACCATCCGCGACGGCCACCCCGAGACCCCGATCGTCCTCGTCTCCCCGATCTGGTGCGAACCCGTCGAGACCAAGGCCGGGCCCACGATGCAGGACCCCGACCGCGACGAGGAGTGGTCCATCGCCGCAGGCACCGAGGACGACGTCCTCCTCGGCCACCTCTCGCTCCAGTCGATCCGCACCGAACTCGCCGCGATAGCGGACCGGCGCCAGGACGACGACCGCCACCTCCACTACCTCGACGGCCTGTCCCTCTACAGCGGACGGGACGCCGAGAAGATGCCGCTGCCGGACAACCTGCACCCCGGCCCCGACGTCCAGCGCCTCATCGGCGAGCGGTTCGCCGACAGCGTCCTCGCCGCCTTCACCCCTGAACTGCAAAGGAGCAGCACATGACCCACCGACCGACCACCGTGGCCGCGGCGGTCCTCGCCGGACTCGCCGTCGCCGCCGTCCCCAGCGCCGCCCAGGCCGCCACCGCCTGCGCGCCCGCGGTCTCCGCCAGTGTCAACGAGGAGCTCACCGAGCGCTTCGAGACCTACGGCGACACCGCCGGGCGCTGGACCGGCGCCGACTCCGCCTACAGCGTCCCGCTTCCGGACGGCACCACCGCGTGGCTGTACTCGGACACGTTCATGGGCGAGGTGAACGACGACCTCAGCCGCCCGATCGACTCGCCGTTCCTCCACAACTCGATCATCGTCGACGACGGCCGGGGCCTCACGACCGTCACCGGCGGCACCGAGGCCGCCCCCGAGTCCCTCGTCAAGGTCCCCGGCGGCGACGAGATGCAGAACTGGTACTGGTTCGGCGACGGGACCGTCGAGGGCGACACCCTCAAGGTGATGCTCCTCGAATTCGTCAAGACCGGCAGCGGCGTCTTCGACTTCGCGTTCGCCGGGAACGCCGTCGCCACCTTCGACACCGACGACATGAGCCTCACCGCGATCACCGACCTCCCCGAGTCCACCGTGAACTGGGGCTCGGCCATCTACGAGGACGTTGAATACACGTACGTGTTCGGCGTCGAGGACAACCAGGCGCAGAAGTTCGCCCACCTCGCCCGCGTCCCCGCCGGCGGCCTCGCCGCCGCCCCCTGGGAGTACTACGCCGACGGGACCTGGTCGACCGACCCGAACACCTCCACCCGCATCCTCGAAGGCGTCTCCAACGAGTTCAGCGTCCAGCGCTACCAGGGCAAGTTCACGCTCGTGACCGGCGACGCCACCGAGCCGCTCAGCGCCAAGATCGTCATGTACCGCGCCGACGACCTCGCAGGCCCGTACACCGGCAAGACCGTCCTGTACGAGACCCCCGAGACCGGCGGGAACGTCTTCACTTACAACGCCAAGGCCCACCCCAACCTCGGCGACCGCGACACCCTCCTGATCACCTACAACGTGAACAGCTTCGAAGGCGACGACCTGTACGCCGACGCGCACCTGTACCGCCCGCGCTACATCGACGTGGACCTGCGCACCCGCTGACCCCCGACCGATTCGCGCGTTTCGCCCCCGCCCGGCCCGGGCGGGGGTACACAGGAGCAAAGCGCGCGAACGTGAGGAGTCGGAAATGTCCGAAGAAGACGGCAGGCTCGCCTGGGCCACCGCGGGCGCGGTGGTCGCAGGCGCCCTGATGATCACCGTGGGCCTGTTCCAGCTGTTCGAGGGCATCGCCGCGGTCGCCAACGACCGGATCTTCGCCACGGTCGCCGACTACACCTTCGCGATCGACACCTCCGGCTGGGGCTGGATCCACATCGTGCTGGGCGCCCTGCTCGCCCTCACCGGCCTGTTCGTCCTCATGGGACGCGCCTGGGCCTACGGCGTCGGCATCGGCCTGGCCGCCGTGTCGGCGCTCAACCAGTTCTTCTTCCTGCCCTACTACCCGCTGTGGGCGCTGCTCATCATCGCGTTCGACGTGTTCGTCATCTGGGCGCTGGCCGTGGTCCTCGCCGAGGTCAACGCCCCGTCCTGACCGTCCCCCACGCCTGGAACAGGACCGCCGTCGTCGGGGCCGCGACCATGCGGACCCCGGCGCGGCGCCCCAGCGCCCACAGCAGGGCGTCCACGAGGGACGGCCGGATGCCGCGCAGCGTCAGGTCCACCCCGTGCCGGGCGCACTCCGCGACCAGGACCTCCCGGTCCACCAGCAGCGCCGGGTCGTGCACGCCGCGCACCGCGATCCGCGGGAGGCGCTCGGCCACCGTGATCGCCAGGAACCGGCACAGGGCCGTCGCCGCGAGCGTGTCGACGACGAGCAGCCCGCCCGGACGCAGGAGCCGGCACGCCTCCGCCACGGCCCCGGGCAGATCCGCGACGTGCTCCAGGATCTCCCCGGCCGCCACCACATCCGCGCACCCGTCCGGCAGCGGCACCGCGCACACGTCCCCGCGCACCGCCAGCACCCCGTGCGTCGCCGCCAGCCGCAGCGACTCGACCGACAGGTCCACCCCGATGTGCGTGTAGCCCTTGCCCTCCACGTGCGGGGCGAGGAGCCCCGCCCCGCAGCCCAGATCCACCAGGACCGCCCCCGGCCGCTCCGCGGCCGGGATCAGCGCCCCGCGGGCCGCCGCCAGCCAGTGCAGCATCGCGAAGACGCCCCGCGGCCGCCACCACTCCCCGGCGAGGCGGTCGTACATGGCCGGGTCGTTCGGTCGGGGCCTTCGGGTCTGGCGTCGCATACGGTCAGGGTGGCACACTGATCCGCATGACAACGGCCGCGGCGATGCTCAAAGCGCTCGTCCAAGCGTCCCATCCGCTCCCCGCCCTCGCAGTCACCCTCGTCACCGCCGGACTCGCCGCCTCCACCGGCCGCTCCATCCCCGGGATCATCGCGATCGCCCTCGCGATCCTGCTCGGCCAGCTGTCGGTCGGCTGGCTCAACGACCTCGTCGACGCGCCCCGCGACGCCCAGTCCGGCCGCGCCGGCAAACCCCTCGCCACCGGCGAGATCCACCCCGCGCTCGTCTCCGCCGCGGTCTCCCTCGCCGCGCCCGCCGCGGTCCTGCTCACCCTCGTCTCCGGCGTCCCCGCCACCCTCGCCCACCTCGCCGCCCTGGTCTCCGCGTGGGCCTACGACCTCGGCGTCAAGTCCACCGCGTTCTCCGTGGCGCCCTTCGCGATCTCCTTCGGACTGCTCCCCGCGATCGTGTCCCTCGGCGCACCCGGCTCACCCTGGCCGCCCCTGTGGCTGACCGCCGCCGCGGCCGCCCTCGGGTCCGGCGCGCACTTCGTGAACGTCCTGCCCGACCTCGCCGCCGACGCCGCCACCGGTGTGCGCGGCCTCCCGCACCGCCTGGGCGCCACCGCGACCCGCCTCCTGGCCGCCGCGCTCGTCCTCACCGCCTCCGCGCTCCTCGCGTTCGGCCCGCCCGGCCCGCCCTCGCTCCTGGTCCTGGCCGCGGTCCCCTTCGCCGCCGCCGTCCTCATCACCGGACTCGTCCTCGGACGCCGGCCCGGTTCGCGCGCGGCCTTCCACGTGGTGCTCCTCGTGGCCCTTGTCGACGTCGCGCTGCTCCTCCATACTGGGGTCCCCGCCGGCTAGGCCCAGCAACGGGTACCGGGCGGACTCTTGAGAAAAGAGGACGCTCATGCCATCACCGACCAGGGGCGGCGAGGCGCTCGCGCTGGCGCGCGAGCTCGCGCCGCGGTTCGCCGAACGGGCCGCGGCCCACGACGAGCGGGGACGCTTCCCCGAAGCCGACTTCGCGGAGCTGCGCGCGGCCGGGCTGACCGGGCTCATGGTCCCCGAGCACCTGGGCGGCTTCGGCGCGAGCTTCGCCGAGTACGCCGCGGTCGCGGCGGCCCTGGCCCGCGGCGCGGGCTCGACGGCGCTCATCTTCAACATGCACGCCTCCGTCACCGGCGCGCTCGCCCAGACCCCCGAGCACCTGGTGCGCGCCCTCGGCGCGCCCGAGAGCTTCTTCGCCGCCCGCGACAAGGCCCTCGAAGCGGCCGCGGGCGGGGCGCTGTACGGGGTCGCGATGAGCGAGCGCGGCGGCGGCTCGCGCCTGTCGAAGACCACGACGTTCTACCGCCGCAGCGGGGACGGCTTCCGCATCAGCGGAGCGAAGGCGTTCGTGTCCGGGTCGGGGCACGTGGACGCCTACCTCGTGACCGCCCGCGACGCCGACGCCGAGGAGCCGCTGGTCTCGCACTTCCTCGTCCCGGCGGGGGAGGGCATCCGCGTCGAGGAGACCTGGGACTCCCTCGGCATGCGCGCCACGGGAAGCCACGACGTCCACTTCGACGTCGAGGTCGGCCCCGACGCGCTCCTGGGCGGCGTCGAAGGGCTCGCGCTCCTGCTCGCCGAGGCCATGCCGCAGTGGCTCGTCGCCTCCTACGCCGCCGTCTACACCGGGGTCGCGCACGCGGCCGTCGACGCCGCCGCCGCCCACGTCAGGGGCCGCGGCCTCGAACACCTCGCGCCCGTGCGGGCCCGCATCGGCCGCGCCGAGGCCGCCGTCGCCGCGGCCGAACTCGTC
>NZ_QFRW01000009.1:371-9685 GCF_003265355.1 Glycomyces dulcitolivorans | reverse complement strand
GGGCCGGCCGTGCGGCCGGCCCGGCCTGGGAAGTCCTACTCGTTCAGGTGGTCGTAGTTCAGGCACTGCTGGTCGAGCGACGGCGCGACGCCGACGTTCTGGCCGCAGATCTGCCAGTGGGCGGCGTCCGAGATGTCCAGGTTGCCCAGGGACACGTCGCCGGCGGTGACGCCGGACTGCGGGCCCTCGCCGATGTGGTCGCGGTTGTCGCAGACCTGGCCGAAGGACTGGGTCAGCACGTTCTGGCCGCAGATCTGCCAGTGCGCCGCCGAGGAGGCGTCGATGTTGACGAGGCTGACGGGGCCGGCGGTCACGCCGGAGTTGTTGCCGCCGGCCATCGCGGGGGCGGCGGAGAGAGCGGCGGCGCCGGCGGCGACGGCGGCAACGGTGAGAGCCTTGCGCATGAGTTGCGGTTTCCTTCTGGGTTGTGCGCCCGACCGTTCGGGCGGCTTACTTCGGATTTCCGTCGCCCCCTGCGGAGGCGGCGGTGACGGCCTGCCGCGCGTCGGCGCGCCGGAGGGCGACCGGGACCGTGGCCCCGGGCGCTGCCGGTGGGGAGATGCGAAGGCGGACTTCGTTCCCCGCGCGTCGACGCGCGGCGGCCCTAGTCTGGGGCGACGGACAGCTCGGCGGCGCGGTCCAACGGCCGCCCCAATTCCCCGATCACCGTGCGGGAGAGTGACACCTCTTCCCCCCCGGCGGACGGGGAGACGCAGACAGCGTTGTGGCCGCTGTCGACGCTGATACCGGCGGTCGAGCCAGTGGCTCCACCGGGGATGATCTTCAGGTCGGGAAGCGCGGGGCCGTGGTGTCCCCACGGCTTTGCGGCGGTGCGCGGCGTGCCGCGCACCTCTTCGACCTCGGACTGGCCCGTCCCCCGCGTGCCGTGATCGGCTGCGGAGCACTCGAAGGCGGCGGCCGGCCGGCCGCTGGGCGCTCCTCGGAGCGCCGCCGCCACCTCGCTGGAGTCGGAATTCGCCGCAAGTGTGGTGAAGCTCGGCTGTCCTGCGGCAGCGGCGAGGACGCTCCCGGGCGTCGTCGCGTCGCCGAGACGCAGGCCATCGGTCACCAGTCGCGCCCAGTCGCCGACCTGATCGGTCGGGGGCGCGACAGTCTCATAGACACCGGACACCACGGGGGCGGGGCGGTCCGCAATGGACGCCGTTCCCTGCACGAGGGTTCCCACCAGCGGTGCCACTACTTCGGCGGTGCCGTCTCCGACGGACTTGTCGTCCAGGTCGAGCAAGCCGGGTTCGGAGCCGCCCGGCAGCATGTGGTGCACGGCTGAGTCCGTCTCGTCCACCAGTGATCCCATCGGCTCGGAAAGGCCCGACACCAGCCCCGTGACCTCCCCCTGTCCCGCCGGCGTCCGATGTCCCTGCTGGTTCTGCGGGACCAGTCGCGCGGCCAGGCGCGACATGTCGGACACCTCTGCGGAGAGGGGGTCGGTCATCGCGGCAAGGCCCTGCGATGCTGCGGAATCGTCTGATGCCCAAGCGGAAGTCGCCATTGCGAAGGCCCCCAATAGCAGGGAGCCGAATGCTGTGAGCGCGGCGCCGAGGAGGAACCGGAGCACGCCGAGGCGGCGAGAGTACCCGCTGCCTTCCGCGATGCGTCCCATCGTCTCCCCCGTCGTCCTGAACCTGAGCGCGAGCGGTCTCGCCGCTCGCACCTGTATGAACGAGAACGGACCAACCGGGGATACGGGGTGAATCAGATTTTATTCCCTAAATAGGGCGAGAGGGACTCACAGCCCCTCACTGCTCACGCACAGCACCGGTTAACACACTGTTTACAAGTGATCAACGAGCGGGAAATTGCTTTTTGGGAGCGTGGCAGCACAGCCTCACGGCTCGACCCAGGGCATGCCTCCGGCCCGGTCCGAGCCCCCGAGCTGGACCGCGTCATGAAGAAGGGCTCCCACCTGATGGCCATCAAAGCCGAGTACATCTGGATCGACGGCACCGAGCCGACGGCCAAGCTGCGTTCCAAGACCAAGATCCTCGGAGCCGGCGAAGAGCCGCCGATCTGGGGCTTCGACGGCTCCAGCACGAACCAGGCCGAGGGCCACACCTCGGACTGCGTGCTGCGCCCGGTCAAGGTCGTTCCGGACCCGATCCGCGGCGGCGAGCACATCCTGGTCCTGTGCGAGGTCCTCGACATCGACTTCACCCCGCACCCCTCCAACACCCGCGCCGCCACGGCCGAGATCGCCGAGAAGTTCGCCGCCCAGGAGTCCTGGTTCGGCATCGAGCAGGAGTACACCTTCATGGTGGGCGACCGCCCCCTCGGCTTCCCCGAGGGCGGCTTCCCGGCCCCCCAGGGCGGCTACTACTGCGGCGTCGGCTCCGACGAGATCTTCGGCCGCGAGATCGTCGAGAAGCACCTCGACAACTGCCTCGCCGCCGGCCTCCCGATCTCCGGCATCAACGCCGAGGTCATGCCCGGCCAGTGGGAGTTCCAGGTCGGCCCCGCGTCCGCCCTCGAAGTCTCCGACTCGCTGTGGCTGGCCCGCTGGCTGCTGTACCGCACCGCCGAGGAGTGGAACGTCTCCGCGACGATCGACCCCAAGCCCGCCAAGGGCGACTGGAACGGCGCCGGCTGCCACACCAACTTCTCCACCAAGGCGATGCGCGAGGACTACGAGCCCATCATCGCCGCGTGCGAGGCCCTGGGCGAGAAGGCCGCCGAGCACATCGCCGTCTACGGCGACGGCATCGCCGACCGCCTCACCGGCGCCCACGAGACCGCCCACTACACCCAGTTCTCCTACGGCGTCTCCAACCGCGGCGCCTCGATCCGCATCCCGTGGCAGGTCGAGAAGGACAAGAAGGGCTACCTCGAAGACCGCCGCCCCAACGCGAACATGGACCCCTACCTCGTGACCGGCAAGATCGTCGACACGGCCTGCTCGGCCCTGGAGAAGAAGGGCCTGGTCTAGCACCGGCCCGAAGGACTCGCAGCAGGGCGGGGAGCCTCGGCTCCCCGCCCGCTTCCGTGCCCGGGGACTGGTAGATTCGCCGCCGACCGGCCGCCCTTCTGACGCCGGGCCCCACCCTCACCCGGGACGCCTTCATGCACACCTCTCCGCCCGAACACCGCCTCGACTTCCGGGCCCGCCCGTTCGCGTGCGGCGCGATCGGCGACGTGGACCGCTCGCTCCTCGACGAGCTCGCCGCGCAGGCGCCCGCGCGGGTCAGGACCGCCGTCGACGGCGACCGCCTGCGGCTGCTCGGATCGGGCCGCCTCCCGTCCTGGCGGGGCCGGGACCGCCGGGGCCGCTGGTGGGGTGCGCTCGCCGAGGGCCCGCCGCCGCGCACCTGGCGGGAGGCGTCCGAGGCGAGGCTCGCGGCGGGCGTCGAGACCGGCGACGACGGCGCCGTCGCGGTCCACACGGACGCGCTCGGCATGCAGGACCTCTACTACCGCCGGATCGGCGGCGCCGTCTACTTCGCGGGCCGCATCGAACCGCTGCTCGGCCTCGGCGACTCGAAGCTGCACGTCGACTGGGACGCCTGGGCGTCGACGCTCGCGCTGACCGGCCCCGTCGGCGACGCCACCCCGTTCGCAGAGGTCAAGCGGCTGCGCGCGGCCGAGGCCTGGGTGTGGCACGACGGGCGGCTGCGCCTGGAGTCGTTCGAGCCGTCGTGGACCTCGGTCGAGCCCGACCCCGGGTTCGGCCCGGCCGACGCGGTGGACGCGGTCGCGCAGGTGCTGCGGGCGCCGCGCCGGACCGTGCTCACGCTCAGCGGCGGCTGGGACTCGCGGCTGCTGGGTTCCCTGGCCGCCAAGCGGAACCGGCGGATGCGGGCCTGGACGACCAGTCCCGACGACGGGCTCGACCTCGACCTGGACTACGCGGGGCCGGTGGCCGAGGCGCTCGGCGTCCGGCAGCAGGTCCTCGTCCCCGGCGAGGACGCCTGGGCCGAGGACTACGCGGAGGTCCGCGAGCGGACCGCCTTCCAGACCACGCTCCACACCTGGCTCATGCCGCTGTGCCGGGAGCTGCACCGGGCGGGCGCGCCGGTCCTCGACGGCCTCGCGGGCGACGTGCTCTTCAAGGCGCTGCTCGCGCCCGCGGCGCCGGTTCCGGAAGGGAGCGAAGGCGTCCGGCTGATGTGGGAGGAGCTCGAAGGCGGGCGGCTCCGCACGAACACGCTGCTGCGGCCCGAGGTGCTCGGCGCCTTCACCGAGCGGAGCCTGCTCGGGTTCACGGCGGCGGCCGGCGGGTTCGCCGGGCACCACTCGGCCGCGACGCTCGCGACCCTGCGCACGCGGACCGCCAAATCGATCGCCCCCGCGCCGCTGTGGCTCATGGGGCCCGAGGTCGCCCTCGAATTCCCGTTCCTGCACCCCGAGGTCCTTGCGGCGGCGTTGCGGGTGCCCTTGGGGGACAAGATCGGCGGCGGGTTCTACCGGCGCATGCTCGCGGTCGCCGACCCGGCGGTCGCCGGTCTGCCGTCGACGAACGACCCGCTGCCCGAAGGCGTCCGGTGGAAGGCGCGCCGCCAGGCGAGCGCGGCGGCGCTCAAGGCGGCCACCGACCGCATCCGCGCCTCGGCGACCGTCACGGGGCTGTTCACGGCCGAGGCGCGGGCGCGCCTGCTCGAACCGGCGGACCTCGACCCGGCCCGGGTGAAGATGGCCCACGTGCGGGTCCTGCACTGGGCGAGCCTGTTCGCGCACTGGCTGGAGCGGTACGAACCGGTCCTCGCCGACGACGGGTCGTGGGGTTCCGCGGACTGACCGGATCGGCACGTCCGCTTGAGATCCTCCACTTTGTCCAATTGAGCGCTATCGCCCGGGTTCGTGGCGGTCGGTGGGAGATGGGCCTGTTATAGTCGACCGAGCCCCGTATGAATGACTCTCGTATATTTCCTTGGCAGGAAGCGACAGGCTCATGACCCCCGAACCACTGCGCTACTCGATCCTCGGCACCTGCGTCACCCGGGACGCCGCCGACGTCGGCCGTGCCCCGCTGGGCAGGCCGGTCCGGTACTTCTCGCGCACCCGCATCCAGAGCGTCGTCTCGACGCCGACGCCGATCGACCCGGCCGAGATCTCGACCGAGAACGCCTTCAACCGGCGGGTCATCCTCAACGAGCACCGCAAGACCGCCGCGCAGGCGCTCCCGCGGCTCGACCACCCGCTGGTGGTCGACCTCGGCGACGAGCGGCTCCGCATGGTCCACACCGGGCACGGCATCGTGACCGCCACCAGCGCGTTCAAGAAGGACTTCCTGGGCCGCAGCGGCCAGCGGAAGGTCAAGGAGGACACCGAGCTGCGCGCCGACGGCCCCTTCGCCGAGGCGTGCCACCGCTTCGCCGCGCTCCTGCGTCCCGACCAGCGGGTCATCGTGCACCGGACGTTCTGGGCCGAGCACGAGGCCGACGGCTCCCCCGTCGGGCGCCTCGCCGAGTCCCAGCGGCACAACGCCTGGCTGTTCCCCGCCTACGACCTCTTCATCCGCGCGCTCGGCCCGCGGGCGGCCGTCGTCTCGATGCCCCAGGAGCTGCGGGTCCCCGACCCGTACAACCGCTGGGGCCACGAGCCGTTCCACTTCGTTCCCCAGTACCACGAGTACCTCGCCGCGCAGATCCGCGCGCTGCTGACCGTTCCCGCGCACGCGCGCGTCTGAACCGCCCCACCCGGCACCGGGGCGGAGCCGCGCCCGGATCACGCGCCCCACTGAGCGGATACAATCCCACTGGACTCGAAACGAACCAGTGCTTGACAGGAGCCGCACGCCGATGACGGTTGCACCGCCGACGTACTCGCTCGTCGGCTCGTGCGTCACCCGGGACGCCGCCGACCTCGGGCGAGATCCGCTGCCGCCGCCCGTCCACTTCTTCTCCCGCACCAGGGTCCAGAGCCTGGTGTCGGCGCCGACCCCGATCGACCCGGGCGAGGTCGCCCTCGACTCCGCGTTCCAGCGCAGGGTCATCGAGGAGGACCACCGCAAGACCGCCGCGGAGGTCCTCCCCGACCTCGACCACCCCGTGGTCATCGACCTGATCGACGAGCGCTCCCCGCTGGTGCGCACCGGATCCGGCATCGTGACCGCGTCGAGCTACTTCAAGCGGACGCGCCTGGCGAAGCGCAAGGGGACCACCCCGGTCCCCGAGGACCACGACCTCGCCGAGCACGGCCCGTTCGCCACCGCCTGCCGGCGGCTCGCGTCCCTGCTCCCGCAGCAGCCGGTCGTCGTCCACCGCGCCTACTGGGCCGTCCGGGACGTCGAGGGCCGCCCGCTCGCGGAGGCCGAGCGGGGCAGGGCCGTCAACCACTGGCTCGAACGGGCCTACACGACCCTCGAATCCGCGCTCGGGGACCGGGCCGTCCGCGTCGAACCCGACCCCGGGCTCCTCGTCGCCGAGCCCGACCACCGCTGGGGCCTCGCCCCGTTCCACTACGTCGAGGACTACTACGACGACCTCTCCAGCAGGCTCCGCGAGGCGCTGCCGGGCCCTGTCGGACTCGGCTGAGCAGTCCTCGGGTGCTTGGATAGGATCGGCTCGCAGGCACGCCGGACCGGCGGGCGGCGGCCCCGCGCCCGACCCGGACCGCGGCCGCGGAAGCACCACCCTCGACCACTCCTCAGCACGAGTTAGGCGATCACCATGAGCTTCCGGATCCGCGCCGCCCTCGCCGGGATCGCGGCCCTCGCCGCCGCGGCCGCCGCCGGATACGCCCTCGGAGGCGCGCCCCTCGCCGGGTACGCGCTGTTCTCAACCGCACTGGCCGGGGCCGCACTGCTCCTGTGGCGCCAGTCCCGCCGGGCCCAGGCCGAGGAGCGGCGGCGGCACGCGGCCGTCGCGAACCTCGGCGACAAGGTCGCCGTGCTCTCCCGGCGCGTCAAGCGCCTCCAGGAGTCCCAGGAGCAGGGGCAGCGCCACCTCGCCGAGCGCATCGACGCCACGTACGCCCGCATCCGGCAGGTCCCCGGCGACACCCGCCGCCTCGTCCGCGAGGACGACAAGACCGAGCGGGTCACCGCGGCGATCGCGGCGGTCCGCGAGGACGTCGAGGCCATCCCGCGCATGACCCGCCGCCTCGTGCGCGAATGGAACCGCATCGTCTACGCCGAGGTCGAGGACCTCACCGCCCTCTACCGCGACATCGAGCCCGACCGGGCCCTGCCGCCGATGCACGGCTGGGCGGCCGGCGCCGACCTCGCCCGCTACCTCTACCGCGAGGTCGCCGAGTTCGGCCGCTCCAGCGTCCTCGAATGCGGCTCCGGCACCTCGACGGTGATCCTGGCCTACGCGTTCCGGGCCCGCGGCGAAGGACGCGTCGTCGCCCTGGAGCACGACCCGAGGTTCGCCGCCGCCACGCGGCAGCTCATCGAGGAGCGCGGCCTCGCCGACTGGGCCGAGATCGTCGACGCGCCGCTCGCCGACGTCGGCGTCGGCGACACCGCCTGGCGCTGGTACGACCTCGAATGCATCCCGAAGGGCCCCTTCGACCTCCTGCTCGTGGACGGTCCGCCCGCGTCGGTCGGGCCCGAGGCCCGGTACCCCGCCGTGCCCCTCCTCGTCGACCGCCTCGCCGAGGACGCGCTCGTCGTCCTCGACGACACCCGCCGCCCCGACGAGCGCGCCATCGGCGAGCGCTGGGCCGACGAGATGGAGGGGTTCACCCTCGAATCGCTCGGCCACGACCACGGCACCCTGGTACTCAAGCGCGGCGGGGACGCCCCGCCCGCATAGCCCGTCCAATTCCGCATCACTTGAAACCGAAGCGCCGTTTTCATGCGAATCCGGTGGTCGCGGGGGGCACAACGCACCTCACCAGTCGCAATCGGATTGGTGGTTGCGGGTAAAATTCATGTATCACCCCTCCCGCGCCCCCAGCCGCCATCGGGCCGGGGGCAATCTCTTGCGATCGGAACAGGACGAGCATGGCCTCCGCCACCCTTGCCGAGTACCTCGACTCGGCGCTGCCGCACGTCGCAGGCCGTTCCGGCTCCGGCGCCGTGCTCGACAACGCCTTCCGGTTCCGCTCGCGGACCGGCCGGATGCTCCTCGCGGCCCTCGCCGCCCCCAGGCGGCGCTCCGCGGACGGCTACACCGGGCTCGACGCCGCCGACGCCTCCGAACTCAACCTCGCCGCGTACTGCGACCTCGCGTACGCGCTCGCCGCGCAGCCCCTCGACGACGGCGACCACCGCGCCGCCCTCGCCATGTACGCGCGCGCGCAGCGAATCCTCGGCGCCGCGGTCCCCGAGCGCGACCAGATCGCCCACGTGCGCCTCGCCGCCCTCCACGGCGACACCGCGCTCCTCGAATCGCTGCGCCGCACCTACGGCCGCGTGCCGAAGACGTGGTGGAAGGCCGCCGAGTACGCCGTCCTGCGCGCCGCCGGTCCCGCCGACACCGGGCGCTGGCTCCCCGCGTTCCTCGACTTCGCCGGCTGGCGCGACCTCGAACTCGCCGAGAGCGGCCCCGAGGACAACCTCCTCGCCCGCCTCGTCCCCAAGCGCGCGAAGGCGATCGAGGACGGCCCGCTCGTCTCGGTCGTCATGACCTGCTTCCGGCCCGGACCCGAGCTCCTGACCGCGGTGAAGTCCGTGCTCGGCCAGACCTGGAGGCGCTTCGAGCTGCTGCTCGTCGACGACGCCTCCGAACCGGAGTACGACGCCGTCCTCCTGGAGGCCGCCGGGCTCGACGAGCGGGTGCGGCTGCTGCGCCAGCGCGTCAACGGCGGCACGTACCGGGCCCGGAACCGGGCCATGGGCGTCGCCGCGGGCGCGTACACGACCGGGCTCGACTCCGACGACTGGGCGCACCCGCGCTGGCTCGAACGGCAGATCGCCCCGTTCCGGGCCGAACCGGACCTGGTCATGACCGTCGCCGAGGGCATCCGCTGCACCGCGGACCTCGAACCCGCGATCTCGCCGGTCCTGCGCCTGACCGAGCCGCGGTCGACCTCGATCATGTACCGGACCGCGGCGGTCCGCGAGCGCATCGGCTTCTACGACACCGTCCTCAAGAGCGGCGACACCGAGTTCAAGCTCCGCATCCAGCGGCACTTCGGCCGCCACCGCGTCCGCCTCATGTACGGCGACTTCCTCACCGTCGTGCGCCAGCGCGAGGGCTCCCTGTCGGACGGGGACGTCTCCGCCACCTGGGTGACGCCCGACCGCTTCGCGTACAACAGCGCGTTCCGCCAGTGGCACAAGCGCATCCAGCAGGGCAAGGAGAAGTCCCTGCTGCCCGCGTCCGCCCCCGTTCGGCCGTTCCCGGCGCCGCGGGCGCTGCTCGAACGCGGCGTCGAGGCCGACCGCTTCGACCTGGTCGTCGCCGCGGACTGGC
>NZ_QFRW01000009.1:0-324 GCF_003265355.1 Glycomyces dulcitolivorans | reverse complement strand
GGCCCGGCCCCCGCGGCGGGGGGCGCGGTCGCGCTCGTCCACTACGTGGCCTGGGAGGACGCGGGGGCCGGGCCGACCGTGATCGCCGCCGAGGCGCTCGCGGCCGCCGCCGGGCACGGGCTCGAATTCGCCGACCCCGAGCACCTGCGCACCGACCGGCTCCTGGCCGCGGAGGAGCAGCTGCTGCTGTGCCTGAGGGCGGACTATCCCGGGTTGGGCGACGCCGAGGCCGAAGCGGCCTTCGACGCGCCCGCGGCAGCGTCGCCGCAGTCCCCGTCCCGCGCGCGCCGGGCCGGCGGCAAGGCGTCGCTCCTGGTCGCGGTG
>NZ_QFRW01000089.1:17702-40259 GCF_003265355.1 Glycomyces dulcitolivorans | reverse complement strand
ACCACCGCCCCCACACCCACACCCACACCCGCGCCCGTGTCCGCCTCCACCCCCGACTCCGCCTCTGGGCCTGTCCGTGCGCTGGCGCCCACCACCTCCGCATCAGGGCTTGCCCCCACTCCCGCGCCGGCCACCGCCCCCACTCTCGCCCTTGGGCCTGTCCTGGCGCCCGGGCCCGGGCCCGTACTCGCGCCTTTGCCCACCACTCCTGCCTCTGCGCTCGGCCTCACTCCCGTCCACTCGCCCGCCCTTGCGGCCGCTCCCGTTCCTGCGCCTGTTCCCGGCCTTTATTCGGCCTTGAGCTCGGCCCCTCGTTATGGCGGCCCTATGGATCGCCTCAGTGCGCCCACTGACTACTCCGGTGCTGCGGTGGTCCATGTCGACCTGCCTGAGTCCGCCGCGGATCGGACTCTGTTGCGGGTCGTGTGGACCGGCGACGTCGCTCGTGCCTATGCGGGGGAGCAGTTGATCGGCGATCACTTCTGGCATGGCCGCCCTTGGGACATTGATGTCACCTCCCTTCGTTCTGTTCGGCTCGAATTCCTTCCCTGGTGCCGCGCTACCGGTGTCTGGGTTGATCCGGCGGTGCGTTGGACAGAGGACGGGGTAGCGGTCGAAACTGTGACACTGATACGGGTCGGTGAGACCCGACTCACTATTGAGGAGGATTCATGAAGACTGCCATCCCCAGCCACCTGCCCGAACGCCTTGCGATGACCCTCTGGGACTTCTCCTGGTATGTGCGCACCGGCCCCGGTGAGCCGTTCGAGGATCTCGATGCCGCCTTTGCGAAGGCGGTGGAGCTCGGGTACAACGCCGTCCGGATCTGCGCGATGCCTTTCCTGATATTCAGGTCTGGGCTTGACACCAGCTCGTTGCGTATCGAGCCTCTTGGCGGTGAATACGGTTCTCGGGTTCGGTGGTATGACGTCCGGGAAACTACGGTCATTGATGCCAGGGCTCACTTGCTTGACTTCTTCCGTGCCGCCGATCGGCACGGTGTCTCGGTGATCTCCTCCTCTTGGGAGTACCAGCAGAGCCCCGCCTTCGCCGCTGATCCGGATTGGTATGAGGCTCTGCACGCGGTCGCGCCCGAGGATCGCCTCACCGTTCTCGGTGAGGCGCAGGCGGATCTGGTCGACTTTCTCGCCGAGCACGGGCTCGCCCATGTGATCGCCTGCGTCGAGCCGCACAACGAAGTCCAGATCGGACATCTCACCGAGGGCCTGCCCGGCGTCGAGGACGCCGTGGTCGAGCTTCAAGGTCGTCTTGAGGCCGGCATCGCCGCGTTTCAGGCCCGGCATCCGGAAGTCCCCTGCGCCCCGAACTACGGCGGCGTTCCGCTCGGATCCCTCAGGGGCCTGCCGCGCAATGCGACCGCGCTCGCCTTCCACCCTTATGTCTACGGGGTCCTCGACGACCTCATCGAGGAGTTCGGCCTGCGCCGTCCGCCCGCCGAGTTCCCGCAGGAGCGAGCCGACGCGGCGATCCTCCGGCCGGGCGCGCCCCGGATCGAGGATTGGCGCCTGCCGCCCGAGAAGGCGTGGAAGCTCAAGGCTTCGATCATGCAGCCTTCGGAGATCTACGTCCACGACTGGTGCGATCCCGAGCGGTTCGACCGGTGGCTCTACGAGGGCTATGGCGCCCACCGGCACGCGATGGCGAACCGCCTCCGCGACTGGATCGACACCGCCGCCGACCATGCGAAGCGCCTCGGCGTCCCCGTCTACTTCGGCGAAGGCTGGGTCGGCTACACGCCGCGCGACGGCCGCTTCGAGGAGGGCCCGGTCGGGGCCGCGATCTGCCGTGACGCGATCGCCCATTCGGTCCGGGTCGGCGCCTGGGGGTCGATCGTCTGCTCCAACGCCGCCCCGCAGCACCCGATGTGGGCCGACGAGGCGCTTCAGCGGGAGTGCAACGCCGCATTTCTCAAAGGATGAGGTGCAAAGGCTGAGCTTCAGCAGGTGAGTCGCAACGGTCGAGCCTGAACGGCCGACCGAAAACGACGAAGCGCCCCGGGCCGTCCGGCCCGGGGCGCTTCGCCATGAAAAAGGCCCGCATCGCGGGCCGGATTGGAGCGGGTGACGGGAATCGAACCCGCGCAATCAGTTTGGAAGACTGAGACTCTACCATTGAGCTACACCCGCACGTCCGCGTGAGCGGAACGCAGGCAAGTGTAGCGCATCGCCTCACCGTGCGCGGAGGACCGCCCGGAGCGAGTCGGCGTCGGTGAACGTGTGCGAGCGCCAGCCCCGCGCCGCGGCCCGGGCCGTGTTCTGGACGTTGTCGTCGACGAGCAGCAGGTCCTCCCGCGCCGCTCCGAAGGCCGCTTCCAAGCCCTGTTCGACCTGCTCGTACGCCTCGTCCTCGGGCTTGCGGGCCTTCAATCGGCACGCGAAGTACCGGTACCGGAACCACTGCGCCGCCTCGGGGAACCGCTCGCCGAAGAACTCCGCGAACAGCGGCCCGTTGTTGGAGAACACCGCGAGCACCGCGCCCGCCTCGGTGAAGCAGTCCAGGACCGCCTCGTCAAGAGTGAACGCCGAGGTCCACAGCCCGCTCAGCTCCTGCGTGCTCCCGTCGAAGCCGGTCAGCGCCGCCACCTCGTCGCGGATCTGGTCGGCGGTGAACTCGCCCGCCTCGCAGCGCGTCTCGAACCCGGAGGCGAACAGCCGCGCGTGCAGCTCCCGCCCCGGAAGCCCGGTGCGGGCGGAGAGGAGCTCCAGGCGCCGGTCGGGGTCGAAGGCGAACAGGACCGAGCCGATGTCGGCTACCAGGACGCGGACGGGATCGCTCATGGGGCCACCTGCCGGGGACGGGGACGAACCCCGCCATCGTACGTGGCCCAGATCACTTGCTCGGCAGCACGCTCTGGATGCCGCCGGTGAGGTGGCCCAGGAAGACCTCGTCCTCGTAGGCGCTCGCGTCGTGCCCGAGCGCGGTATAGAAGCACTGCCCCGCTTCGAGGCGCCGGTGCCAGGCGAGGGGGTGCGGGGCGCCCATGGCCAGGTCGCCGGCCTCGTAGGTCGTCTCGTCGGCTTCGAGGAGGACCTCGACGTGCTGGGGCCGCTCGTCGAAGCTGTACCACTCGTCGGTCCACGCCCACCGCTTCGGCAGGTGCGCGGTCGACGGGTGGTCGGCGATCTTCACGTCGATCTCGCCGGGCGTGCACCCCGGCGGGTGGCCGATGAAGCGCGCGCCCACCAGCTCCTTGAAGAACGGCCACGACTTCTCCGCGGTCGAGGCGCCGTGGACGCCGGCCCAGCCGCCGCCACCGGTCACGTAGTCCGCGAGCGCGGCCCGCTCCAGCTCCCCGAGGACGTCACCGGAGGGTGAAAGCCAGACGACCGCGGCGAAGCGCGCGAGCTCGACCGGGTCGTGGACGGCGGAGTCCTCGGTGTGCTCGACCTCCGCGCCCAGGTCGGCCGCGATGCGCTTGACCGCCTCGACCCCGGCCGGGATGGAGTCGTGCCGGAAGCCGGTCGTCTTCGTGAACACGAGCAGGGTCTTTGAAGCCACAGCGTTTACTCCGGTTTGGGGAGAGGCGTCGCGGAGCGGCGCCGGCGGGTGGGGCGACGGGTGTGGGGGGTGGGCATGGCGACTCCTCGGGAGAACGATTGCAGGCCGTAGTCTAAGTGATCTCGGCTACCGGCGGCCCGGCCGGCCGCGTCGCAGCTCAACAGTGACGTGTGGCGATATCGACCACACCCGGCGGGGCCGCGAGCCCCCGGCGGCCTAGACTCGGTCGGAGCGGGGGTCTGTGCTGCGCTGCCGGCGGCCCACGGTTCGGATCAGGCATCCGGCCGACGCGAAAGCAATTGAGCGATATCTGATCTAGGAGTACGTCTGTGAAGAGCACTGTCGAGACCCTGAGCCCGACCAGGGTGCGGCTGTCGGTCGAGGTGCCGTTCGAAGAGCTGGCGCCGTTCATCAACGAGGCGTACAAGAGCGTCGGGCAGCAGATCCGCGTCCCCGGCTTCCGGCCCGGCAAGGCGCCCCGCCAGGTGATCGACCAGCGCATCGGCAAGGACTCGGTCTACGCCCAGGCGATGGACCCGGCCGTGCAGGCGAACCTGAACAAGGCCGTCACCGAGAACGAGGTGAACGCGCTGGGCCGCCCCGAGCTGACCGAGGTCAAGCCGATCGAGGACGGCAAGCCGTTCGAGTTCACCGTCGAGACCGACGTGACCCCCGAGTTCTCGCTTCCCGACTTCGCGTCCCTCAAGGTGACCGTCGAGGCCGGCGACGTCTCCGAGGAGGACGTGGACGCGGACATCGAGTCCCAGCGCCTGCGCTTCTCCTCCCTGAAGACCGTCGAGCGCGCCGCCGCCGAGGGCGACTTCGTGCAGATCGACCTGCGCGCCACCCAGGGCGGCGAAGAGGTCGAGGGCGGGTCCGTCACCGGCATGAGCCACGAGGTCGGCTCCGGCAACCTCCTCGACGGCCTGGACGAGGCCCTCATCGGCATGTCCGCGGGCGACGAGAAGACCATCGAGTCGACCCTCGCGGGCGAGCAGGAGGGCGAGAACGCCCAGGTCGAGGTCAAGGTCACCCAGGTCAAGGAGCGCGAGCTCCCCGACCTCGACGACGACTTCGCCGAGATGGCCAGCCCGTACGACACCCTCGAAGAGCTGCGCTCCGCGACCCGCGAGCGCCTGGAGACCGCCGGGAAGACCGGCAAGGCCAACGAGGCGCGCGCGAAGACGCTTGAGGCCCTCATCGAGGCCGTCGAGCTGCCGCTGCCGGAGAAGACCGTCGACGAGGAGATCGAGCACACGCGCGGTCACCTCCAGGAGCAGGTCCAGCAGATCGCGGGCGGCTTCGAGGACTACCTGTCGATGGTCGGCAAGACCGCGGAGGAGTTCGACCAGGAGCTGCGCGACGACGTCGAGTCGAACCTGCGCCAGTCGATCATCCTGGGCAAGATCGCCCGCGACCGCGAGCTTGAGGTCTCCGGCGAGCTCATGACCGCCGAGGTCGTGCGCCAGGCCCAGCAGCGCGGCGTCCCGCAGGACCAGTTCCAGAAGTTCGTGGACGAGCTGCGCACGAACGGCGGCCTCCAGCAGATCGCCGCGTCGCTGCGCCAGCAGCTCGCCCTCGAAGAGGTCGTCAAGGAGGCGTCGGTCGTCGACGCCAACGGCGCCGAGCTGACCGAGGACGACCTGTTCCCGGGCCGCCAGAAGGCCGGCGAGGTCGCCGCGGACGCCGACGGGGCCGACGACGAGGACAAGACCGAGGAGTAACCACTCCGAACGGATTCACTAGGGGCCCAACGCGAATGCGTTGGGCCCCTAGTCCTTTTCGGATGATTGGGCAGGCTAAGTGGGGATCTGCCGGAATTTTTTGCTACTCACGGGTAGAGACGATCGTCACTTTCACCTATGGTGTGTATCTAACCTCTTCGATGCAACGACGCAACGTCCCTGGGAGTGCCCCCCATGATTCCCAACCGGTACGGTTCCGCCCCGGTCACCGCCGCCGCGGCCCTGGTCGCGGCCGCCCTCCTCGCCTGGCCCGCCCCGGCCGCCGCCCAAGACGACGCGGGAGGCGAGGACCTCCAATTCGATTACGGCGCCGACGCCGTCTCCTGGTACTGGTCCCGCCAGATCGACGAGACCCTCGAACTCGGCGCGCTCGCCCAGCAGGTCGAGCTCCCCAACCCCCAGGCGACGACGACCATGCCCGTGGCCGTCGAACTGGGGGAGAACACCAAGGTCTCGTCCCTGTCGTTCAACCTCGCCGAGCGCGGCGTCCCCGAGGGCTCGCAGATCACCGACTTCAAGCTCACCGTCGCCGAAGGCAATGACGCGGGCGACTCGCCCACGTTCAACCCCCTCGGCAAGCTCGTCCAGGCCTGCCCGATCACCGAGGCGTGGTCCGGCGGCGAGGCCGAGATGTGGGACGTCCAGCCTCCCGTCGGCGACGGCTGCGTCACCGGCGAGCGCGCCGAACCCGACCCCGACGCGGTCGCCGAGGCCGAGGAGCTCCTCGCCGCCGCCCAGGAGGCCGTCGAGAACGGCGGCGAGAGCCCCGAGGTCGTCGAGGTCCCGCTCCCCACCTGGACCTTCGACCTCACCGCGATGGCGAAGGACTGGGGCCAGGACCCGTTCGCGAACTACGGCGTCATGTTCATGCCCGTCATGGACGACGCCACCCCGATCGACACGTGGCAGGTCAACCTCAAGCTCCCGCTGCGCGACGACACCCAGACCCCCGTCGACGAGTACGAGGCCACCGCCTACCGCCTCGGCGCGGCCTTCTCGTTCGTCCCCGGCGCCCCCGAGGACGACGGCGCGCCCGAAGGCGGCACCGACGACTCCGGGACCAGCGGCGGCAGTTCGGGCGGTGGCGGCGGCTCCGGGGGAGGCGGCGCCGAAGGCGCCGAGGAGTCCGCGACTGAGGCCCCGGCCTCCACCGAGGAGATGGAGCCGGCCGCGTACGAGCCGTTCGTCCCCGCCGCGCCCTGGTACGTGTGGACGCTCATCCCCGCGGCCCTCGTCGGCGCCTACCTGCTGCACACCGTCATGGGCGCCTCCGGCGCCGCCGCGGGCGGCAACGGCGCGATCGACCGCATCCGCGCCCACAACCTCGACCGCCGCGGCTGGGCCCTGCCCATTCCCGCGGGCCTGTGGCAGCGCCTGACCGGGCGGGGTGACCGCCCATGAGGCGGGGGCACTCCGCGCTGGCACTCCTGGCGCTGATCCTCGTGCTGCCCGCCTGCGGCCAGTACGCGGGCGTCCACGACGACTTCGTCGAGGCCGGCGGCGACAACGGCCTCGAAGGCGACTCGGACGGCACCGGCACCGAGGGGACCGACGGCACCGACGCCTCCGGCGGCGGCACCGACAGCGACGGCGGCGGGTCCGAAGGGGACAGTGGCGGCGGAGGCGGCGGTGGAGGGAACGACAACGGGAACGCCGGGAACGGCGACACCACCGGCGTCACCGACTCCACCATCACCATCGGCATCCACGCGCCCCTCACCGGCGCGGCCCCGCTCAAGCAGGAGTCCTTCGAGTCCGGCAAGGACCTCTACTGGCAGTACGGCAACGACGGCGGCCCGGTCGAGATCAACGGCCGCACCGTCACCACGGTGTTCGCCGACGACCAGTACCGGCCCTCCACGGCCCGCCAGGTCTGCCAGACCATGGCCGAGGAGCAGAAGGCGTTCGCGCTCATCGGCGCCGGCGGCACCGACCAGATCCAGGCGTGCGCCCAGTACGCCGCGAGCGAGGACGTCCCGTACCTGTCCACCGGCGTCACGCAGACCGGCATGGGCGACCTCGACACGTACTTCGCGGCGTCGATGACCTACCGGCAGCAGACGCCGATCCTCGCCGACTACATCAAGAACGAGCTCGGCGTCACCGACGCCTCCCGCGTCGCCGCCGTCGTCACCAACACCCCGAACTTCGACGACGCCGTCGAGGGCTTCACCGACGCGTTCGGCGACGTCGACGTGGTCCGCCCCGACAAGAACGAGCGCGGCTCCTCCGCCGCCGGGAACCTCTGCACCGGCACCGTCGGCAACTACGACGCCGTCTTCGTCCTCACCAGCCCCACCTTCTACCTGGAGATGGCCGCCGCCTCCGGCTGCCGCCCCCAGTTCGTCGGCGTCGGCGTCAGCATGGGCCTCGACCAGGTCGCCTCGACCGGTTGCAGCGCAGCCAGTTCCACCGAAGGCGCCCGGTTCTTCAACCCGACCCCCGCGTTCGCCGACGCCGGCGAGTACGACCCCGGCTTCCTCGCCGCCGTCGACGCCGCCGGCATCGAGGCCGACGACGTCACCTGGATGATGTGGGGACAGTCCAAAGTGCTCCACCAGATGCTGGAGAAGGCCGGGGAGGACCTCGACCGGGGCGCGTTCCTCGACGCCGTCGCCGGATCGAGCTTCTCCACCGGCGTCTTCCCCGACCTGAACTACAAGAACGGCCCGTTCGGCGCCACCCAGGTGAGCGTCCTGCGCAACGTCTGCGACGGCGGCGGCCACTACGAGACCGACTACGCGTTCGTGAGCGGGTTCTGACATGGGCGCCTTCTTCGCACTGGGGATCTTCCAGGGCGCGGTCTACGGGCTGCTCGCCGTCGGCATCGTCCTCGTCTACAAGGCCAAGCGCGTCTTCAACTTCGCCCAAGGCGAGTTCGGCGGCGTCGCGGCCTTCGCGGCGTTCTACCTCGTCGTCAACCTCGGCCTCCCCTACTGGGTCGGCATCGTCGGTGGCCTCGCCGCCGCCGTCGCCATGGGCCTGACGGTAGAGCGCGTCATCGTACGGCCCTTGGAATCCGCGTCCCGCACGATCATGCTCGTCGCCCTCGTCGGGGTCGCGCTCTTCACGATCGCGATCATCGTCCTCCTCGGCCAACCGATCCCGCGCGTCATGCCCCCGCTCATGGCAGGCACCGGCCTCAACATCCTCGGCGCGGGCATCCTCCCGCAGCAGCTCATCCTGCTCGCCGTCCTCGCCGTGCTCGCCGCCGCGATGGCCTGGTTCTTCAAGACCGACCTCGGCCTCGCCGTCCTCGCGTCCTCACAGGACACCCGCGCCGCCCAGGTCGTCGGCATCAGCCCCGTCGCGATCTCGCGGCTCGTGTGGGGCATGGCCGCGCTCCTCGGCGGCATCGCCGGACTCCTGTACGCGCCCGTCGGGATCTTCACCCCCGGGTTCATGACCCTCACGATGCTGGTGCCCGCCTTCGCCGCCGCCGTCCTCGGCGGCATGACCAGCCTCCCCGGAGCCTTTCTGGGAGGCATCGCCATCGGCGTCGTCCAGAACCTCGGCATCTACCTCCTCGGACAGCAGCTCAAGGTCCCCGGCGCCGCCGAACTCGGCGTCTTCGCCCTCCTCATGCTCGTCCTCCTCATCAGACCCCAAGGCCTGCTCGGGAAGGAGGCGTAGATGGCCACCGCCACCATGACCTTCGCGCGCGTCAAAGTCCAGCGCCGCTTCGGCCTGCTCCTGCGCGTCACGATCATCGTCGCGCTCCTCGCGCTCGCGTCCCTCCCGCTCGTCCTCGGCGGCGACGTGTGGGCCCAGCGCATCAGCCGCGCCGCGATCTACGCGATCATCGGCCTCTCCATCAACACCCTCACCGGGCACGCGGGCCAGATCTCCCTGGGCCACCAGGCGTTCGTCGGCATCGGCGCGTTCACCGCCGCATTCGCCGCCACCCGCATCGGCCTCCCGCTCGGCTTCGGCCTCGCCGCGGGCGCCCTCGCCGGCATGGCCACCGCCGCGATCGTCGGCATGGTCGCCCTGCGCGTCACCGGCCTCTACCTCGCGCTCGTCACCCTCGCGTTCGGCCTCACCGCCGAGACCACGATCTTCAACTGGCGCGAGTTCACCGGCGGCGGCGCGGGCGCCTTCGCGCCCCGGCCCGAGATCCTCTCCGGCGACCGCGCCTTCGCGCTCCTGTGCCTCGGCGTGCTCGCCCTCGTCCTCTACGCCGACTGGCGGCTCGTCTCGACCAAGGCCGGACGCGCGCTCGCCGCGGTCCGCAACGACGAGCGCATCGCCTCCACATTGGGCATCAACACCACCGGCTACAAGCTCGCCGCGTTCAGCCTCTCCGGCCTCGCCGCCGGGCTCGCGGGCGGCCTGTTCGCCCACTGGAACCAGATCGTCCAGGCCATGGACTTCGAGTTCCAGGTGGCCCTCGTGTGGGTCCTCATGACCGTCGTCGGCGGCCTGCGCTCGCGCCTCGGCGTCGTCCTCGCCTCCGCGTTCTTCGCCCTGCTGCCCCTGACCCTCCCGAACTTCCTCGCCGGGCTCCCCTGGCAGCCGCCGTTCCTCAACGAGGCGGTCTACCACGTCCTGCCGCCGTTCATCGTGGTCGTCATGCTCCTGGTCGTCCTCCGCTTCTTCCCCGGCGGCCTCGGCCAGCTCCTCAGACCCGCCACGCGCTGGCTCACCAAGGGAGGCAAGCGATGAAGCGGCATCAACTGCTCAAAGTGGAGGGACTCTCCCTGCGCTTCGGCGGGCTCCAGGTCCTCAACGACCTCTCGCTGTCGGTGCGCGAAGGCCAGATCGTCGGCCTCATCGGCCCCAACGGCGCGGGCAAGACCTCCTGCTTCAACTGCCTCACCGGGATCTACCAGCCGCAGGGCGGCCGGGTCTTCTTCGACGGCAAGGACGTCTCCCACCTGCCCACCCACCGCCGCGCCCGCCGCGGCATCGCCCGCACCTGGCAGAACCTCGGCGTCATCGACTCCCTCACCGTCACCGAGAACGTCATGCTCGCCCAGTACCAGCGCGCCGGCTACTCCGCGATGGCCGGGATGCTCGGCCTCGCCGGGACCTGGCACCGCGAAAGGGAACTGCGCCGCGACGCCGCCGAGATCGTCGAGTACTTCGGGCTCGAAGCCGTCGCCGACGAGCGCACCGGCGAACTCCCGTACGGCGTCAGGAAGACCTGCGACATGGCCATGGCCCTCGCGACCGACCCGAAGCTGCTCATGCTCGACGAGCCCGCCTCCGGCCTCAGCCCCGAGGAGGCCCTGACCCTCGGCGCCACCCTGCGCGAGCTGCGGGACCGCCTGCGGCTCACCATCCTCATGATCGAGCACCACGTGCCGCTGGTCGCCGAGGTCTGCGACTACGTGTACGTCCTCAACTTCGGCAAGCTCCTCACCGAGGGCGAGCCCGAGGCGATCCAGCGCCACCCGGAGGTCATCGCCGCCTACCTCGGCGGCGCGGCCGCCGAAGCGGACGAACCCGACGACGACACGGTCACCCTCCCGGCCGCGAGCGAACCGCCCAAATGGCCCCTGACCGCGGAAGGCGGATCCCATGGCACTGCTTGAGGTCGAGAATCTCCGCGCCGGCTACGGCTCCGTCCCGGTGCTCCACGGCGTGGACCTCGCCGTCGAGGAGGGCTCCAACGCGGTCCTGCTGGGCCTCAACGGGGCCGGGAAGAGCACCACCCTCATGACCCTCGCCGGGCTCCTGCCCGTGACCGGCGGCGAGATCCGCTACGACGGCGCCGTCCTCAAAGGATCACCGGGGGCGCGGGTCCGCCAGGGCATCGTCCTCGTCCCCGAAGGCCGCCACGTCTTCCCGGCCCTCACCGTGAAGCAGAACCTCCGCCTCGGCGCGTGGACGATCCGCCGCGACGCCGCCCGCGTGAAGGAGAACCTCCGCGAGGTCTCCGCGATCTTCCCCCGACTCGACGAGCGCGCCGACCAGCTCGCCGGGACCCTCTCCGGCGGCGAGCAGCAGATGCTCGCCATCGGCCGCGGCATGATGTCCTCCCCGCGGCTCCTGCTCATCGACGAGGCGTCACTCGGCCTGTCGCCCAAGCTCACCGAGCAGGTCTTCGCCGCCGTCAAGCTCATCAACGAGCGCGGCACCACCGTGCTCATGGTTGAGCAGAACGCCGGGGTCCTCGCCCAGGCCGACACCGCGTTCGTCATGCAGCAGGGCCGCATCACCGTCTCGGGCTCGGGTGCCGACACCCTCAACGACGACGCCGTCAGAGCCGCGTACCTCGGCGCCTGAAAGTTACTGTCGGGTATGGATTGAAATCGTTGTATCCTGTTGCCCTGCAACTGGGTAGGAGCTTGCAGAGTTCAATCCACATGCACAGAACGGATCACATCCTTGAGAACAGCAACCCAGAGGCTCCGACCCGCGCTCAGCCGGGTCTCCAAGCGCGCCGCGCTCATGCTCGCCGCCGTCGCCATCGCCGTCTTCGCACTGCCTTCGACCGCCATGGCTGACGACTACTTCGCGTGGTGTCCCGAGGCCGAGACGACCTGCCAGACCGGCGTATCGGTCTCGGCCCCGCAGGGGGCCTGCGAGACCGCCCCCGCCGCATACCACAAGACTCGTGTATGCGTGGTGTACGACGGCGACTACGTCTACGTCTACGACGGCCAGGCCGACGGCTACTCCGGGATGGCTGAGATCGGCACCGACAACGGCAGTGTCCACAAGCGCTTCTGCCGCAACACCACAGGGTTCGGCACCTGGGTGCGGTGCAACTTCGACTGGGCCGAGTCGGGTGAGCACCGCATGTGGGCGGGCTACCTGATCAGCTACAAGGAGATGCCCACCGAGTTCCTGTGGGCGTGGGACGACAAGTAGCGGCCGCAGAGCCGAGGCCGCGCTCCGCGGGTGCCGAGAGGCGCCGGCCGGGCGCGGCCATCTCCTGCCGAGTTCCCCGGGGCCTGAACCGGCCGTCGCGTGTGGATCGAAATTCATGTATCCTGTTGGCCTGCAACTGGGTAGGAGTTCGCAGGGTTCAATCCGCACACACAGAACGGATCACGCCCTTGAGAACCACCAGTCAGAGGCTCCGCCTTGCCATGAACCGGGCCTCCACGCGCATCACGCTCATGCTCGCCGCCGTCGCGATCGCGGTGTTCGCACTGCCGTCGGCGGCCATGGCGGAGGACAACTACTTCGCCTGGTGCACGCGCGCGGACACGGCCTGCCAGACCGGTTCGGCAGCCGGACTCGTCGAGGGCCAGTGCAAGACGGCCCCTGCCGCTTACCACAAGACCCAGATCTGCGTGGACTACGCCGCCGACGCCGTCTACGTCTACGACGGCCAGTCCGACGGCAAGTCCGCGATCGCCGAGATCAACAACGACAACGGCGCCATCAACAGCCGCCTCTGCCGCAACAACCGCGGATACGGGACCTGGGCGAAGTGCGACTTCGACTGGGCCGAAGCCGGCGAGCACCGCGCTCGGGCCGGTTACCTGATCAGTTACCAGGAGATGCCGACGGACCTCCTGTGGACCTGGACCGGCAAGTAAGCGCCGCCTGAACCCGGGCCGGGCCCGGCCGGTGAGCCGCCGGCCGGGCGCGGCCACCGCCGACCGAGTGCCCCGGGGTCCGAACCGGCTGTCTCGTGTGGATCGCATTCGGTGTATCCTGTTGGCCTGCAACTGGGTAGGAGTTCGCAGGGTCAAATCCGCACATCAAGAACGGACCACGCCCTTGAGAACGACCAGTCAGAGGCTTCACTCTGCCCTGAACCGGGCCTCCACCCGCATCGCCCTCATGTTTGCCGCCGTCGCGATCGCGGTGTTCGCACTGCCGTCGGCGGCCATGGCGGAGGACAACTACATGGCCCAGTGCCCCCGGGCGGACACCGCCTGCCAGACCGGCTCGGCAGCCGGACTCGTGCAGGGCCAGTGCAAGACCGCCACCTCCTACTACCACCGGACCCAGGTCTGCGTGGACTACGCCGCCGACGCCGTCTACGTCTACGACGGCCAGTCCGACGGCAAGTCCGCGATCGCCGAGATCGGCACCGACAACGGCGCCATCAACAAGCGCATCTGCCGTAACAACCTCGGATACGGCAACTGGGCGAAGTGCGACTTCGACTGGGCCGAAGCCGGCGAGCACCGCGCCTGGGGCGGCTTCCTGAACAGCTCCGAGGACATGCCCACCGAGTTCCTGTGGTCCTGGAACAACACGTAGAGACCGCCTGACCTGGGCCGCGTCCAGCAAGCGCCGAACGGCGCCGGCCGGGCGCGGCCCTGTCAGTTCCGTGTCAGTGCCGTGTCAGCGCGGTCCCCGAACATTCTCTCCATGAACGACATGCAGAACTCCGCGGCCGCCGCGACCAACGCGCAGCCGACCGGCTTCGTGGCAAAGCTCCTGGCCGACAAGCACTCCATCCCGCTGTCCATCGCCCTCCACCTCGTCCCCGGCGGCCTGATCGTCGCCTTCTACGCCCTCGTCGGCGCCCCGATCAGCCGCGCCATCGGCGCCCCGATCTTCGCCGCCTGGACCATCGCGCTCATCATCGTGCTCTTCCCGCTCATGTTCGGCCTGCTGTGGCTGGGCAAGCAGAAGACCGGCAAGTACACGATGGACGGCGTGGTGAACTACCGCGGCAAGCCGTTCTCCCGCGGCAAGATCACGCTGATCGGCATCGGCTTCCTGCTGTACATGACCATCGTGTCGCTGTCGCTCGCACCGCTCGACACCTGGACGTACGACCACCTCTTCACCTGGGTCACGTTCGAGAGCTCCGGCTCCTCCGGCACCTCGTACCTCGACTCCTACGACAAGGACCTCGTCCTGATCACCCTGCTGTTCTGCGGGCCCTTCACCGGGTTCCTGCTGCCGCTGATCGAGGAGTACTACTTCCGCGGCTTCCTCCTGTCCCGCCTCCCGCAGCTGGGCCGCTGGGCGCCGCTGTTCAACACGGTCCTGTTCTCGATCTACCACTTCTGGGCGATCTGGACGGTCCCGTCGAAGATCATCTTCCTGCTCCCGGGCGTCTGGTTCGTCTGGGGCAAGAAGGACATCCGCGCCTCCATCTGGATGCACCCCGGCTCGGCGCTCCTCATGACCGTCGTCGGCGCCACCCTCTACGCCGTGGGCGCCATGTAATCACCCAACAGCAACGAGGCGCCCTCCACGTCGGAGGGCGCCTCTTTCGTCTGCTCCTACTCGGCGCGCACGACCACCGTGCAGCGGCCCGTCGCCGGCAGCGGAACGTACAGCCTGACGCCTTGGGCGGCATCGGTTCCCGACAGGTGCGTGTAGTCCTCGCCGGGGTGGTAGCCGCGGGTGAACGGGCCCATGGCGTCGACCTCGACCGTGATCCGGTCCCCGCCCTTGCGGTACGCGGCAGTCCCTTCGGGGACGAAGCCGCCGTCGACCGCCCGCACGCCCTCGAACTGCCCGCCCTCGCGGAAAGCCAGCTCCAGGACTTGGCGGACCCGGGCCGGATCGGCCTCCACCGTCAGCCGCACCTCGCGCTCGCCCAGCACCACCTGGACCTCGGTCGCCAGCGCGACCTCCTCGGCCGGGCGGTGCGCGAAGTCCATCGCCGCCGAGAAGCGGCCCTCGTCGACCAGGGCGTAGACGCCGTCCCCGCGCCGGAACTCCGCGGGCAGCGGCCCGTAGTACGCCGCGCTCGCGGTCTCCCGCAACGTGAACGCGTTCCCCTCGGCCGCAAAGCTCTCGGCCCGGAACGGGCCCAGGCCGAAGAAGTCCCTGGAGAGCCGGACCGAGTCCAGCACCGCCTCACCGGCGAACAGCCGCAGGAACGTCGGGTTCGTCGCCAGCCCCGAGCGGATGCGGCCCTGGGCCGCGTAGTCCGAGCTGCCGTACACGGTCACCGCGAAGTCGCCGTCGCGCGCCACCGCCAGGCCCGAACCCTTGAACACCGTCGTGGCCGCCCGGTGCGGCTCCGCCTGCGGCAGCGGGCCCGCCAGTTCCGGCTCCAGCAGGATCTCCGCCAAGGCGTCGGCCGGGAACATGATCTCGCCGATCGACTTGGCGACGGCCGCGAAGTCCCCGCGCCCGCGCGCGATCGCGAAGCGGCGGAACTGCATCAGGAACGGCGCCAACGGGATCGTCCCGGTCTGGTCCTGCCGCCGCGAGTGCACCGTCTCCACGGTCCCGTCGGGCAGCACCGCCGCGGCGATCGCCTCCAGGTTGCGCACCACCAGGTCGTGCAGCTGCGGCCGGTACAGGATCGCGCCGATCGCCGTGAGCGCCGGGTTCGACACCCACAGCGCGTAGTTCGGGCTGCGCTCGGAGTACCAGCCGTCGGCGTCGATGTCGACGCCCTCGGCCAGCCACTGGTCAATCCGTGCCACGAGGCGCTCGTCGGGCCAGTGCTCGTGGAGCTTTGCGAGCGCCGACGACAGCTCCCACCGGTGGTTCGGCGTGTGGACCCCGCCGAGCCGCAGCGGCTCGGCCGCGGCGAGCGCGATCCGCTCCAGGCCGTCCGCCAGGACCGACAGCCCTTCGGGGTCGATCTCCAAGAGCGCGTACGTGTCGCACAGGTCGTTGACGGTGAACGCCGTGTCCGGGGGCGAGGCGAAGTTCTCGCCGTCGAACAGGCCGTTCGGCGCCTGCATCCCGGCCAGGTGCTCGACGAGCCGCTCCGCCGCTGCGACGGCCTCCTGGGAGCCGAAGTGCGCCGAGTCCGGGTTCACCGCGCACGCCACCAGGGCCTTCGCGGCGCTCATGACCGCCCGGTGGTGCGGGTCGGACGCCAGCAGCGCGTCGGCCCCGTCCAGGACCTCCCGGGCCCGCGCGTCGGCCGCCGCCGTGACGGCGGCGGCGAACTCAGTCCTTGAGTCCGGCATTGATGTCCTCGTTCATGACGTACTTCTGGAACACGATGAAGATGAGCACCAGCGGCAGGATCGACATCACCGACGCGGCCAGCAGCAGCGGCCAGTCGATGTTCTCGGCCCCCACGATGGACCGCAGCGCGATCTGGAGCGTGAACTTGCGCTCGTCGCCGACGACGATGAGCGGCCACACGTAGTCGTTCCAGCGCCACTGGAACGAGAAGATCGCCAGCGTCATGATGATCGGCCGCGACATCGGCAGCATGATCCGGAAGAAGATCCCGGTCTCGCGGGCGCCGTCGATGCGGGCCGCCTCGACGATGTCGTCGGGGACGGACAGGAAGAACTGCCGGAACATGAACACGCCGGTGGCCGTGAGGATCGACGGCACCACGAGCCCGGCGAACGAGTCGTACATGCCGAGGTCGCGGATCACCAGGAACGTGGGGGAGAGGATGACCTCGGTGGGGAGCATCGTGGTCGCCAGGATGCAGATGAAGAAGATCCGCACCCAGCGCTGCTCCCGGTACTTCGCGAGCGCGTACCCGGTCATGGCGCTCGCCATGACCGTCAGCACGGTGGTCGTCAGCGCGACCGCGAGCGTGTTGGAGAAGTACAGCATGAAGTCGAACCGGTCCCAGGCCTTCTCGAACCCGGCGACCGTGGGGTCCTCGGGGAAGAACGAGAGCGGGTACTGGAACAGTTCGGAGCCGGGTTTGAAGGAGCTCAGCAGGAACCACAGCATCGGGAACGCGTACACGGCGGCCAGCAGCCACAGGAACGCCGTCAGCGGGATGGAGCTGCCGAGCTCTTTGGCCTTGCGGGCCTTGCGGGTGCGCGGTTTCGGCGCGGCGGTCGTCAGGGTGCTCATGAGGCTCGCCTCCGGTTGACCCACATCTGGAGCAGCGCGATGGTCAGGAGGATGACCAGGAGGATCATCGACACCGCGCTGGCGTAGCCGATGTCGGCGCGCTTGAAGCCGGTCTCGTAGATGTACTGGATGAGGAAGACGTTGGAGGTGCCGGGCCCGCCCCCGTTGAGGGCCTGGACCATCGCGAACTCCTTCATGGCGCCCAGCGAGGACAGCAGGACCACCAGGAACGAGGTGGGCGCGATCGACGGGAGCGTGATGTGGCGGAACCGCTGCCAGGCGTTCGCGCCGTCGATCTCGGCGGCCTCGTAGTAGGCGCGCGGGACGTTCTTGAGCGCGGCGATGAAGATGAGCATGTTGAACGCGGTGCCGCCCCAGGTCGCGGCCATGACCACGACCATGAGCGCCAGGTCGGGGTCGGTCTGCCACGCGAGCGGGTCCCCGCCGAGCGTGGAGACGACGTAGTTGACGAACCCGAAGCTCTCGCCGAACATCCACCGCCAGATGACGCCGGCGACGATGGGGGAGATGAGCCACGGGAAGAAGAACACGACCTTCGCGGCCGACTTCCCCTTGGCGTGGTTGGAGACCAGGAGCGAGGCCACGGTCAGCGACATGACGTACATGAGCGGGACGCTGAAGGCCGCGAACAGGAGGCTGCGGGTGAGCGCCTGGTAGAACGTCGGGTCGCCGAACAGCTTCTCGTAGTTGGCGAGGCCGATGAAGTCGTACGTCCCGATGCCGGTGTAGTCGGTGAACGAGTAGATCAGGCCCAGGCTGCCGGGCCAGACGAAGAATACGGCGAACAGGACGATGCTGAGCCCGGCGAGGCCGAGCGGCGCGAGTCGGTACTTGGGGCGCCGGCCCTTGCCGGGCCGCTGGCGCGGCCCGGCCGGGCGTTCGGTGTCGATGGCGGTGGCCGTCAAGGTCTACTCGCAGGTGATGTTCTCGTTGAGGCCCGCGATGATGTTCGCGATGGTCGTGGCGACGTCCTGCTCGCCGTTGGCGAGTTTGATCGCCTCGTCCTTGAGCGGGTCGGCGTCGCTGCCGGAGCTCTGGCCCTTGTAGACCATCTCCAGCGAGGCGTTCCCCTGCTCGGCGGCGACGGGAGCGGAGTTGGCGATCTCGTCGTTGTAGAGGTCGAAGCTCGTCTGGGCGTCGCCGTAGTCGATGTCGAGGCCCTGGACCACCGGCAGGAAGCCGGAGATCTCGCAGATCTCGGTGTAGTTCGCGGCGTCGAAGAGCCAGCTGATGAAGTCGAGCGCGGCCTGGGACTTCTCGCCCTTGTAGGCCACGATGTAGCCACCGCCGAGGTTGGTGGCGCGGCGCGTCTGGGCCGGCATGAGGGCCGAGGCCCACTCGAAGTCGGCGATGTTGGCCTGGAAGTCGGCGACCTGCCAGGAGCCGGAGTAGTAGGCGGCGACCTGGCCGCTCTTGAACAGCGCGTTCGCGTCGTCGCCGGAGACCCACACGGACTTCGGCATGACGTCGTCGTCGTTGATGTCGGCGAAGAACTGGAGGGCGGCGGTGGTCTCGGCCTCCTTGGTCGAGTACGTGCAGTCCTCGCCGAGGGTGAAGCCGTCGGAGCCGAACTGGTACATGAACGAGCGCAGGCGGTGCGAGGACGGGTCCATCACGAGGCCGTAGCGCGCTCCAGTCGCGTCCTTGACCTCCTTGACAGCGGCGATGAACTGGTCCCAGGTCCACAGCCCGTCGGCGGTGGTCGGGTAGGCGACGCCGGCCTGGTCGAAGAGGCTCTTGTTGACGTAGAGGCCCACGGCGGTGAGGTCGGTGAGGAAGGTCGGGATCGCGCCCTCCTCGTTCTCGGCGAGGAGGCTTTCCATGACGCCGCGCTCGGCGGCGACGTCGGCGAGGTCTTCGAGCTGGTTCATCCAGATCGGGTCGATCGCGGTGACGCGGGCGAGGTCGGGAAGGCCGTCGGCCTGGGCGGCGTTCCGCAGACGGGTGTTGAAGTCGTCGTAGGGAATGTCGTCGATGTCGACGGTGACGCCCGTTTCCTCGAAGTACTTGTCGGCCATCTTCTGGAAGCCGCCGCCCTGGTTGGCGTCGCCGGACAGCCAGAACTTGATGGTGTCGGCGGAGCCTTCCTCATCGCCGCCGCCGATGAACCCGCACGCGCTGAGGGGCAGTGCGGCCGCTCCGGCGGTGCCGGCGCTGAGGACGAGTCTTCTCTTCATTGAGCTTCTCTTTTCGGGAAAGGGGATTCGACGGCCGAAAGACCGCCTGCCGGGACCGTGTGCCGACCACGCGGACCCGGCGCGAACGCGAGTGCCACAGGTCACTCGTGAAGCGCTTGCCCGAAACTACCAGACATTCGACTAGAGCGCGACAGTAGGTCCCGACCTGTGGTTTTGCAGGCCCCGGAAGCGCGCTTCCGGGGCCGGTGAATCCCCTTGAGTCGCTTGATACTTCGAGTAGAACACCTGGTGTCAGTCGGTGCCGGCTTTCGCGGACTCCGGCTCGGGCGCCCCGACCTCGGGCTTTTCGGCCTTTCGGGCGGATTCCGCGGCCTCCGCGGCCGCGACCGCCTCGTCGGCGGCCTGCCTCATCAGATCGACGGTGCGCTGGGCGGTGCGCTCGGCGGCCTCGAACAGGGCCGACATGACCACCAGGGTCGAGCCGATCAGGACCAGCGCGAGGCCGGCCGCGCCTCCGGAGACGAGGTAGGGCATCTGGCCGTCGACGTAGGCGAGCTCGGCCATGCCCATCCAGCCGAACGTGATGACGGCGCCGCCGCCGAGCCAGAACAGGATGCCGAGCAGACGCAAACGGGCGGTAGGGGAACCGGACACAATTCACTCCATTGTGGTCGTGTGAGGGATTGTCGGACTTTCACTACTTCGTGGTAACCGATCCTAGCGATTCCTTGGTACCTTGTGACAGATGCCATAGCCCGTTTTCTCCCGAAGGGTGACCCTAGATGGTGAACCATCCCCCCGTACGCCGATTCCTCCTCGCCGCCGGCGCCGCGACCCTCGCCCTCACCGGCCTCGCCGCCTCCCCGGCCAGCGCCGAGACCGGCGAGATCCTCGCCGCCGGCAGCCCCGACGCCATCCCCGGCTCCTACATCGTCGTCTTCGAGGACGACGCGAAGACCGCCACGGTCGACGACTTCGGCGGCGACGTCGTCGACGTCCTCGACTCGGTGAACACCGTCCTCGCCTCGATGACCGAGTACGAGGCCGAGCGCCTCGCCGCCGACCCCGGCGTCGCCTACGTCGAGCAGAACCAGACCGTCACCATCGACGCCACCCAGACCGCCCCGCCGTCCTGGGGCCTCGACCGGATCGACCAGGCCGCCCTCCCGCTGGATGCGTCCTACACGTACCCGAACGCCGGCGAAGGCGTCACCGCCTACATCATCGACACCGGGATCTGGGCCTCCACGGCCGACTTCTCCGGCCGCACCGGCACCGGCTTCTCCGCGATCCTCCCCGGCCTCCAGGGCCTCGACTGCAACGGCCACGGCACGCACGTCGCCGGCACCGTCGGCGGCACCGAATACGGTGTGGCCAAAGAGGTCACGATCGTGCCCGTCCAGGTCCTCAACTGCCTCGGCTCCGGCACCACCGCCGGCGTCATCCAAGGCGTCGACTGGGTGACCGCCAACGCCGTCAAGCCCGCCGTCGCGAACATGAGCCTCGGCGGCGGCCTCTCCGACGCCCTCGACGCGGCCGTCGCGGCCTCCATCGACTCCGGCGTCACCTACGCCGTCGCCGCCGGCAACGAGACCGCCGACGCGTGCGGCGTCTCCCCGGCCCGCACCCCCGGCGCGATCACCGTCGCCGCCTCCACCGAGTCCGACGCCCGCGCCGACTTCTCCAACTTCGGCTCCTGCGTCGACCTCTTCGCCCCCGGCGAGAACATCACCTCGCCCTACCTCCTCGGCACCCCCTCGGCGCTGAGCGGCACCTCCATGGCCTCCCCGCACGTCGCGGGCGCGGCCGCCGTCTACCTGTCCGCCCACCCGACCGCCACCCCCGCGCAGGTCGCGGCCGCCCTCACCGGCGCCGCCGTCTCCGGCGCGATCAGCGACGTCCAGGGCAGCCCCAACCTGCTCCTCCACATCACCGCGTAACCCGCATCGGGCACCGAGGGACCCGGCCCCGCGGCCGGGTCCTTCGCGTTTCCACCGGGCCCGCGACGGACACCCGGTGCGGGCCGCTCCTTTCGCCTATGCCCCAGAATGGGCCCGTCGCCGAGCGGCGCTCTGCTGGCAGCGAACACGGAGCCCAGGCGCGTCCGATCGTCGCCTGGACGGGCTAAGGTCTGGATTGGCAGCCGCAACGCTGAGCCCATATCGCCGAGACAGAACGAAGGTGCAAAGACATGGAGCATTCGATTCCATTCTCCTCGCAGCTGGAGAAGGACGTCGTCAACGCGGTCGCCCGTCGCGGCGGCGGTGACGCCTCCTCGGTCGGCCTGGACAGCATGGTCTTCGACCGGCTGCTCAAGGAGCACATCCTGTTCCTTGGCTCCGACGTCAACTCGGAGATCGCCAACCGCCTGTGCGCCCAGCTGCTCCTGCTCGAAGCAGAGGACGACCAGCGCGACATCAAGCTCTACATCAACTCGCCCGGCGGCTCGGTGTACGACGGCATGGCCATCTACGACACCATGCAGTACATCAAGAACGACGTCGCCACCGTCGGCATGGGCATGGCCGCCTCCATGGGCCAGCTGCTCCTGTGCGCCGGCACCGCGGGCAAGCGCTACGCGCTCCCGCACGCGCGCATCATGATGCACCAGCCCTCCGGCGGCATCGGCGGCACCGCCTCCGACGTCGCGATCCTCGCCGAGCAGATGCTCTACACCAAGCAGATGTTCCAGGAGCGCGTCGCCGAGCACACCGGCCGCACGATCGAGGAGATCGAGCGCGACTCCGACCGCGACCGCTGGTTCACCGCCGCCGAGGCGAAGGACTACGGCTTCATCGACCACGTCGTCAAGCGGGTGGCCGACGTCCCCGCCGAGGCCAACTAGCTAAGGAATAGGGGGAATCAGATGATGGACATCCACGCCCAGGCCGGTGGCGCAGGCCCGCAAGCCCGCTACATCGTCCCGTCGTTCACCGAGAAGACCTCGTACGGGATCAAGGAGATGAACCCGTACAACAAGATGTTCGAGGACCGGATCATCTTCCTCGGGTCCCCCGTGGACGACACCTCGGCGAACGACATCATGAGCCAGCTGATCGTCCTGGAGGGCAACGACCCCGACCGGGACATCATCATGTACATCAACTCGCCCGGCGGTTCGCTCACCGCGCTCATGGCCATCTACGACACCATGCAGTACGTGCGCCCGGACATCCAGACCGTGTGCATGGGCCAGGCCGCCTCGGCCGCCGCCGTGCTCCTCGCGGCCGGGACCCCCGGCAAGCGCACCGCGCTGCCGAACTCCCGCGTGATCGTCCACCAGCCCGCCACCGAAGGCACCTTCGGCCAGGCGTCGGACATGGAGATCCAGGCCCGCGAGATCATGCGCATGCGCGACCAGCTGGAGAAGATCCTCGCCCGCCACACCGGCCAGCCCGTCGAGAAGGTCCGCCGCGACATCGAGCGCGACAAGATCTTCACCGCCCAGGAGGCCGTCGCGTACGGCCTGGTCG
>NZ_QFRW01000089.1:0-17654 GCF_003265355.1 Glycomyces dulcitolivorans | reverse complement strand
AACGTCCTCACCTACCGCAAGAAGAACGCCCTGCCGGCCGAAGTGGCCGCGTAAGACGCCCCGCGGGAAGCGCGGCGGCCGACCGGCCGCCGCGCTCCCCGCACCCCCGAATCCTCCGTCGATCGCCCCCGAATGTCGCCCGTCCGCGATACCGTGGCGCTGGCACCCGCCGCCGCCCGGAACCGGACCCGCCAACACGGTCTGAGACGGCCCTGGCGCAGTGGCCGCAAATGCGAAATACTGGATTCGAGACACCCGTTCGTCCTGAATCAACGGAGCAAGCACGCACGCTCGGCGGCCCTGGATCGCACGCCGCCGAGGGAGGGAGTTACCGCGATGGCCCCACGCCTGGGTGACAGCGAGATCTTGAAGTGCTCGTTCTGCTCGAAGTCGCAGCGGCAGGTCCGGAAGCTCATCGCCGGCCCGAACAACGTGTACATCTGCGACGAGTGCATCGACCTCTGCAACGAGATCATCGAAGAGGAGTTCGCGGAGGACGCCGAGGTGGCCTGGGAGGACCTCCCCAAGCCCAAGGAGATCGTCGAGTTCCTCGACCAGTGGGTGATCGGCCAGGACCACGCGAAGCGCTCGCTCGCGGTGGCGGTCTACAACCACTACAAGCGCGTCCAGCTCGACGAGCTCGGCTCGAACCGCGGCGGCGACCACGTCGAGCTCCAGAAGTCGAACATCCTCATGGTGGGCCCCACCGGCTCCGGCAAGACCCACCTCGCGCAGACCCTCGCCCGGATGCTCGACGTCCCGTTCGCGATCGCCGACGCCACGGCCCTCACCGAGGCCGGGTACGTCGGCGACGACGTGGAGAACATCCTCCTCAAGCTCATCCAGGCCGCCGACTTCGACGTCAAGCGCGCCGAGACCGGCATCATCTACATCGACGAGATCGACAAGGCCGGACGCAAGGCCGAGAACCCCTCGATCACCCGCGACGTCTCCGGCGAGGGCGTGCAGCAGGCGCTCCTGAAAATCCTGGAGGGCACCGTGTCGTCAGTGCCCCCGCAGGGCGGGCGCAAACACCCGCACCAGGAGCACATCCAGATCGACACCACGAACATCCTCTTCATCTGCGGCGGCGCCTTCGCCGGGATCGAGGACATCATCAAGGG
Organism: Glycomyces dulcitolivorans; assembly: GCF_003265355.1. Lineage (GTDB taxonomy): Bacteria > Actinomycetota > Actinomycetes > Mycobacteriales > Micromonosporaceae > Glycomyces > Glycomyces dulcitolivorans. The sequence continues at coordinate 16,530 of NZ_QFRW01000089.1, read as the reverse complement.
CCGCATCGGCAAACGCACCGTGGGCTTCACCGCCCCGCTGCACGCCGAGACCTGCGAGGAGGACGCGCTCGTCTCCCAGGTCATGCCCGACGACCTGCTCAAGTACGGGCTCATCCCCGAGATGGTCGGGCGCCTGCCGATCCTCACCACCGTCGACCACCTCGACAAGGCCGCGCTCCTGCGCATCCTGACCGAGCCGAAGAACGCCCTGGTGAAGCAGTACCAGCGCCTCCTCGAACTCGACGGCGTCGAGCTGGAGTTCGCCGAGGACGCCCTGGAGCCGATCGTCGAGTCCGCGCTGCTGCGCGGCACCGGCGCGCGGGGGCTGCGGGCGATCATGGAGGAGGTCCTCCAGCCCGTCATGTACGAGATCCCCTCGCGGGCCGACGAGGTCGCGAAGGTCGAGATCACCGCTGACGTGGTGCGCCGCAACGTGAATCCCACGCTCGTGCCGCGCACGAAGGCCACCCCGCGGCGCCCGGTCCGGATCCGCCGCGAGAAGTCGGCCTGAGGTCCGGCCCCCGAGGTCGGGTGTGTCCGCGCGCCGGCGCCCCCGGTTCGATAGTGACCCGGGGGTACGACGGTCTTCGGTCAGTCCTCTTTGTTCTCGTCGCGGAGGCGGCGGTCGATGTCGCGCAGGAAGTCGGGGTCGTCGTCCGGGGCCACCGGGCCCTTGGGGTCGCGGGGGCCGCCGTGGCTGCCGGTGCGTCCGGTCCCCGGCTGGGGCCGCGGCGGGCGGGCCCGGCCCAGCGAGAACCAGAGGATGCCGCCGGCGACCGGCACGAACAGGATGATGACCACCCACCACCCGCGCGTCAGCTTCCTGGGATGGTGCTCGCCCCCAAGGCAGTCGGCGAGCGCGGCGATGACCAGCGCCAGGTGCGCCAAGAAGAGGAAGACGAACGCGCGGATCATGTCGTCAATCATGCCTGCCCGGCGCCACCGGTACAACAACGGACCGGGGTGTTGCGCCCTCCGTGGTGTTACTCGATAGTAACTTCGTAGGATATAGTCGGCCCTAGGCTCAGGGTCGGTGCAAGGCCCTTGTTTGTGTCGCCAAGAACGACCTCGGAGGTTGTCTATGAACATCGTGGTTCTGGTCAAGCAGGTCCCCGACTCGGGGCTCGCGAGACAACTGGACGCCCAGTTGCGGGTGGACCGCAACGGCGCCAACAACGTCATGGGCGAGCTCGACGAATACGCCGTCGAAGCCGCGCTCCAGCTCAAAGAGGCCCACGGCGGCGAGGTCACCGTCCTGACCCTCGGTCCGGGCCAGGCCACCGAGACTGTGCGCAAGACCCTCGCGATGGGCGTCGACAAGGCCGTCCACATCGAGGACGAGGCCGTCGGCGGCTCCGACGCGCTCGCCACCTCCGCGATCCTCGCCGCCGCGCTCGGCCGCCTGGAGTGGGACCTCGTCATCGCCGGCGCCGAGTCCACCGACTCGAACATGGGCGTCATGCCGCAGCTCCTGGCCGCCCGCACCGGCGCCCCGGCCCTGACCGGCGCCCGCAAGATCGACACCGACGGGTCCACGGTCACCGTGGAGCACCAGCGCGCCAACGGGTACGACGTGCTCACTGCGAACTTGCCCGCGATCGTCTCGGTCTGGGACACCATCAACACCCCGCGCTACCCGTCGCTCAAGGGCATCATGGCCGCCAAGCGCAAGCCGGTCGAGTCGCTGACCCTCGCCGACCTCGGCGTCGCCGCGGCCGGCCCGGCCGCCGCCTGGAACGAGGTCGTCGAGGCCGCCGCGCGCCCCGAGCGCGCCGCCGGCCAGATCGTCACCGACGAAGGCCAGGGCGGGACCGCCCTCGCCGAATTCCTCGCCGCCGAGAAGTTCATCTAGGAGACCGCCATGACCGACATCCTCGTGTACGTACCGAACTCCGGCAAGCACGCCGCCGAGGTCCTCACCCTCGCGCGCACCCTGGGCGACGTCTCCGCGATCGCCTTCGACGACGCCGCCGCCTCGCTCGCGGGCGAGTACGGCGCCGCCAAGGTGTACCGGGTCGAGGCCCCCGGCGCCGACGACTACTTCGTCGATCCGAAGGCGACCGTCCTCATCGACCTGGCGCGCAGCGCGAACCCGGGCTTCTTCCTGCTCCCGAGCACCGACGAGGGCAAGGCCCTCGCGGCCCGCGTGGCCGTGGCGCTCGACAACGGGCTCATGACCGACGTCTCGGGCCTCGCGGCCGACGGGACTGCCACCCAGGACGCCTTCGCGGGCGCCACCGTGGTGAAGTCCAAGTCCACCAAGGGATTCACGCTCGCCACGGTGAAGTCCGGCGCGACCGAGCCGGCCCCGGCCCCGGGTTCGCCCGCGGTCGAGACGGTGAACGCGACCGTGGCCGAGGCCGACCAGCGCGTCAAGGTCGCCCAGCGGGTCGACGAGCCCGCCGGCGACCGCCCGGCCCTGTCCGAGGCGCGCATCGTCGTCTCCGGCGGCCGCGGCGTCGGCTCGGCCGAGGACTTCGCGCTCATCGAGCGCGTCGCGGACTCGCTCGGCGGCGCGGTCGGTGCCTCGCGCGCGGCGACCGACGCGGGCTACTACCCGCACAAGTTCCAGGTCGGCCAGACCGGGACGACCGTGAGCCCGCAGCTGTACGTCGCGGCCGGCATCTCGGGCGCGATCCAGCACCGCGCCGGCATGCAGACCTCGCGGGTCATCGTGGCCGTCAACAAGGACGCCGACGCCCCGATCTTCGGCATGGCCGACTTCGGCGTCGTGGGCGACCTCTTCCAGGTCCTCCCGCAGGCCCTCGACGAGATCGAGAAGCGCAAGTAGGACAGCAGATCGGTGGCCGGTTCCCGGAAGGGGACCGGCCACCGGCGTCTCGTGGGCTGGAAGGCCGTCACTCGGTCGTAACAGTCGTGGGTTAGGCTTCCCGGAGCCTCTCGTTATATAGAACCTACAGATGATGTTGGAGGAATCCGCAATGGTCGCCTCAACCGCCACGATTGCCGCGCCCCGCGTACTCGCCGACCTCCTGCCGGCCTCGACCCGGGCCCGCGCTGTCGCCCGCGATGCGGTGCTCGTCCTCGCCGGTGCCGGTGCCGTCGGCGCCTCCGCGCAGGTCGCGTTCACGATCCCGCAGATCAGCCCGGTGCCGTTCGTGCTCACCACGTTCACCGTGCTCCTCGTCGGCGCCGCCTTCGGCCCGCTGCGCGCGGCCCTGACCCTCGGGCTCTACCTCGCCGCCGGCGCCGCCGGCGTCCCGTGGTTCACCGAGGGGACCTCCGGGTACGCCATGCCGACCTTCGGCTACATCATCGGCTTCCTCGCCGCCGCGGTCGCGGTCGGCTTTCTCGCCAAGCGCGGCGGCGACCGCACCATCCTGAAGACCGTGGGCCTCATGGTGATCGGCAACGTCATCATGTACGCCTTCGGCGTCCCCTACCTCGCCGTCGCCCTCGACATGAGCGCCTCCCAGGCCCTTGACGCGGGCATGATCCCGTTCCTCGCCGGCGACTTCGTCAAGCTCGTCTTCGCCGCGCTGCTGCTCCCCGGCACCTGGTGGGCCGTGAACAAGTTCCGGGACCAGGATTAAGCACGAGAGACTCCAAAGGGCGCCTTCGGCTTTCGAGCCGGGGGCGCCCTTTCGTATATCCTATTTCCTATAGGATCCCGGTCAGCTGATCTCCCAGCCGATGCCCAGTGCGCCCGGCCTCGGCACCGGCTCCGCCAGTGCCACCGTGCGGTTCGGGCCCAGCTGCAAGTCCCCGGTCTCGCGCTTCTCCCTCTGGAGGCTCGACTGCGCGAAGCGGTACACCCGCTTCGGGATCGCGTCCGAGGAGAACCGCACCTGGAGCGAGTACTGGTCCACCGGGTACCGGAACGCGTTCCCGTGCCCGCTGGAGACGCCGCCGTTGCCCTGCACGACGATCTCGAACAGGTGCGTCGCGCCCTTCGGCAGCGGCGTGTCGAACACGATCTCCGCCAGCGCGACCGGGGCGTCGTCGTGGCGGAGGACGTTCGGGACCGTGCAGTCGCGAACCGGCTTGAACTCGATGTCGTCGATGTCGCAGCCGGTGTCGCCCCTGTAGAGCAGGATGTACCGGTCGACGTCGTCGCGCCTCGCCCGAACCAGCATCGACAGCTCGAACACCGACTCCTGCCACTGCGAGTCGACGTGCACGATGACCTGCTGGCTGAGGATGTCGAGGGTGTGCTCGCGGGAAGCCGGCACCTTGTCGCACAGCTCGCGGACCGCGTCGCCGCCGAGGACGGCGTCGGGGCGGGGGAGCTGGCCGCGGATCGAGCGGGGGCCGCGGGCGCGCTTGGGGCCGAGGAGGACCCGCAGGGACCCGGCGGGGAGTTCGAGGAGGTCTTCGAGGGCCGTGACGGCCGCGAGCGACTCGGCCCGCTCGGGGCGCGAGCGCCCGGACTGCCAGTAGCTCAGGCTCGTGGTCGACACCGTGATCCCGCGCATGGAGAGGCGGTGGCGGATGCGGTCGAGGCCGAGGCCGCTGGTCTGGATGGCGACGCGCAGCGCGGTGTGGAACGGCCCTGTGCGAAGCGCTTCGGCGAGCTCGGGCGTCATCGGCACACACTTTCTCTCGACACGGCTTGCGCGGTCTCTTCGCAACCCGGTCCGGGGTGGCGGCTCCTGTATACCGGAAAGGTAGGAGGATTCGTCAGATTCTATCGCGGGCCAACCATCGCGTCCGAGGCCGACATCTCGGGACGCCCCGCGGCCCCTTCCCACGGTGCGGAACACGCTTGCGTGCGGCGCATCCGGCGGAGGGCGTGACGCGGGACGCGCCAGTCACGGCGAAGCTTGCGAGCTGTAATTCAAACGTAGACTGGAGAGGCCATGGCCTATCTCGATCACGCCGCGACCACGCCGATGCTCCCCCAAGCGCTCGACGCCTACGTGCGCACCGCCCAGTCCCTCGGCAACGCCTCCTCCCTCCACGGTTCCGGGCGCACCGCCCGCCGCACCGTGGAAGAGGCGCGCGAACGCATCGCCGAAGCCCTCGCCGCCAAACCCGGGGAGGTCATCTTCACCGGCTCCGGCACCGAGGCCGACAACCTCGCCGTCAAGGGGATCCACTGGGCCCGGCGCGCCGACGGCCGCAACCGCGTGGTCACCACCGCGATCGAGCACCACGCCGTCGCCGACGCCGTCGCCTGGCTCGGCGACCACGAGAAGGCCGACGTCACCGAGCTGCCCGTCGACAAGATCGGGCGCATCGACACGGCCGTCCTCGCCGAGCTCCTCGACGAGCGGGCCGGCGAGATCACCGTGATCACCTGCATGTGGGCGAACAACGAGGTCGGCACCCTCCAGCCCATCGCCGAGATCGCCGCGCTCGCCGAACCACACGGCATCCCCGTGCACACCGACGCCATCCAGGCCGTCGGCCACGTCCCCGTCGACTTCGCCGCCTCCGGCGCCGCCGCCCTGACCCTGTCGGGCCACAAGCTCGGCGGCCCCACCGGGACCGGCGCGCTCCTGCTGCGCCGCGACGTCACCGCCGTCCCGCTCCTGCACGGCGGCGGCCAGGAGCGCGAGATCCGCTCCGGGACCCTCGACGTGCCCGGCATCGCCGCGCTCGCCGAAGCGGTCGTCCACGCCGTGCGCACCCAGGAGACCGAGTCGCAGCGGCTCGCGCTCCTGCGCGACGACCTGGTGGCCCGGCTGCGCCTGGCCGTCCCCGACGCCGTCTACAACGGCGACCCCGAGCTGCGCCTCCCCGGCAACGCGCACCTGTCGTTCCCCGGCTGCGAAGGCGACGCGCTCCTGATGCTCCTCGACGCCGCCGGTGTCGAATGCGCCACAGGCTCGGCCTGCTCTGCCGGGATCGCCCAGCCCTCCCACGTGCTGCTCGCCATGGGCGCCGACCCCGACGACGCCCGCTCCTCCCTGCGGTTCACCCTCGGCTGGCCCACCACGAAGGCCGACGTCGACGCGCTCGTCGCCGCCCTCCCCGAAGCGGTCCGCCGCGCCAAGTCCGCCGGGCTCACGTAGCTAGCATGGGAAGCGTGAAACTGCGAGTACTGGCCGCCATGAGCGGCGGAGTCGACTCGGCCGTCGCCGCGGCCCGCGCCGTCGAGGCCGGGCACGACGTCACCGGCGTCCACCTGGCGCTGTCCAAGAACCCCCAGACCTACCGGACCGGGGCCCGCGGCTGCTGCACCATCGAGGACTCCCGCGACGCCCGCCGCGCCGCCGACGTCATCGGCATCCCCTTCTACGTGTGGGACATGGCCGAGCGCTTCCACGAGGACGTCGTGGAGGACTTCTACAGCGAGTACGCCGCCGGGCGCACCCCCAACCCGTGCCTGCGCTGCAACGAGAAGATCAAGTTCGCCGCCGTCCTCGACCGCGCCATGGCCCTCGGCTTCGACGCCGTCGCCACCGGCCACTACGCCCGCAAAGGCGACGACGGGCTCCTGCGCCGCGCCGTCGACCCCGGCAAGGACCAGTCCTACGTCCTCGCCGTCCTCACCCCCGCGCAGCTCGCCCACTCGATGTTCCCGCTCGGCGACACCCCGAAGGACCAGGTCCGCGTCGAGGCCGAGACCCGCGGGCTCGCCGTCGCGCGCAAGCCCGACAGCCACGACATCTGCTTCATCGCCGACGGCGACACCGCCGGGTTCCTCAAGAACCGGCTCGGCTCCGCCACCGGCGACATCGTCGACCAGGCCACCGGTGAAGTCCTCGGCAGCCACGACGGCTCCCACCAGTTCACCGTCGGCCAGCGCCACGGCCTCGGCCTCAAGCGCCCCGCCGCGGACGGCAAGCCCCGCTACGTCCTGTCGATCACGCCCGTCGACAACCGGGTCGAGGTCGGCCCCCGCGAGGCCCTGCGCGTCGACCGCATCCGCACCGGCAAGCCCGTCTGGCTCGCCGCGGAGCGCACCGGCACGTTCGAGGCCGAGATCCAGCTCCGCGCCCACGGCGAGGTCTACCCGGCCACCGTCACCGTCGAGGACGACGGCCTCTCCGCGCGCCTCCACCGGCCCGCGTTCGGGGTCGCCGCCGGCCAGGCCCTCGTCGTCTACGACCCGGACGCCGCCCAAGGGGACGCCGTCCTCGCCTCGGGCACCATCGACACCGCGCTCCGCGCGACGGATGGCACAGTGGAGTCCTTGGAGACCGCCGGTGTCTGACGCCGCCGCAGCCCTCCCCTCAGGCGTGGCGACCGGCATCGGCTCCCTCCCCGGAACCGACATCGGCGAGGCCGCCAACATCGTGTTCGGCGAGCTCCCCGAATGGCCGTACCTGCCCGAACTCCCCGGCCGCGGCCTCGGCGCCGACATGATCGGCCGCGGCGCGGCCCTCCTCGCCGGCCTGCCCGTCCAATGGTGGGCCTTCCGCTGGGAGATCGCCGACCTGCCCGGCGTCGACGCCCGCCGCGCCCGCGACTTCCTCGAACGCGACCTCGACGCCCTCCATGAGGTCAACGCGACCGGGCCGGTCCGCTTGACCGCGGTCGGGCCGTTCACGCTCGCCGCGAACCTGTGGCGGCGCACCGGCGGCGCGATGCTCGCCGACCCCGGCGCGGTCGCCGACCTCGCCGCGTCCCTCGCCGAGGGCCTGCGCAACCACATCGCGGCCGCGCAGGCGCGGATGCCGAAGGCCGCCTTGTCGATCCAGCTCGACGAACCGAGCCTGCCCGCCGCGCTGGCGGGCCGCGTGAACACCGAGTCCGGGCTCGACTTCTACCGGCGGGTGCCGGTCGAGGTCGCGCAGGACCGGCTCCGCGAGGTCGCCGACGCGGTCGGCGTCCCCGTCGTCGTCCACTGCTGCGCCCCCGACGTGCCCGTGCAGCTCCTCCAGGAGGCCGGCGCGCAGGCGGTCTCGCTGGACCTGACGATCCTCGAACCCGACGACGTCCCGCGCGTGGACGCCCTGGGGGAGTACCTCGACGGCGGCGGGCGCCTCATCGCCGGCGTCGTCCCCGCGCTCGGCAAACCGCACCCCGGGATCGCCAAGGCCGCGGCCGACCGTGTTCTGGCCCTGTGGAACCGCCTCGGCTTCCCGCCCGAGCAGCTCCCGCAGCAGGTGAGTGTTGCCACCACTTGCGGCATGGCCGGGGCGAGCCCCGACTACGCCCGCTTCGCGATGGAGGCCAGCCGCGAAGCCGCCGAGCGGCTCCGCGGCTGACCCTGGTTCTGCGCGTCAGCTCAGCTCGGCGTGGAGCTGGTACGACTGCGAGACCAGGTCGTCGCACACCGGCCGGGCCGTGAGGTCGGTGGCGGTGTCGCTCAGCGACACCACCATCACGAGGTTGTCCATGACCTCGGTGTACTGGTACATCTCGTTCTCCAGCACCGCGACGTACCCGGCGGTGGCCTCGGCGTCGATCTCGGCGATGTCGGTGACCTCGTAGATCCCGTCGACCTCGTCGGCGAGCTGCATGTACATGGCCCCGGCCAGCGCCTCGTCGGCCGAGTTCCACTCGTACGTCTCGACCATCAGGTACCGCGAGCCGGGACCGTAGTAGCCGCAGTGCAGGACCCGTTCGCCTTGGAGGAGTGACGGATCGAGCTCCTCGGCGTACTGCTGCGGGTCGTCGGGGACAACGCCGCGGTCGCCGTTCGCGGAGGTGCCGAAGAACTCGGTCACGCCCGCGAGGTCGTACTGCGCGCAGGTGTCCCAGTGCCAGAACCCGGCCTCGCCGGGAACGGTGTCCTCGATCGACGCGGTCTCCTCGCCGTCCCACTCGGGGCCGTCGACGCCGTAGTCGCGGTCTGAGTCGTAGACGTCGCCGTACTCGGTGAAGCACAGCGGGTCGGACGGCTCGCCGACCCCGTCGGCCAGGTCCTGCGCCCGCTGAAAGCCCCAGTTCCAGGCCATGAGGTCCCGCGGTTCCTCCCCTTCGTCCTCATCCTCCTCGGACGGGGACCTCCACTCGTTCAGGAGGCACTCGCGGTCCTCCTCCGGCAGCGCCAGCAGTTCCGGCGCGGCGTCGGCCGACAGGTCCTCCAGGTAGGCCAGGTCCAGGTCCAGGTCGTTCTCATGGGTGATGTTGTAGCGGGCGATGAGCGCGTCGGGGTTCGCCGCGGCCAGACCCAGGAGCGTCAAAGCGCCCGAGGCGAGGACCGCGCGCGGCAGCCACGTCGCCCGCAGGCGCCAGCAGCCCACCAGGACCAGCACGAACAGCACCGCGAGCCAGAACTCGACGGTGAAGATCCAGATCCGCAGCCGTGTGAGCCCGAACTTCTCGGTGTACGTGTACATCCGGTACACCGCCGAGACGATGACCGCCAGCGACATGACCGCGAGCAGCCCGAGCATGATCCGGGCCGTCCACCGGTCGCCCTTGGTGCGCTTGGGCGCCAGCCACGCGGCGATCGCGATGAGCGCCAGGGACAGTGCCGCGACGACGCTGAGCTGCCAGAAGCCGCGCCGCGCGTACTCGGCGAACGTCAGCCCGGCGGTGTCCATGACGTAGTCCTCGCCGCCGAAGTACACCCGCGCCTGCACGGCGATGAACGCCGCGAACAGGAGGTTCAGCGCGCCCAGCGGGATCGCCAGCTCGAACCGCGACACCGTGCGGTGCTCGCGGCCCTCCGCCGAGTCGAAGACCGGCTTCGCGACCGCCGTGTAGATCCACGTCAGCACGATCGGCAGCAGGATCGCGGCCAGCGCCAGGCGCAGGATGACCTCGGCCGGGTTCAGGTCCGGGATCAGCCGCCCGACCAGGCCGGCGAACGTCGAGTCCGCCGCGGCGAAGAGCCCGCCGAAGACCAGGAGCAGGCAGACCGTGACGCCCGCGGTCCACATCAGGCGGATCGTGCCGGGGTTCCGCGCGTCCTTCGCGGGCCGCCCGCGCTTGGCCCATTTGAAGGACTCCGCGAGCCCTTCGAGCCAGCCGAGGCAGACCGCGACGACCGTGCCGCTGATCTTCCGCTGGGGCGTGAGCGCCAGCGGCGTCAGCGCGAACGCGGCGACCGCGCACAGTGCGACCACCCAGCCGGCGTCGCGGACCGCGGCCACCGACCACAGGGCCGCGACGATGACCGCGCCGGGCAGCCGGGGGAGCACGTCCTCGCCTGAGGCCAGGAGCGGCACCGCGACCAGGGCGATGCCGGTGATCGCCAGACCGATCCCGACGCCGTCGCCGGGGAAGGCCGACCAGGCCGCGAACAGGGCGACCGCGAACGCGAGCAGGACGATCGTCTGCGAGGCGTTGAGCTGCGGCCGGTGCCAGCGCGGGTTCGGGAGGATCATGCGCGGCTGCTGCGGCGGCGCCTGGTAGTACGCCTGCTGGTGGTACGGGTTGCCGTGCGGCATCTGCGGCGGGGGCGGCGGGACCAGGACGCCCTGCTGGACGGGCGGCAGGGCCTGCCTCGCCGGTTCGGGCGGCGTCGGGCTCGCGGCGGGGGAGTCGCCGGGGGGTCCTTCCGTTTTTCGCTCCGCGGCCGGCTCCTCGCGTGGAGTCTCGGCCGATCGCGCCTCGCCCGGGGCCGCTGGCCCCGGTTCGTCCTCAGACCGCGGCGCGGGGGTGGCTTCGGGTTCGCTCATTATCGAGCCCCTTCTCATCGGAGGGGTTCCGACCATATCGTGGCGGGTCCACCCGGGAAAGGTCCCCAGTGGACAGGCGGTTTCCGGTGCCTGGAGATAACACTCCACACCGGGGCGAAACAACGCACCGCGTGAGAAGACCCACTGGACGCAACCCTGTGGTTCACTGATGGCGTGGAAGCGCACGGTGGTGAAGAACTCGGCTCGATCGGCAACCGGCTCAACTGGCTCCGGGCCGGCGTCCTGGGCGCGAACGACGGCATCGTGTCGGTCGCCGGGATCGTCATCGGCGTCGCCGGTGCGACCGCCGACCGGTCCACGATCCTCGTCTCGGGCGTCGCCGGCCTTGTCGCCGGCGCGTTCTCGATGGCCGGAGGCGAGTACACCTCGGTCTCCACCCAGCGCGACACCGAGGCGACCCTCGTCGAGGCCGAGCGGCGCGAGCTGCGCGAGGACCCCGGCGCCGCCGAGGACGAGCTCGCCGAGAACCTGGAGCGCCGCGGCCTGTCCGAGGCCACCGCCCACCGCGCCGCCCGCGAGCTCTCCGAGGGCGACCCGCTGCGCGCCCACGCCGCGGTCGAGTTCGGGCTCGACCCCGACGACCTCACCAACCCCTGGCACGCCGCGATCTCGTCGTTCATCAGCTTCACGTGCGGCGCGCTGCTGCCGCTGCTGGCGATCACGCTGCTGCCCGACGGCGTCCGCGTCTGGGGCTGCGCGCTCGCGGTGGTCGCGGCGCTGGCGCTCACCGGCTACACGTCGGCGCGCCTCGGCGGCGCCCCGAAGGGCCCCGCGATGCTGCGGATCATGAGCGTGGGCGCGGCGACGATGATCGTCACGTACGCGGTCGGGTCCCTGTTCGGAATCGCCGCTTAGAGCCAGTTGCTGCGCTTGAACGCCCAGTACAAGAGACCTGCGGAGATGAGCATCATCCCCAGGGCCATCGGGTAGCCGAGGGTCCAGCTCAGCTCGGGCATGTGCGTGAAGTTCATGCCGTAGACGGTGCCGACCAGGCCCGGGGTGAACAGGATCGCCGCCCAGGAGCTGATCTTCTTGACCTGGTCGCCCTGCTCGATGCTCGCGTGCGACAGCTGGCGCATCTCCTCGTTCTGCGCCTGCGTCACCAGCGTGGAGTGGACGGTGAGGGCGTTCTCCAGGAGCGCGCGGAACGTGTCGGCGCGCTCGATGGTGCGCAGCACGTGGTCGAGCACGTCGCGCATGTCGCGGCGCAGCTCGATGTCGACGGCGTACTTGTCGTACCCGGCCTCCAGGGACCGGAAGATCCGCACGAGCGGGTGCGTGGCCCGCTGGAGCGCCATCGCCTCGCGGGCGACCTCGTAGATGCGGCGGGCCACGTTCGAGTCGTTCGAGAACAGCTCGTCCTCGATCTCGTCGATGTCGTTCTCCATGCCCGCGACGACCGGCTCGTAGCCGTCGACGACCTCGTCGAGCACCGCGTACAGGACCGCCTGCGGCCCCAGCGCCAGCAGCTCCGGGTCGGCTTCGAGGCGGCGCCTGACCTGCGAGAGGTCGGGGTTCTCGGCGTGGCGGACGCTGATGGCGAAGTTCGGGCCGATGAACAGGTGGACCTCGCCGAACTCGACCTGCTCGGTCTCGTCCAGGTACCGGGCCGGGCGCAGGACCACGAACAGGGTGTCGCCGTAGCGTTCCAGCTTGGGGCGCTGGTGGCCGGTCTGGGCGTCCTGGATCGCGAGGTGGTGCAGCTCGAACTCCTCGGCGACGGCCGCGAGCTCCTCCTCGGTGGGCCGGTAGAGCCCGATCCACGCGAAGCCGCCGTGCTCGTGCAGGTCCTCGAAGGTCTGGTCGAGCGTGACGTGGTGCGACTCGCGGACGCCCTTGCGGTAGATGGCGCTGTCGACGATCGGCATGCGGCCAGTGTAGGGGTCGTTCGCCCTGGTCCCGAACCCGCGTGAGGCTCGCTCGCATCAGGATTCCGTCAAGAATCCCGCGTCAGGTGCTCCACCGGCATCGTCAGGTACCGGTCGATGGTCGGGCCGATCGTCTCGGCGAGCTGGCCGGCGTTCAGCGAGGCCACCGGTTCGAGCTTGAGGATGTACCGGGCCACGACCAGGCCGAAGACCTGGCTGGCGATGAACGAGGCCCGGACGGGGATGTGGTCGACCCGGTCGCCGAGGGTGTCCTCGATGGCCTTGACGATCCGGTGCTCGAACAGCTGCCGCAGCACGTACGACATCGCGGGCTTGGAGAGACTCGTGCGGACCACCGCGAGGAGCTTCTCGTGGTGCGGGCCGTCCCAGATCGCGACGAACGCGTGCATGAGCCGCTCGCCCGCGTCCGCGACGTCGCCGGTCTTCAGGACCGCGGCGACCTCCGGGGCCGGGTCGAAGGGGATCTCGATGGCGGCCATGAACAGCTCGTCCTTGGACCCGAAGTAGTGGTGGATCAGCGACGGGTCGACCCCGGCCTCCCCGGCGATGCGCCGCATCGACACCGACTCGAAGCCCTCGTCGGCGAACAGGCGCCGGGCGGCGCCCAGGATCTCCGACCTGGTGTCGGGGTTGCCTGAGCGCCTGCCGGTTCGCTTGGTTCTCGCCACGTGACGACCTTAGTTGGTCCGCCGCCTGAGCGTCGCGGCTCCGAGGACGGTTGCGACGACGACCGCACCGAACACGACCGCGAGGTCGGCCCACATGTCGGCCGTGACGTCGGGGTTGAGCTGGACTTCGGTGAGCGCCTTGACCGCGTAGGTGAGCGGCAGCGCGTCCGAGACGCCCTGGAGCCAGCCGGCCATCTGGTCGGCGGGCCAGATCAGGCCGCACAGGAACAGCTGCGGCACCACGATCACCGGCATGAACTGGATCGCCTGGAACTCGGTGGTCGCGAACGCGGACACGAAGAGCCCCAGCGCCATCCCCAGCAGCGAGGTGACGATGCAGATGAGGAACACCGCCCACGTCGGCCCCTGCGTGTCCAGGCCCAGGAACGCGAACGCGACCGTCGCGGCCACCGCGGTCTGCGCCGCGGCCGCCGTCCCGAACGCGAGCGCGTAGCCCACGACCAGGTCGAGCTTCGCGGTCGGGGTGGTCATGAGCCGCTCCAGCGTGCCGCCGGTGCGCTCGCGCAGGAGCGTGATCGAGGTGATCATGAACATGAGCATGAACGGGAACGCGGCCAGCAGGATCAGGCCGGTCTTGTCGAAGACCTGCGGCGCTTCGTCCATGATGGCGCTGATCAGGGCGATGATGAGCGCGGGCACGGCGAGGATGAGCCCGACCGTGCGGTGGTCGTTGAGGAGCTGGCGCAGGATGCGCCCGGCGGTGATGAACGTGATCCGAAGCGACATGTCAGTTCGCCCCTTCGAGTTCGCGGATGAGGTGGAGGAACGCGGCTTCGAGGTTCGCGGTGCCGGTGGCGGCGCGCAGGTCGGCCGGGGTGTCGTCGGCGATGAAGCGGCCCTCGCGCAGCAGCAGGAGCCGGTCGCAGCGGTCGGCCTCGTCCATGACGTGGCTGGAGACCAGCAGGGTCGCGCCGCCCGCGGCGAGCTCGCGGAACCGGTCCCACAGCTCCTCGCGGATGACCGGGTCGAGCCCGACGGTCGGCTCGTCGAGGACGAGTACCTCCGGTCCGATGACCAGCGCGCACGCGAGCGAGGTGCGGGTCTTCTGGCCGCCGGAGAGGTTCCCGGCGAGCTTGTCGGCGTGGTCGCCCATGCCGACGCGCTCGATGGCGCGCATGGCCTCGGCGCGGCCGCGGCCGTAGAGCGCGGCGAAGTAGGCGACGTTGGCCTTGACGGACAGGTCCCGGTAGATCGAGGCGTCCTGCGTGACGTACGCGACGCGGCCGCGCAGCGGCTTGGACCCGGCGGGCTCGCCGAGGACGGTCACGGTGCCGCCCTTGGTCTTCTGCGTGCCGACGACCGAGCGGATGAACGTGGTCTTGCCCGAGCCGGAGGGGCCGAGCAGGCCGGTGACGGTCCCGGCGGAGATCGCCGTCGAGACGCTCTTGAGGACGGGGCGCTTGCCGCGATCGACCACCAGGTCGGTCACCGCGATCGCGGGAGTGGACGGCATCGGGGCCTCCAAAATTAAACGAATGATGAATTCACCGTAGCACAGGAATTCATCGCATGGTGAAATGCTACGCCCGGAACCCTCTCCTGAAGAAAATTCGATGAGACGCGGTGTGTCTTCGCAATCTGGCAATGTAGTCGGTGTAAGTAATACAATGTGACTATGGAATACATCGGGCTGCGCGAGTTCAACCACAATCTGTCGAGCATCATGGCCAGGGTTGCGGCCGGGGCGCGGATAGTCGTCACCGACCACGGGAAGCCGATCGTGGACTTGACGCCACACGCCCCCAACGAGGAACCGACCCCCTGGGACGAGCTTGTCGCCGCCGGTCAACTGCGGCCGCCGGTGCGGAGTCGGCGTCGACTGCCTCCGATCTGGGAGGACCTGTCCGATCTTCCGGACAGCGTCGAAATGATCGCCGCCGACCGGAGGAAGGACCGGGAGCGTTGATCTTCTACATGGACTCCTGCGCTCTCATCAAGTTGATCAAGTCCGAGTCCGAGTCCGCCGCACTCCGTGCCTGGATGAAGGGGCTTGGTGCGGAGGATGCGATGGCCACCTCCGAACTGACGGAGCTGGAGCTGACCCGCACGCTGACCCGTCACGGGTATTCGGCAGAGGAGGCTTCCGAGAGGGTCAACAGCACCCTCGACCTCTTGGGTGTGGTCGAGTACACGAGGGTGGTCCTCCGAACCGCTATCTCGTACCGCATTCAGAGGCTGGGCACGCTGGATTCGATCCACCTGGCCACAGCTGAGCTCTTTCGTTTTCAGCTGGGAGCATTCGTCACGTACGACAAGGAGTTGACTGCGGCCGCCGAGCACCAAGGGCTGCAAGTCATCGCACCGGGAGCCGCGTAGCGCGAAAGACCGGCCCCGCGGTCGCAACCGCGGGGCCGGCCCTATCGGAGGGTGAAGATTCTCTAGAGGACGCCCTGCCGCCAGGGTCCCCAGATCGCGACCGTGCGGCCCGGTTCGGCCCGGTCGCCGCGGGTCCCGCCCCGCAGGTTCGCGAACAGCACGCGTCCGTCCGGCGAGAACACGGCCCCGCGCCACACGGCGGTCCCGTCGTGGCCGGCGAGGTCGAGCACCTCGCCCTCGCGCGTCAGGCCCCGCAGCACCGGCGCCTCGCGTCCGGTGCCCTCGCACAGGACCAGGCCGCCCGCCGGGGAGAGCGCGATCGCGTCGGGGAACGGCAGGAGCGCGGCGTCGGGGGACTCGAACACGAGCTTGAGGGTGCCGCCGCGCAGGCCGCGCGGGCGGAACTCCCACAGCTGGCCCTCGCCCTCGTCGCCGCCCGACGCGGACGCGGCGTACACCGCGCCGTCGGCGAAGAAGCAGCCCTGGAGCCGGCCGAACACGGCCGCGCCGCGGGCCCAGCCCTGGTCGAACACCGCGTACGGGTCCGCCTCGGCGCCCGCGGGGTCCGGGTCGTCGATGTCGACCCACTCGGCGTAGACACTGCGCCCGGCCCGGCGGCCGTTGCGAGTCTCGGCGTTCCACTCGCCGACGACCTTGAGCATCTGGAGCCGCCCGCCCTCGGCGAGCTCGCCGGGGACGTCCGGCAGGAACCGGTAGAACCCGGCCGTGTTCTGGTCCTCGGTCAGGTACACCGCGCCGGTGCGCGGGTCGACCGCGGCGCCGCCGTGCGCGAAGCGGCCCATCGCCTTGAGCGGCACCGGCTCCGACTCCTCGTCGGCCGCCGACCGGACCTCGAAGACGTAGCCGTGCGGGGCCTCCCAGCCGGCCGCCGTCCCGGCGGTGGCCTCCTCGCACGCCAGCCACGAGCCCCACGGGGTCGCCCCGCCCGAGCGGTTCGCGACGGTGCCCGACAGGGACCGGTGCGCGCCCTCGAACACGGGCGCGCCGTCCTTCCAGGACACCGCGAGGGTCGTCGCGCCGCCCGAGGCGAGCGCGTCGTACCGGTGCTTGGCGTCCTCGGGGGCCGCGTCCGGGGCGCCCGCGACGCCGTGGCCGCGCACCAGGCGCCAC